>JBBJME010000244.1:0-11015 GCA_037719765.1 Planctomycetaceae bacterium
AACGTGAGTTCGTGCAGATGCCGAGCATCTTCGAAATGTCGAACTGTCTTCCGGTGATTCACTTCCATGTCCGAAAGGCTAAGCGACAAAGCCCAGCACTGGCAATGCCAGTGGCACACAAATCTGAATTCAGCTCACGCGCCTTATTCAGTGCCGCCCAGCCGACCATAAAACGCTGTCTACAACTCCGCAAAACGCTAATACCCCCGTTTCTACTGGGAAATGGACAACTACATTCTGTACCATGCGAAAACCGGGATCTCGTATTCAACGAGAACCCAGCATTTTACCGACTCCATATCACTCCACCAAAATTGTGCGAAAGACCACGAAGAACGGCCGGGCAGGCAGGACCTACTTTCTGATCTGCGAATATAACGAAGATACCCCATGACAACGAAAAACTTTTGCGGACGTACCCGCCGTGAAATGCTGTGGCAGACGGGTTCCGGATTTGCCGGACTGGCTTTGACGGCGATGATGGATCGTGATGGCTTTCTGAACTACCAGGCGGTCGCCGCCGATGGTGTGACGGAGTTCAGAAATCCGCTGGCTCCGAAAGAACCGCACTTCGCCCCGAAAGCGAAGAACGTGATCTTCCTGTATATGTACGGCGGACCAAGTCAGGTCGATACATTTGATTACAAACCATCCATGTACGGCATGGATGGCAAGACGATGGAAGTCAAAACTTTCGGGCGCGGCGGACACCGCAATCAGGGCCGCATTGTGGAACCTCGCTGGAAATTCAAGCAGTACGGCGAATGCGGCAAGTGGATCAGCGACCTGTTTCCGCATCTGGGCACCTATGCTGACGACATCGCATTTGTGCATTCGATGACGGCCGATTCGCCGATTCACGGATCTGCCATGCTGATGATGAACTCCGGCAGAATTCTCAGCGGACACCCATGCATCGGTTCGTGGGCGAACTACGGACTCGGCAGCGTCAACGAAGACCTGCCTGGGTTCGTGGTCATGCTGGATCCTCGCGGAGGCCCGATCAGTGGCTCGAAAAACTGGAGCAGCGGCTACATGCCCGCGACGTATCAGGCCACCGTCATGCGGTCCGGGAAGAATCCGATTCTGGACCTGACTCCGCCTTCGGAACTGGCAGGCGATTCTCAACGCCGTCTGCTGGACACGCTGCGTCAATATAATGAAGACCATTACGCTTCGCGTTCCGACAACAGCAACCTCGCCGCGCGCATTGCGAGCTACGAACTGGCCTACAAGATGCAGTCGCAGGCTCCGGAGGCCGTGGATATTTCGCAGGAGACTGCAGCGACGCAGGAACAATACGGTCTGACGGATCCAAAGAGCGAAAAATTCGGACGCCAGTGCCTCCTGGCTCGACGCCTTGTCGAACGTGGCGTTCGCTTCGTCCAGATTTACTCCGGCGGTGCCCACAACGACGACAACTGGGACGCGCATTCCGATATGGAAAGCAATCACAATCTGCACGCTGGCGAAACCGACAAACCAATTGCCGGACTGATCAGGGACCTCAAAGAGCGTGGCCTGCTCAAGGATACGCTGATCGTGTGGGGTGGTGAATTCGGACGTCAGCCCACCGCAGAATACGCCACTGGCAGCGGGCGCGATCACAACAGCTACGGCTTCACCGTCTGGATGGCTGGCGGCGGCATCAAAGGCGGCACCACCGTGGGAGCCACCGACGAAATCGGCAGCAAGGCCGTGGAAGACGTGTTCCATGTCCGACACATGCACGCCACGATCCTGACACAGCTCGGCCTCAGCCCGGAAAAACTCACCTACTTCTTTGGCGGTCTCGACAACTCACTCGTCGGTGTCGAAGGCGCGCAGCCGATGTGGAAAATCATGACGTAGGCTCCTTGCCGACCCAAAAGAAATTGCTTCTGCTTAATTGCTGTTCTCCGTTCCAGCGGTAGGCACACAGATACCCTCCTCTGGCGACGCTGTAATCCACACATGCGACGTTTCGCGCGAGCAGTTCGGGCTGCTTGCCTGACAACCAATAATGTCCGACGAACACGGGCTTCGCATTGAGCGGATAAGGATTTGCCGCGTCGATCACAGACTGCTCAAGCGGAGCATCGCTGTCTATCCTGTCCGTGAGAGCATAGGTCCGCCAGGTTTGGTCATGCGGGGACATGTACCAGCGCGTGCGGGTCGCCGTGCGAACGTGGCCCTCTTTGTCGGTGAATGAATAACCCTGCGGCAGTTCGGCTTCTTTGCCTTTCAGGATGATCTCCACCGCGTCGAAAAGCGCATTCTCCGGATCACACGCGGCATGCAGAAAATCCGAAGTGATGACCTCGTCGCCAGGACGGGCCGATCGGATCGTGGCCATCGCCTTTTCGTCCCAGCAGGCATGAACCACACGCAGACCGTCGAGATCCAGCCACATGGGTAACGTCCCAAACCATTCAATTGAGCCCGCCAGGTGTTTATCGGTGAGCTGGAGAATCGTTTGACTGTGCTGACGAATGTTCTTGTTGTCTCTCCGGCGAAGAAATGATTCTTTGCGATGCAGGTGCTCCGTGTGGAATGCCAAAGCGTTGAATTCATGATTCCCCATGACAGCCAGGGCCTTGCCACCATCGATCATGGGCCGCACGATATCCAGCACCTGGCGAATCTGCGGTCCTCGGTCAATAAAATCGCCAAGGAAGATCACTTTTCGCTCAGGGTGCTCGTACACGCCCTGGACCTCCTCGTAACCCAGGGCATTCAGCAGTTGAATCAGTTCGTCGCCATGACCGTGGATGTCGCCAATCAGATCGTACATGAGCGTTCAGGACCAACCTCGAAAATACTGCTGCAAATACAGAGGGCAGAATCAATACGGACAGCTAATCTTCAAACGGTCGGCTGCTCGTTCTTTCTGCGGTGGGGAAGTCGGCAGGGATCGGGAATGTGACTTTGCCCGTGGCCGCCCATTCAGTGCCGCGCAGCAGTGTCGTGATGAATCCCACGCACTCCACAGAGTACTCCGCGTGACCCATTGGCGTGTGGAAGACGCGGCCTTTGCCGTAGCCGATTGTGAAGATCATCGGTTCGTTGCGTCCGGTGACTGTGGATTCCGCTGTCGCGAGAATCTGCATGTTTTTGGCTGGTCCACGCAATTTGTCGTACAGCTCATCCTTTGCATGGAGCCATTCCGTCGGCATGCCTTTCGTAATCGGATGCTCTTTGTCGCGTACGATCACCGGGAATTCCCACTGAGCCCCGTGATTACCACCGCTGCCGGGTGTTTCATCGCGCACAACGTCACCCTTGTCATTCACGTACACATACGGGCCGTCTTTCTCCGTGCGGCCACCCCAACCGCCCAGTCCGATCATCTCGTTGTAGGCCGGCCATTCAGGGAATGCATTGTCCGCCGCGTGAACCACGACGAATCCACCACCGCCGCTCACGAAAGCTTCGAACGCTTTCTGCGTATCTTCCGGCCATGCTGCCGCACCGTGGCCAAAATTGCTGATCACGACGGCGTACCTGCTGAAGTCCGGTTTGAAGTTTGGATCAGTGCCCTCCGGTGCGGCCGTGGCAACATCGACCGTGAACAGTTTTGACTCTTCGAGATACTTCTTCATCATCTTCGTGGTCGTCGGCCACACCGCATGATTGTTCTGCCCATCCACAATCAACGCCTTAATCGGTTCAGCGGCGAGCGCCGGATGTGGTAACAACGCCACGGATGCGGCGACAATCAGAAATCCAAAACACAATCGAATGAGACGACGTAACATGGCGGGAGACTTCCAGAAAGATGCGAATTGGGCCTGATAGCGTTCACCAGACCTGAAACAAGCGACAGGCATTTGGAGTGCGGCGACTTGTCGCCGCTTTGCCTTTCCAACACGGCATTTTTTGTCAATCGGCCTGGGAAAAGCAGAGAACATTCCATTTCAATTTCAAGTGAATTCGGCGGAACAAACGAATGTCTGACCCTGAGCCAAATTACCTGAAAAAGAAAGCGGTGACGAGTCACCGCACTCCAAAGGTCTCTTGATTGAGGACCAGACTAACCCATTTGATGAAGTCAATCAAAGGAGTTGGACGTGCACATTCGGTAGTCTGACGTTTCCGCTCCGTCAGGATTCCAGTCCGGTGAGTGTTCCGCTGCTTGATGCAAACTTGTCGGCGTGGATGCCCAGACGATGCAGCATCGACAGGTACAGATTCGACAGCGGTGGCGGGTTGTCGGGGTCAAAGGCCAGGTGTTCGCCGTGCCGAAAGCCGCCTCCTGCCAGGAGCACAGGCAGGTTTTTCGTTGAATGCGTGCTGGCATCGCCCAAGTTGCTGCTGAAGAAGACCATGGTTCGATCCAGCAGGCTCTCACCCTGCTCTTCCGTGTTCTTCAGCTTCAACAACAGCTCATGCACGACTTTCAATTTTTCGATCTCAACAGTCCGCAGCTGTGCGATTTTCTGGGGATCCTGTCCATGATGGGAAAGGTCGTGATGGCCCATTGAAACGCCGGGAATCGGAGGCACCGGGCTGGTCCCCAGCAGCAGCATCGTGATCAGCCGTGTCGAATCGGTCTGGATGGCCGATGGACCAGATCAAACATCAGCCGCGACTTGCCGATCACGTCTGCCGAATTCATGTTGTTTTGAGGCTGTTGAGCATCAACGTGCGGTTTCGGTCGCTGCGACCACTCTTCCGCAATCGCCATCCGCTGTTCCAGCTCGCGAACGCTGGTAAAGTATTCGTCAACCTTTTCCCGATCGCGCTGACCCAGCGCTGGCTGCATCAGCCGGGCCTGCTCGCCCACCATATCCAGAATGCTTCGTCCGTCGCTCAAACGCTGCCGCTGCAACTTCACTTCGTCGGGACGTCCTGCCAGAAACATGCGAGCAAAGACATTGGCGGGATACAGGTCCGAGGGCACAAACGCGCCGCTGCGCGTCCACGAGAGTCCAAAGCCCTCCGCCGACAGCGACAAATCGGGGAACCGCGTTAACCCGCCAATCTGTTCAGCCGCAAACTGATCCAGTGAAATACTGTTGCGGAAACCGGATCGGATTTCCGGATGCGGAGCACCTGTCAGGAAACTGAAGATCGAATCGTGACTGGAACCAACCTCCGGATGTGACAGGCCGGAGATCACCGTGAAGTCTTTTCGCAACTCCCCAAAGACTTCCAGATGCGGAGTCAATTCATAGTCAGGTCCGGGCCTGGTCGGAAAGAAATCGGCCGGATGGAGTCCCAGCGGCGTGCAGATGCACACCATTCTTCGCGGCGGTGCTTCTTCCTGAGCGGCCCTTGCCCGCGGTTGAAAACAATCCAGCACGGGCAGCGCAATTCCAACTCCTGCTGCCTGCAACAGAGCTCGCCGAGGAAACTTCGATTTCACGTCGTACATGTTTACCCCTCACATTCAGCAAAAATGATTACGTATTCCTTTGTGAAGCAACTCCGCAGGAATTCATTCGACAATCTCGTTTAACCGCCTGGGCATCGCCCCGCGCCTTCACAGCGATCGCGGCCCGATGGGCACGCGGTTAAACGATATGTCTTCTGCAAAGGTACTCATTTCTTCAAAAACAATTCGCTTCCCGCGACCGCATGAACTAACGATCGCAGACCATAGCCCTTCGTTCGGCATTCGGCCACGATCGCTTCAATCTGTGGCTGGTCCGCTGTGCGAGGTGCGGCCCCGGTACTGTACGTCACCAGTTTGTGTGCCAGATTGCGTGCGAGCTGGTCCTTGTCGGCCAGGTAAAGCAACTTAAGTTCATCGATATTTCGGAACGTGCGGCCATCCGGCAAGACATCGGACGGATCAACCTTCGCTCCAATGTAATACGGCATTTTCCTGCCATTCAGCGTGACTTCTTCGGCTTCGCGCGTCCATCCGGCAAGCCGATAGCGGTCGCGCCAGCCGCCGATCACGTCGAAATTTTCCAGAGCGAAACCGGGCGGGTCGATCTCATCATGGCAGCCCGCGCACGCCTCGTCCTGGCGATGCTTGACCAGTTGCGCCCGAATGGTGGTCGCTCCGCGGATGTCCGGAACCAGGCTTGCCACGTTCTCCGGCGGTGGAGCGGGCGGTGTGCCGAGGATGCGTTCGAGAACCCACACCCCGCGCATGACAGGCGACGTGTAAGTTCCGTTGGCGGTCACCTTCAGGACGCTGGCCATTGTCAGGACACCGCCACGGTGACTGTCAGGCGGCAGCAGTGTGCGGCGGAATTCCCAGCCTTCAACACCGGGAATGCCGTAGTGTCGCGCCAGCCGTCCGTTCAGCATGGAAAAATCGCACGCGACAAAGTTGGTCAGACTCAGATCATGCGTCAGGATTTCCGCAAAGAACAATTCGGTCTCACGCAGCATCGACTCCTTCAGCATGTCGTCGAACTCCGGATACAGCTGATGGCCAGGCATTGTAAAATCGATGTCGCGCAGCTTCAGCCACTGCCCGACAAAATCGCGGACAAACGCCTGTGACTTCGGATCGTTCAGCATCCGCTCGACCTGATCGTGCAGGATCTCGGGGCTGTGCAATTTCGTGTGTTCAGCCAGCGTCAGAAGTTCCTCGTCGGGCATCGTACGCCACAGAAAATACGACAGTCGACTCGCGAGTGCGAAGTCATCGAGTGTACCAGGCTTCTCCGGAAGGAACAGAAACTCCGGCGACACCATGACCGCCGTGAGGCCGACCCGCATGGCCTGTTCAAACGATCGTCCCTCATGGAGTTTACTATTCACAAGCTGGATAAACGGAGCGATGTCCTTGTCGCTGACCGTCCGTCGAAACGCTCGACGGCAGAATCGGCGAAGGAGGCGTTCTGCATCGACCAGCGGGTCGCTGGATACAACTTCGACGCGAGCGGACTGGTCTTCCATCGGAGCCGATTCTTGCGGCAGATCGCCAAAGACCAGACGATGACTCGCTGGTGGCCAGTCTTCATTCAATGGCCCTTCGACTTCGATCCAGTCAATTGCCAGACCGGGTCCGTCAAATTTATCCGCGCCGATCTTGTGAACGTCCTGAGCAGACGCAAGTCCATACGGCAGGATGCGGATCGTATTTCGTGCATCCAGATAGTCGATGAATTCCACGATGCCCGACGTGTCTGCCGGGGCGTCAAAGTAACTGACCAGATGCTGCTTGCCGGTCATCAGCATGAGTCCGGCATCCACACGATACGTCACAGGCTTGCCGGAGCTTTGAATTCCAGCGGCCGAGATCCGAAATCGGTAGTTACCAGGATCTGGCGGATAAAAGGGAGACAGAGTTGCCGACTGCCAGGGCGATGAACTGAACATGACAACTCGATCGTCGTCATCCGACTTGCGAAAGACGTCCTCCGTCGTCGATTTGACCTGATGAGTTTCCTTCAGGCTGTAACGCTTCTGACTATTTGGTGGCTGTGGCAGATTCGCAATCGCGCGATCCAGCGCCATGCTTGCTGCTTCCAGATATCGTTCCATCAGAAACGACGATGTGTGGAGTGCTTCACCTGCGTTGTCGAATCCATCCTCTGAATTATCCGGCGGCAACATCTCCTGAAAATCAATCTTCACGCCCAACAGGTCGCAAACCGTGTTCTGGTACTCAAGGCGATTCAATCGACGTGCAACAACACGGCCTTCCTCCGCCGCAGCAAGTTCTACAACGGTAACAGCAACAGCGATGGAACAGCAGAAGACAAGCCAAACGCGTCGAACTCGCCCGTGTCGATGACGGCCCGAATTCGACCGTGGAGGTATTTTTCCGTTCTGCATGGCTCGAATCCGATTCATGATGAACTTCGCTTGTGGACAGACAGACCATCGTCGCAACACTTCACAGAAGAGTCCAGCGACAAACACCGTGTTGTGAATTGGGTGCTGCTAATCCGGCAGCCTTGCATTGCTGCACCAGACTGCGAGAGTTCACTCACCACGTACCGCGAAGGGACGATTGAGTGCTCAGGCGAACGGCGGACCAGACCGTCCCTGTCCCGTAGCTGAATTCGTGAGAATTCAGCCGAGTTCTGAATTCTCACGAATTCAGCTACGACAAATCCTCATTCGCTGTCCAACTAAGAAGAGTGGAGTTATGCAGATCTGTTCTCAACCGCTGAGCATTTGTTTTGTCGTTCTGGGTTTTGTAATGATCGCGTCTGATGCCCGGCCGTTCCCGGTCGCGTTTGCGGAAGAGCCTGAACATGAGACAAGGCCGTTGGAGCAATTGGGAATGATGCTGTCCGATGATCAGGTCGCGGCCTTCGCGGCTCTTGCGCTCAAAGGGATTCCTCAGGAGTATCCCAACAAACCTTCGAATGTCATGAGTTCTCCGGAAGACGTAAAATCGCCGTCAGCCATGCATCCTGTTTTCTATGGTTGCTTCGACTGGCATTCGTCGGTGCATGGCCACTGGATGCTGGTTCGTCTGTTGAAGCTGTATCCCGACTCTTCTGTAGCCGTTCGGATTCGTGAGACACTGAATCAGCAGCTCACGAAAGACAAGTTGCAGGTCGAGGCGGATTATTTTCAGCCGAAGGAGAACAAGAGCTTTGAACGCATGTATGGCTGGGCGTGGGCTCTGCAACTGGTCGCCGAACTTCACGACTGGGACGACGCCGACGCAAAACAGTGGCGGGATCATCTCAGGCCGCTGGAAACGGTCGTCGTGCAGTACTCGATGGATTACCTTCCAAAACTCAGTCATCCGATTCGCACGGGAATTCATCCCGATACCGGATTCGCGCTTTCACTGGAACTGGACTATGCTCGCAGGACCGGGCACAAGCCGCTTGAGGAACTGATCATCGCCCGAGCGAAACACTTCTATCTGAAGGATGTCAACTATCCGGCACATTATGAGCCTTCCGGCAACGATTTCTTTTCGCCGGGTTTTAATGAAGCGGACCTCATGAGACGTGTCCTGCCGCGAGAAGATTTTTCCGGATGGCTCGACACGTTCCTGCCTCAGTTGCGCAACGGGCAAATGGGTCCCATGATGGAACCGGTGGAAGTCAGCGACGTGACGGATGGACATTTGGTGCATCTCGCGGGACTCGATCTGTCCCGAGCATGGACGATGGCGGGAATTGCAACGGCTTTGCCCGAATCAGATCCTCGCAACGCGTTACTTCAGGATTCCGCTCGCAAGCACTTCGACGCCGGCATGACCTACGTCAACAGCGGACACTACGAAGGCGAGCACTGGCTCGCCACTTTCGCCGTCTATTACGCGACTGGGTCTTTTCGAACAGATTGATGCAATCACGACAGTACGGACCAACGTTGTCTCCGTCGTGTTGCCATTCCGGAGCCAAAGAGAATTGGTGTGTTGCGCTCCGCATACACCCTACCGCCAAACGCAGACTGTCCAACGCTATTCCGCCGCGGTCGAAACGGACATTAGCCCGAAGCGTCAGCGAGGGCCTGAATTCCCCATTCCTCGCTGACGCTTCAGGCTACTATGCCTGGGTCTCAAATGTGTCATTTGAGGCCGTGTGGAGTATATCAGGCAAACAATCTGCGGATTGGTTCGCTGGTGGCGATGCGATGAGGTCGGCCGGTCGTGTCCCGGACTTCGGTCGCAGGGTCGATGCCGAAGCGCCAGTAGATCGTGGCGGCAAGGTCTGCGGGAGTCACCGGGTCGGTTTCCGGATACGCTCCGATGCGATCACTGGAACCAAACACCTGTCCGCCGTTGATGCCACCGCCCGCGAGGACCAGGGAATAGCAATCGGGCCAGTGATCCCGGCCAGCGCTGGCGTTGATGGTTGGTGTGCGGCCAAATTCGCCCGTGGCGACGACAAGTGTGCTCTCCAGGAGTCCGCGTTCATCCAGATCCTGAATCAATGCCGCCAGGGCTCGGTCCGCCTGGGGCAGCAGATACTTCCTATTCTGTCCAAAATTGTCGGCATGCGAATCCCAGTTCTGTCCCTGCTGTCGAAAATCATTCACGTTGACAAACGGCACACCTGCTTCCACAAGCCGTCTGGCCAGCAGCAGATTCTGTCCGCGCAAGTCACGCCCGGCAGCGCCTGCAGCAGCTCCATCACCTGGCTGAGCGGTTGGCGCCGTCAAGCCGTAGCGTTCACGAGTCGCAGCGCTTTCCTGAGAAATGTCCAGTGCCGTGTGCAGTGCCGTGGAATCCAGGAGCTCAACCGCGCGACGGCTGTATTCGCTGAGCCGGATAGCCTGCGGATTGGAAACAGCGTTGTGGATCACATCCAGTCGGCTCAGGAGTTCCCGGCGATGCTGCATGCGATCGGGTGAGAGCTGATCGAGTCGCCGCAGCATTTCCACCTGGTAACGCAGCGAGGGAAGGTCGGCGTTGATTTCGAACGGATCGAACTGCTGCCCCAGGAATCCTCCGCCCTGACACGGCGTTGTCACAACGTTATGAATGAGCCACGGAAGTGCCGCATGGGCCACCGGTGCAGAATCAGGATTTCCATTCAATTGCCGTCGCAGATGATTCACGACCGAACCATGTGATGGAAAAAACTGAGGGATCGGAGCGAACTCTTCCCGGTCACCCTGCAATCCCTGTCGGCCCGTAAAGACCTCCGTCGAGGCCGAATCATGCAGTCGGTTTGAATGATGCATACTGCGGACGATCGCGCAATGATGCATGACGCGAGCCATCTGCGGCAAATGTTCGGAGATCTGAATTCCGGGAACCGTGGTATCTATCGGATTGAACTCACCCCGCACCGTCGAAGGAGCTGACGGCTTAAGATCGTACGTATCCAGATGACTGGGGCCACCATAATAAAAGACAAAGATACACGACCGAATTTTAGGAGCCCCAATCACCCCGGCTGCCGCTTCAGCCCGCAACAGACCTGTCAGATTCAGCGAAAGCCCGCCAGCCATGCATCCGGCAAGCGTGCGCCTGCGACTGGTGGTGGATCGTTGTTGCATAACGAATCGGCCTCTGGCGGACACAGTCGAAAACGGTTGAAACAGCCATCAATCATGACGACCTGAGCGGCCTGCGACAACCAGGGATGCGGTTAGCCCTAGGCCGCAGCAAAGTTGGTATTTGGGTGAAATTGGGGTATCGGGAAATTGTG
>JBBJME010000245.1:0-10936 GCA_037719765.1 Planctomycetaceae bacterium
CGCTGATGCAGAAGCCGCGTGATGTCCTCAGGGCCGAATTGCGTAAACACTGCACATGAATTAACTTATAATCACGACAGTGCCATTCGTTCCTGACACCTTTTTTAAGCATGCGACCTTTCAGCGAGAACTCGGACAAGAATGTCCACGCTATATGAATCGCAAACCCACGCGCAGGTCCATGACGTTGGTATGTGTCGGGCCTGTTTTGAACAGAGCATCGACGGCATCGAAAAGCGGATACGAATCGTGCCGGGCAAGAGAGTTGTCCGGATCCAGACCGCTGGCGGCGATTCGTGCAACGACCGCTTCATCGGCGATCGCCCCGGCGGCATCGGTTGGGCCATCTTCTCCATCGGTCCCTGCGGAAAGCAGCACTGCGTCCTTCCAGTCGACAGAATTCCGGTGCGACGTGACAGCCGCCAGAACCAGTTCCTGATTGCGGCCTCCCCGCGATGTGGCTTTCCCATGGGCTCCGGGGGTGCCGCTGCCGGGCCCGGACAGTTTCACAGTCGGTTCTCCGCCACTCAGAATGCAGACGCGACGCGGATGGCCGAGTGCGGATGCTTGCGGCGTGCCACCCGATTCCACACCGATCTCCAGCAGGTGCCTGATCAACTGGTGTCCTTCCTCAGCGGCTTCGCCGGCGTTTGCTGAACCCAGGGACTGAACTTCGTATCCCAGGGCCTTTGCCTTCACGGTCGCTGCGTCAATCGCCATCGCGTTACTGGCAACAATGCGATTGAGCACTGTGGGCGGCAGAGAAATCTCAGTTTCCAGGTTCGTGGTGTGGTCCGCATCTGCTTGTCGTTCAAGGAATGCGACGACGTGCGGCGGTATCCTGTCGAGCAATTCTCTGTGTCGGAGCACCTGCAACGCATCGGCCGCACGTGGGGCACTTGGAATTGTCGGTCCTGAACCAATGACTTCCAGCGGGTCGCCGATCACATCAGAAATGATCAGAGCCACCAGTGTCCCGGCGCGGCAGGCAGCGGCCAGTCGTCCGCCTTTGACCTGAGACAGTTGTGTGCGAACCAGATTGAGTTCGTGAATCGGTGCTCCGCTGCCTGCAAGGGCACGTGTCACAGACAGCTTGTCGCTGAGCGAAATGCCCGGTGCCGGACTGCACAACAAGGCGCTTGCACCCCCGGAGAGCAGCACGATGCAGACATCCGATTCCGAAAGTGATCGAAGTCGCCGCAGAATCTCCTGAGTTCCCTGAACAGCTTCCTGTGTCGGTTCATTCAGACCTGCAGGCCGCGCCGCATGCAGATGGATGTGCTTGAGCGGTCGCACGCAGTCGGCGGGCACATTCACCCAGCCGGAGACGCGGTCCGCAAGATTCGTGGCCAGCAGGGCTGCTTCGACGCCGCTGGCCATTCCGGCCCCGGCTTTGCCTGCACCGACTACCTCAATGCGACCGGCCTCCGGCATCGGAATTCGGATGCCGGCAATCCACAGCTGGTCTTGCTGAACCCGGATCTGCTGTTCGACCGACTTCGCAGAATCCACAGCGGCAAGGCCGGCAGTCCAGATCGCAATGGCATCGTCACGCAGCGACATAACTCACGCAGATGGCCTCATCTGTGAATGTGAATAGGATGACAGCACCTCAAAGAGATCGGCGGAGATTCGCACATCGTCATCGGCAAAATCGGAGATCCAGGTGCGATCCCAGATAATGGCGTCGGCCAGAATTCGAGTCAACTCCCCCAGTTTCATCGAGACTTCCGGCTCAGGATAAACCGTCGCTTCAGGAGCTTCCGCTCCGACAAACAAGCGCAATCTGGAACGCATGCGTGAATCCCTCAACGTCATAACCCGTGTTTTTTGGAATATCTCAGGACCGCCTTCGTTTCCCCGGGGCGGCACCCTTTGATATCCACTCCTCCTCTGCTCCGAACTTAGTTATCGGGCACACGATCATGCGACCTTCATCAAAAATTCCGATTGGGTAAACAGTAACGATTGTCTGTTAAGATCATCTGTGACAGCCGTACAGCGAGAGGGGAGGCCCGTGACCAACAGCGGCAATTTCCGCCGCTCGCAGCGTGGGATCAGCTTCCAGCTTGTCATTGCTGTTCAGGAACATGGTTTTGATGCCAGACTGACAGCCTGGCCCACGTAAATCAACAGGCTGCGACTAAAGTGTTAACCTGATCTGATGCTGGCTCAATTGTTCGCTGCCGGTTTCGGTAATCAGATAATTGTGTTCAAATCGCATACCGCCCTGGCCTTCGATATAGCAACCGGGCTCGAGTGTGATGACATCCCCTGAGATCAGCACATCGTCGCTTTCGGACACCAGAACCGGCGGTTCCGGGTGTTCCAGCCCCAGCCCATGACCAGCGTGATGCGCCAAGGGCCCGAATCCTCGCGATTCCAGTACCGTGGAAGCGGCGCGCCAAAGTTCCCGACAGGCAACACCAGCTTTCAGCATCACCGCCGCGGCCTGGAGCGCATCACGACACGCTTCGAACTGTGCCACGATTTTGTCCGAGGGTGTTCCCACGGAAATCGTGTTCGTGAAATCACTGCGATAACCATGAATGATCACGCTGTAATCAAGAATAAACAGGTCACCGTGCTGCAGACGATACTCTGTCGGAAGACCGCCGGCTTTGTGCAGCATGGCATTGGTAGCACGAAAATCCCCATAGACAATACAGGGGACACCGGCAACTTCCTGAGCCAAGCGCTGGACTTCGAGATAAACCTCGAATTCTGAGACGCCAGGTTGAATCACGTCAAAGGCGCGTCGATGGCCAGCCTCACAGGCGCGCATGCAGGTTTTCAGCAGTTCCACCTCGTCAGCGTGTTTTGATCTGCGCAGCGAGCGAATGACCGTGCCGAGCGTCGTGGGCTGTTCGTCTTCGTCGTCGGCAAACTGCCATGCCGCGTATTCGGCAACCATAGAGGCCAACATTTCGGAGACGCCTTCGGGCTCGATCAGCCCTGTTTCGCCGGTCCAGACATTTTCAATTTCCGTCAGAGCCTGGCAAAGCGCATCGTCACGATTGGCGACAGATTTCCTGTGCGTGTACCACGGGACAATGACTTCCTGATCGACGAAGTACGGAACTGTCGCCGATCTTTTCGCGAAATTGTCTGCCAGCAGAATCGCCTTACCAACGCGAGTCAACAGCAGCAGCGACTTCTGATCCGCCGAAAAGCTGAAGGGATTGATGCGGAAATTGCTGAAATACTGCACATGCCGTGCATCGCCGATCAGGACCCACGAAATTTCATCCGGCAACCGCTGCCAAAGTCTCGCCTGCCGTTCTCGGCAACCCGCTGGAGTGAGCATGTGATTCAGATTTCCCAGGATTGGATTATTACTGGACAGGAGATCAATCGACACATTATGTCGGATGACAAATTACCATTCAGGAAATATCTGTAATCCAAAGCTGCGATTCTTGTAGCTTGGACATTCATGTCCGAGCTCTCGCCAGCAAGTCTAGCAAGGTCGAAAGTTTGGCGAGGCAACGTACCCTCTGCCAGCACATCATTTCTCGGCCATGCGACGGACATGAATGTCCATCGTACATTCGAGCACTCCCTATTTTGAGCACCGGAAATGAAATTCTTACCAACAAATCGCACACTCTATTCCAGCACTGTCCTTAACGCTCAACCAGGAATATCCAATCGCATGAGATGAAATTCCTGCGAAAATTCGTTACACAACCACTCATGTTGTACGAAAAGGGGTCTGACCCTCTCCGGCACGCTGAAACAGCAAAATGATTGACTTGCCTCCAAAGGGTCAGACCCCTTTTCGGTGACCTTGAAAGTCCGGATTAACCATGCAGGATCCTCGCATTGACAAACTCGCAAATGTGCTCATTCACCACAGTTGCCGCCTGAAGTCCGGCCAGAAAGTTCTGATCGAAGCGTTCGACCTGCCGGAACCGAATCTGATCTGCCGACTTGTCGATGAAGCCTGTCGCGTCGGTGCAACTCCCATCGTGAACATCAAGCACAATGCCGTCCTGAGAAGCCTGTACCGCGGCGCGACAGAAGACAGCATGAAACTGGCGGGGAAATTTGAAGCGGCCGTGATGACCGAAATGGATGCGTACATCGGCGTGCGAGGTTCCGCGAATTCCAGTGAGTTCGCCGATGTCTCCGGCGATCGCATGGATCTCTATCAGCAGCACTGGTGGCAACCTGTGCATGTGCAGATTCGCGTGCCCAAAACCCGCTGGGTCGTCCTGCGTTATCCCACCCCCTCGATGGCTCAGGCGGCCAGCAAGAGTTGTGAGCAGTTTGAAGACTTCTTCTTCGATGTCTGCACGGCGGACTACGCGAAGATGGCCGAAGATCTCAAGCCGCTCAAAGCCCGTATGGAAGCTGCGAATCAGGTGAAAATTACCGCACCTGGCACGGACCTGACTTTTTCAATCAAAGACATTCCCGTAGTCCCGTGTGCCGGGGAATGCAACATCCCGGACGGCGAATGCTTCACTGCTCCGGTCAAAGACAGCGTGAACGGCACGATTCAGTTCAATACGTCTTCGCGCTATCAGGGGACCGTCTTTGATGGTATTCGATTTGAACTGAAGCATGGAAAGATTAACAATGCGACGTGTCGCAACGCTCCGGAACGCCTCAATCAAATACTCGATTCGGACGAAGGAGCGCGGTACATCGGGGAATGGTCGTTTGGCACAAACAATCGCATTCTGCATCCGATGCTCGACACGCTGTTCGACGAAAAGATCGGCGGCTCGTTCCACTTCACGCCGGGCAATGCGTACGATGAAGCCGACAACGGCAATCGCAGCCGCGTCCACTGGGATCTTGTCCTGATTCAGCGTGCCGACTACGGTGGCGGAGAAATCGCATTCGACGGGGAAGTCATCCGCCGGGACGGCTTTTTCCTCCCGGACGACCTGCAGCCGCTGAACGAAGGATTGCCGAAGTAGCAAATGAAAAAGAAAGCGGCGACAAGTCGCCGCACTCCAAAGAGCATTCAGCCTCCGGAAATCGGCGGATAGAGCAGCAGCACATCGCCGGACTTGAGCATGTGTCTCGCGGCCATCGTATGCGCGATCGCCTGATCGTTCACAAACAACAGAACACTTCGCTGTGCGGTCCCATCTGTTGTGACCAGCCGTTCCGCGAGCGTCGGCCCGAACTGCGCTGCGATGGCCCGGAGTGCGTCCGTGACGCTGCACTCATCCGGCACGGAAACCACCGCATGGCCAACTCCTGCAACGTGCCGCAGCTGCGCGCCAAACTGGACCGAGATCTCAATTGGCTGGTCATTCATTTTAGTACACTCTGCATTGCCACAAAGGATTTGTGGCCAAATACGTGAGAATTCGGAGATGGCCCGGATTCAGGCGCAAGGCTCACGACTTCGGCGACAAGTCGCCGCACTCCAAAGAAAACGTCCTTAATCCACGAACAGAAATTCGTTCGAACACAGCAGTACCTGGGCCAGTTGTTCAAGTGGCGAAAGCTGGGTGCTGCCGTCCTGAGGAAAGTCGGTCTCGGAATTCCATGTCCGGGGTGATTCCGCCGCAGCGTCGCTGATGGTGCATGTCCAGAGATACTGATCGGTGTTGAGCGTATCGCCGATATCAACCACAAAGTCGACGGTGTCACCCGGATTCACTTGCAGCGATTTCACATTCAACGGAAGTGCCTGCTGGAAAGCTTTCGCGGATTGCATCGCCCCTGTTTTTGAACTCACGATAAACGCGCGGATGCCGTCCCCCACGGCAGGCTCATGCTTGAGTTCGGACTGAATCAATATGGTCATTGCAGCAGGCGCGGTCCAGCGGCGAACGGATGCGTGGGCGCGATCGTTGCCAGGATGACCGCCTTTCGCAGTCAGTTGCACCCATCCCAGAGCGGCGTCTGGCCAGGCTTCTCCGCCCTGCCATGCGGTGCCAGTGAAGTGCGGCAGCGGAGCAAAGGCCGCGACGCGCTGCGATGTTTCATCATATGAACCGAATCCATACGACCAGTCGGCGGCGGTGATAGAAGCGGCTGGCTTTTCCGGCACATCGGCGGCCAGCAATTCGTGCGCTGCAGCAATTTGTGCAGCGGTCGGATCGCGCTGCAGGACACGCCGATACAGCGTGCGAATCTGATCGTCGGCACTGAGCTCCACCGGTAACGAAGCCGCAAGTGCTCTTGCCCGCTCCAGGGCGAGAGGATGATTCATCAGAAACAGCGACTGCTGAGGAACGGTCGTCTCACTGCGTTTCGGAATCGGCAGATCCGGGTTGGCAAAGTCGAACACGCGCAGCGTGCCCGGCAGGTACTGTCGATCGACCAGCCCGTACAGCGTACGCCGCACCGGGAACGGTTTTGAAAACAGGTTGGACGGCCTGCCGCCGCTTCGCTGGTCCAGTTGACCGGAAACGACCAGCATCGAATCCCGCATTTCTTCAAACGACAGCCGATGCACATTCATGTGCCAGAGTAAGCGGTTTTCCGGATCGATCGCGCGGGGATGGACAAGTTGTGCGGTGTCTGCGGGGCCGTCGGAGGACTGCCGGTACGCGGCGGACAGCACGATCATGCGATGCAAAGTCTTCAGACTCCAGCCGCTGGCGATAAATTCCGACGTCAGCCAATCCAGCAGCGCCGGATGGGAAGGGGGTTCAGCGCGAATCCCGAAGTCGCCGGGTGTTGTGACCAGACCCCCTCCGAAATGATGAGCCCAGACCCGATTCACCATGACTCGCGCGGTGAGCGGATTGGTCGGATCGATGATGTCCTCTGCCATTTCCAGTCGCCCGCTGCCGTGTTCAAAGGGCTTTCGATCCGGGCCGGAAAGCAACTCCAGGAATCGCCGGGGAACATCATCGCCTTTGTTCGCCGAGTTGCCTCGTTTGAAAATTCGCGGTGTCGAGGGAACTTCGCGATCTTCAATGATGGTTGCAAAACGCGGTTCGGCAGCCGCGTTAATGATCAGTCGATCCACTTCACCCTGCAGTTTCCACAATTCGGTGCAGGTTCCGGAATCGAAATCGTACTCCGTATTGACGACCGGTTCGTCCGGTACTTCGCAGAGTGATCCGGGGCCGTACAGCAGCGATCGAAGCTGATCGTCGGACGGGTCAGCCATGGCATGAATGGCTGCGCCTTGCGCTTCTGACTGCCTGAGTTCAGCCTGCCACCTGGCATCGATGTCGTGAAACAGGGTCGTGTATCGCGCAATCACGTCGGTGAACGACGTAGGAGCTGTCGCAAATGCAGTAGCGACACGCGGATTGATTTGTTCGGTACCGAGTTCATGAAGTGCCTGCGTAACGATGGCTGCCCGTTCAGAAAACTGATCGTTCGGGATGTCAGCGAAGCGATGCCATGCCACAAACACAGGATCATGGCGGAGGTTGGCATCTCGCAAATAGTCGCGCCAGCGATGCACGAAGGAGGGCAGCAGATCATCGAGTGCCAGGATCTGATCGAATCCCTCTTCCGGATACTTCTGCAATTCGCGTTGCGCCTGCAGATAGTCCCCGATCCGTGATCGGACGCGAGCCGACGTTGAAACGCGGCGTTCCTGACGAAGCGCTGCAAGGGCATCAGTCCGTTTTTTCAATTCCGCTTCGAACGCTGCATCCTGCATCTTTGCCTTTGGCAGCGGCACAATCTTTTCGCGGCAACTGTCGAAGACGCCGTACAGCGAGTAATAGTCGGCGGTCGGAATCGGGTCGTACTTGTGATCATGACAGCGGGCACAGCCGACGGTCAGCGCCATGGTACCGCGACAGACGACGTCGATGCGATCATCGATAATGTCACGTCGGACTCCCTGAAACCTGCGACCGAGCGTCAGAAATCCCATCGCCGCAAGGTCTTCGTCCGTCCGATCCGAAACCTGATCAGCGGCCAACTGCAGCAGCAGAAAACGATCATATGGCATGTTGGCATTGAGCGCATCAACAACCCAGTCGCGATACGACCATGCATGAATCCAGAATCGCTCCTCACGCGCGTACACGTAGCCCTTGGTGTCAGAATACCGCGCGATATCCAGCCAGTGGCGCGCCCAGTGCTGGCCATGCGTCGGGGAGGCAAGCAGCCGGTCCACAAGATTTTCGTACGCCATCGGGTCCGAGTCATTGATGAAGTTCTCGACGTCTGCAGCGGTGGGTGGAAGTCCGGTCAGAGTATTGAACGCGCGGCGAATCAGCGTCCGCCGATCGGCTTCAGCGGACAACGTCAGATCCACCTCATTCAGCTTCGCCAGAATAAAGGCATCGATCGGCGTCTTGATGCGAGCTGTATCTGCTGGAGCGATCGCTGGAACTTCCGGACGCGAGACCGATTGAAATGCCCAATGCGTTTTTGCCAGATCGGCGCGGGGGGCTTTCAACGGAGCCGCGTTCGGTGGCCAGAAGGCTCCGGATTCCACCCAGTGGATCAGGGCCTGTTTCTCGGCATCCGGCAATTCATTTTCCGGAGGCATCTGCAGGTCACCGTCGTAGCGAATTGCCTGAATCAGGTGGCTGGCCGACACATCACCCGGAATCATCGCCGCACCGGAATCGCCGCCCTTCAGCATGGCGTCACGGGAATCCAGTCGTAACCCGCCGGATTGCTTCTGATCACCGTGACAACCGATGCACTTCTCCACCAGCACCGGGCGGATGTGCGATTCAAAAAAGTTTGTATCATCCTGTCCTGAGAGAGGCAATGGCCAGAGGCCTATCAGGATTTGCGCGATGGCGAGCAGAACTGCATCTCGCAAGTACGCACGGCGCAACGATGCAACGAACTTCAGGGGCAGGCGAAACGTAACCATTTTAATCAGCCTACAGTGAGGCAGCAGGAAACTTCAGGAGGGAAGTCAATTCTGCCGTTGAAGGCGACCTGGCTCAAGTGTCAGCCACCGATTATGCCGTTTTCCCATACCATCGGACAAGAATGGCCAAGCCGAAGGATTCGCAGCGTTCGTCCATTCGAAAACCCTGCAGATTCCACAAATAAACCAGACAAATTTCGTCTTTTGGCAGATCTGATTGATCGGCAGCCGATACAAAAGTAGACTGTCACAGTGGAATTGCCAGTAGAAGCACACTTTATGAAGTGCTGCAGGAGTCAGAGATGTCGAATCAGCCCGTTTCTGTCACGTTACTGAATCAGGTTCAAAACCGACTTCGCGCAGCGAGTTTCGCCAGAGCGCTCCATTGGTGGACGCTGGGAGCATTCGTCCTGGCTTGTGCCACGGTGCTTGTCGTCAGATTGCCTGGACTCCTCCCGGAAAATCGACAGCCGCTCACATGGCTGCTGGTGTTTCCAGCAGTAGCTGCCGGTGCTGCCTGGTTGTTTTACCGCCGTGTCGAACGAACGGCCGCCGCTCGCGCCGTCGATCAACATGCAAAAACGGACGATCTGTTTCTGACACTGGCCACACTGTCTTCATCTGCCGGTGAGTATCAGCCATTGGTCGAACAGTCCGCCGCGAAAGTCGCCACCCGCATCGTGCCCGCGGACGTCGTGCCCTATAAGTTCGAACGTCCGATCGGAATGCAGGCTGGTGTGCTTTGCGTTCTCGCGCTCCTCGTATGGTTGCTGCCAACACTTGATCCATTTGGCAATGTCGAGGCAGCGACGAAGGTTGAAAAGGCGAAGAAGGAAATCGAACTCGTTCGCAAGGCCGTCAAATCCCGCGAAGAGAAGCTGTCGCAGGAAGTGAAGACCGCCGAAGAACGCGATGACAAACTCAACGAGCAGATGAAAGAACTCATGGCATCGCTGCGGCAGATGCGACCGATGGAGAAGAAACCGAATTCCAAAGTTCTGCAGGATCATCGCGGCTCACTGAACGACATGTGGAAAAATGTGTCCAGTGAAGAACTTCGTGAAATGCTCAGCCAGTCGATCTCGGATCAACAATTTGGTGGACAGCGTACGCAGAAGATGAATGAATGGCTCAAGCAACTGCAGCAGGGCAACAGCGAAATGCTGCAGCAGCAGCTGGACCAGGCCAAAGAAACCATGGAAGCCATGCTGGAAGCGAAAACGCCTGAAGATCGCCAGAAACTGGCCTCCCAGCTGCGACGCCAGTTGCAGGACATGAAAAAATTCTCGTCGGAAAAAGCCAGCTCGCCAGAACTCGAAAACGCCCTCAATCAGGCCCTGAAAGCTCTGGAAGCACTCGCCGCCAAAAAGCAGAGCGGAGAAGCCACGAGCGAAGAAGAAATGCAGATGGCTCAGGAAGCCGCCGAAGCGCTGCGTGAATCCCTGGAATTGTCAAAGACTGAACTTCAGGAACTGGCTCGATCGGCCAAAGAGATGAAGCAGCTCGAAGAAGCCCTGCAGACGTTGCAGCAGGCGGAAAAACTGAACAGCGAAGGCCAGCTGGACGGTGAACAATGCGAAGGCTGCAAATCGCTTGCGGAATACGCTGAAAAGTACAAAAAGATGATGGCCGGTATGGGGAAGGGTGGCGAGGGCGAACGAGAAAAGGGCGGCAGCCCTATGGATGAAGACGACAGCGATCCGGAAGGCTACAAGGACGAAAAAACTAAAACGCAGATCCAGGCAGGAAAAGTCCTGTTGTCAATCAAGACCAAAGAGGCAGCGACTGAGAAAGACTTCGATCCGGAAGAATTGAAGAAGTACGAAAGCACGGTCACCGAAATCAAATCCGGCGTGCAGGCCGCCATCGAAAACGAACAGATACCGCCGGGCTATGTCGATGGCATCAAGAGCTATTTCGACAATCTGGATTCAGCCGATGCGACGAAAGAATAGTGCGTCACTGGATAGAAAAGGGGTCAGCGACGGTCTTAAACTGGATCAAGCAGCAGATTCAAAATAGTGCAATTTTGAATTCATTCGTTGTGGAAGGCGTGAATGAGCCGTGGCGGATGTCTTGCCAGAGTAGTGGGGGGGGGGGGGGCCCCCCCCCCCCCCCCACGGGGGGGGGGGGGCCGGGGGGCAGGGGAAGTGTCTTTTTTTT
>JBBJME010000246.1:0-10926 GCA_037719765.1 Planctomycetaceae bacterium
GCGCTTGTGGCGGCGGCGACGCTGTCCGAAATCGCGTTCGTCGAAATGCAGGCTCCGTTCATCTGGCCGCTCTGGCTGCCCACCAGTTGGAATCGTCGCAAGAAGAAAGCCATGCGTGTGATGGACAACATCGTTTGGGAAATGGTACGTCAGCGGCGGCGGGAAAATGCCGACAAAGGAGATCTGCTGTCGATGCTGCTGGCCGCTGTCGATGAAGAAGGGGACGGTGGCACTTTGACAGACGAACAGGTGCGCAATGAATCCATGACCCTCATGCTGGCAGGTCACGACACAACGGCCGCGGGACTGGACTGGTTGTGGCTGCTCCTGGCTAAGCATCCCGACGTCTGTGAACGTTGCCGTTCCGAGCTGCAGAACGTGTGTGGCGACAAGGCACCGACGTTCGCAGATTTGCCGGGACTGACATATTTGAACGCCGTGATTCGGGAAGCATTGCGCATCTATCCTCCCGCCATCGGCGTTTTCCTGCGCAAGGCAACAGAAGACGTGACCATCGCCGGATACAAAGTCCCCAAAGGAAGTCTGATCGGGCTCGCCAGTCTGGTGACTCACCGGGACGGACGCTGGTTTCCGGATCCCGATCGATTTGATCCCGAGCGATTCCTTCCGCCGCGAGTCGAGTTGATTCCTCACGGTGCCTGGTTTCCGTTCGGCACAGGCCCTCGCGTATGTATCGGTCAAAGTTTTGCAATGACAGAAATGATGCTCATCGCCGGGAACCTGCTGCGGTCCTTCAAAGTCTCACTGGTTCCGGGACAGCTCGAACCCGTGCCCGTCGTGACCGCCGCTCTGCGTCCTCGCGATCCGCTGTGGCTGCGTTTTGAATCAGTGTGAAGGCAGATCGCAGTCACGGTACCCATTCTGGATCATCGCGGTAGCGTTGTGCTTTCCACGGGTCCCCCACGTTGTGGTAGCCCGCACGTTCCCAGTAGCCGGGGATGTTGCGATCGGTCAGTTCGATCTGATTCACCCATTTGGCACTCTTCCATGCAAACAGCTTCGGAACGACCAGCCGCACGGGGCCACCGTGATCAGCGTCGATCAGTTGGCCATCGTGTGTATCTGCCAGGACAACATCTTCTTCCAGTAGCGCCTCCAGCGGAACATTTGTGGTCCAGCCGTCGTCGTGGGCTCCAATGAGGGCAAATCCAGCTGACGACTGAACGCTGGCCTGCATCAGCAGTTGACGAACCGAAACGCCTTCCCACAAATTGCCGAGTCGCGACCATGTCGTAACGCAATGGAAGTCGGCAAAGACCTGAATCCGAGGCAGTTGGCGAAACTGTTCCAGCGTAAAATTCAGCGGCTGATCGACGAGTCCACAGATTTTCAGGGACCAGCGAGCGACGTCGATTTCAGGAACGATCGTGGCGTGCAGCACAGGCCACTTGCGAGTGCGATGCTGGCCTTCCGGCAGACGTTCCGCGCGGCGCGTGTCTGCCGAGACGATGACGTCATTGGGAAGATCGTCAGGCGCGGGAACATCATGAGACTGGTATTTGGGATCGGTGTCGAGGCTGTAGAGTGACATGGATTGACGGCCTTTGTGAGCGGAATGGCGCTAGCCACCGGTAACTGTTTTCAGAACATGCAAAATAACGGCCGCGAGCGAATTGTTGATTTAGGGCCAACCGGAAGCGTTAGCGAGGCAAAAGCCTGCAGTCCTCGCTGACGCTTCGGGTTAGTATGTGCAATTTGCACGGGCCCTGGTCGCTCGCTCGACGACATTGCTGTAACTCGCGACAATTGTCACGTCTGGACCTCCTTCGTGCCACCGGAGCTTTGAAATGATTATTGATTCTCATCAGCATTTTTGGAAACTCGACCTGCCGTTCGACTACGCATGGCTTCACGAACCGAAGCACGTCCCCATTTGTCGTGATTTCCTGCCGGAAGACCTGAAACCGCATTTGAAAGCATGTGGCATCGACAAGTCGGTGTTTGTTCAGACTCAACACAATGTCGCAGAAAACCGCTGGGTTTTGAAACTGGCCGAGCAACATGATTTTATCGCCGGAGTCGTTGGCTGGGTGGATCTGGCATCAAAAAAATGCGAAGAGCAGTTGAGCGAATTTGTGAAGCACCCGAAGTTTGTCGGCATCCGACACATTACCCAGGCAGAACCGGACGACAATTTCATTATTCGCCCTGAGATCGTGCGTGGCCTGAAAGTGCTTCAGAAACACAACGTCCCGTTCGACCTGTTGTTCTTTACTCAGCATTTGAAGCACGCTCCCGCGCTGGCTCAGATGCTGCCCGAACTGCCGATGGTGATCGACCATCTCTCAAAACCAAAGATCAAAGGTCAGAAGATTGACGACTGGAAGAAAGATCTTCAGGCCGCTGCAAAGTTTCCGAACATCTACTGCAAACTGAGCGGAATGGTGACCGAAGCGGACTGGGAAAACTGGAAGCCAGCTGATCTGAAACCCTACGTCGATACGGCGCTGGAAGCTTTTGGTCCCCAGCGCTGCATGTATGGTTCCGACTGGCCAGTCTGTGAACTCGCCGCCAGCTATGAAATTGCGTTCTCTGCGCTCAACGAGGTTTTGGGAACAATCAGCACCGCAGAACAGACTGCGATCTTTGGTGAAACGGCGAAGAAGTTCTATGGGCTGAAGTGAACGGAGCGAGAGGGCGACAATGGCTTTGGAATCGCCAACGGTCTGCGTACAATGGGATTCTCACCTTGCTGCATGCGTGCCTTGCGCTGGCGGCAAAATCCCGCCTTCAAGGAGTCCTCGCGATGCGTTGCGGTTTGTTTGCCGTGCGTCTCATAGTATTCATCGTGTTGATGAAACCGGCCCTGTCTGACGAACAAAAGCCACTTCCCGCCGATCATCCTGAACGCGCGAAGAAGGGACTCGCTCTGTTCAAGTCGTCCGTGCGAACCACGTTGACACAGCATTGTCTGGATTGTCATGGCGGCAAGTCCGTGAAAGGCGACTTCGATCTGTCGTCACGCGAACTGCTGATGAGCAGCGGGTTTGTGACCGATGCAGCAGACGACAGTCATCTGGTGGCTTTGATCGAGCATACGGCAGATCCCCATATGCCGTTCAAAAAACCAAAGCTGCCTGATGAACAGATTGGCCAAATTCGCACTTGGATCAATCTGGGCGCACCGTACGATACTCCGCTGGCGGAGAAACCAACGACACCTGCGCTGGAAATGCAGGTCAAAGACAGTGATCGGCAGTTCTGGTCATTTCAGCCTCTGCAAACGGTCGCGCCGCCGATGGTAGCAGATACCGAATGGTGCCGAACGCCGATTGATCAATTTGTGCGGGCCAGACAGGAAGCCGTGAAGCTTTCGCCGAACGCGACTGCCGATCTGCATGTGCTAATTCGACGAGCTTACCTTGGTCTCATCGGACTGCCCCCGACGCCGGAGCGGGTCGATGCGTTTGTGAATGATACCGATCCTGATGCATGGTCGAAGTTGATTGATGAATTACTTGAGTCGCCTCAATACGGCGAACGCTGGGCGCGGCACTGGATGGATGTCGCTCGGTTCGCCGAATCGCACGGCTACGAACAGGATTACGATCGCCCAAATGCCTATCACTACCGCGACTTCCTCATCCGCGCTCTGAATGCTGATCTGCCGTATGACAAGTTCGTGCAGTGGCAACTGGCTGGGGATGAATTGGCTCCGAACAATCCTCTGGCGATGATGGCCACGGGGTTTCTGGGTGCAGGAGCTTTTCCAACGCAGCTTACCGAAGCCGAATTTGAATCCGCGCGCTACGATGAACTCGATGACATGGTCATGACCACGGGAGTGTCGTTCCTTGGACTGTCGATTGGCTGTGCGCGCTGTCATGATCACAAGTTCGATCCGATTCCCGCGCGAGACTATTATCGGATGGCCGCCACGTTCAGCTCTGCGATTCGCGCTGAAACCGAGATAGACCTGTCGCCGGAAGAAAACCGCAAACGACAAGCTGCGTTTGACTCGCAGTTGGCGGCGAAAAAGCAGGCAGTGGCGGAGTATGAGAAGACTCAGTTGCCAGACAGGTTCCGTGAGTGGCTGGCAACGACACCTGCCGCGGCACCTCCGGGTCCGTGGGAAACTCTGCATGTGATTTCAGTCGCATCATCGGCCGGGACGAAATTTGAGCTGCAACCGGATTCCTCAATCCTGTCCACCGGATCGGCGCCGGCTAAGGAAGTCATCACAATCATTGCCGAATCGTTTCGCCCTGGCGTTAAGGCGTTGCGAGTTGAAGCCCTGACGCATGATTCGCTGCCGCAACATGGCCCAGGGCGTGCGGGGAATGGAAACTTTGTGCTGGGTGATGTGCAGGTGAAGGTGGTGCCGGTTGATGTTTCCGGCGCGGACGTCAAGCTGGAAGGTTATCCCACGAAACTCACGGCGGCGCGAGCCACACATCAGCAAAACACGGATTCACTTTCAGTCGCCGCTTCAATTGACGGCGATCCTGTCTCAGGCTGGGCGGTGGACTCGGGAGGCATTGGCAAGGACCAGGCGGCGGTGTTTGATCTTGAACCGTCCTCAAATTTCACCGGCAGCGCGCGATGGACGATCACGTTGTCTATGAATCATCCGAATCCACAGCATACGCTCGGCCGTTTTCGTTTGTCTGTTTCAGATCAGGCTCAGCCGATGCCGGAAGTTGGCAGCAACGGACCGGATGCCAAAGTCCTGCACGCGCTGGAAGTGCTGCGGCAGAACATTGACGAAGCATCGGACGACTGGAAAACCGGCCTCACATGGTTCGCCACCAGCAATGTGGAAATGAGGTCGCTGAGACAAGCCGTGCTGGATCTCGAAAAGCAAGGCCCCGGTCTGCAACTTGCCAAAGTCATGGTGACCAGCGAGGGCCTGCCGCATATGAGCCACCACGCCGATGATCGAGGTTTCCCGCATTTCTATCCGGAGACGCACCTGCTCAAACGCGGCGATGTCCATCAGAAGCAGGAAGTCGTCACTGCCGGATTCCTGCAGGTTCTGGCTCCGGCAGGTGTTGAATTGTCTCATTGGCAGGTCACCCCGCCGGAAGGCTGGAACCGCACCAGCTTTCGTCGAGCGACCCTGGCGAACTGGATGACCGATCCCAAACAGGGTGCAGGCGGCCTTGCCGCGCGCGTCATGGTCAATCGACTGTGGCAGCATCATTTCGGTCGCGGCCTTGTTTCAACTCCCAATGATTTTGGGATTTCCGGTGAACGACCGAGTCATCCGGAACTGCTGAATTGGCTGGCGTCGGATTTGATCAAGCACGGCTGGAAGCTCAAGCGTCTGCACAAGTTGATCATGATGAGTCAGACGTACATGCAGTCGGGTGCACATGATGAAGCACGTGCTGGGATTGATCGCGAAAACCTGCTGCTGTGGCGACGCACTCCGCAGCGGCTGGAAGCGGACGCCATTCGGGATTCAATGCTGGCGGTTTCCGGGCGGCTGGATCTGACTCAGTTTGGTCCGGGAACACTTGACCAGAACATGACTCGCCGCAGTGTGTACTTTTTCATCAAGCGAAGTCAGTTGATTCCCATGATGATGCTGTTTGACTGGCCGGAACATCTCGTCAGCATCGGCCAGCGCCCCGTGACCACGATCGCACCTCAGGCTCTGATGTTCATGAACAGTCCGCAGGGGCGAGATTATGCCACGGCGTTCGCCCAACGACTGCCGCAGAATACCCTGAGCAAACCGTCCAGAAGCGTGGCGGCTGGCGTTTGGACGAATGCCTTCTGATGCCGAATCTGCGGCCAGCGTGCAATTCCTGAATCAGCAGCCCGATCCCAGTCAGGCGATTATCAATCTACAAACAATTTATATGACCGAATTCGTGTACGTCGAGTAGTCTGCAGGCCGGACCAGGCGAAGCGCCGTTCCGGCAGGTCCCCTCGGTGCCGGAACGGCGCTCCGCTTGGTCCGGCCTACTTATACTGCAAACGACATCCTTAGAACATTGTAAACAGGATGAGCCCAGTGCCGGAGACAACTGAAGCCACTGATCGGCCGCAAAGGCCGCGACGTCGCATCCGTTTCGTTCAACTCGCTGGCATATGCGTCGTCGTGTTTGTACTTGGCCTGGTTGTGATACAGTGGTGGAAGCCGTGGCTGAATGCGAGCGAGAGACGAATGCTTGGCGTCTGGACGTGGCAGGATTCTCCGGGAGAGATAACGAGCCATTATCGTGACGACGGTACAATGCGGTATACTGACAGACCCAATGATATAAGCCCAGGATTCATGCGATGGAAAATTGAGAAGGATGTGATTTCGATCGAGTATTCCGAGCGAAACTCACTGGAGTATGTCGCCAAAAATGTGCTTTTCCGCCGCAAATGGAAACCCGATCAGTACCCCGTAAAGTATAACGCCGACGGCAGCATCGCGTTTACGATCTCCGACGGCAAGGAACGAGTTCTCATCCCGTGGTCGAGTGATCAGGGTGAGTTGCTCAAACAGAGTGAATAGCCGGTAGGGTGCGTGCAGCGCAGCGTAACGCACCAAGATAGTTGAATGTCGATGTGGTGTGTTTCGCTTCGCTGCACACACCCTACGAATCACAGGAGATCTTCAAAATGACGATGCCTTCATTTTTGACTCGTCGCAGCATGCTGCAGCGCAGTGGTTGTGGACTTGGGATGCTGGGGCTGGCAGGCTTACTGCGTGACGAGGGCCTGATTGAAGCGGCCTCGGCCGAAGACAGCTTGGGCAATCGATCGCTCAATCCGCTGGCACCGCAGTCCGGACATTTTGACGCGAAGGCCAAGCGCGTGATCTGGATTGTTGTCAACGGCGGCCCAAGTCCTGTGGACACATGGAACTATCGACCTGAACTGACGAAGTGGAACGGCAAGACGATTCGCGAATTCGATCCGGAGTTTCAGAACACGACCGGCTTTTTCAAGAACGCGGTCGGCAATCTGATGCAGTCGCCGTTTACGTTCACTCCGCGCGGTGAGTGCGGCAAGATGGTACTCGATATCTTTCCGCATCTGGTGAACACGTCGATCGCATGGCGGTGATCCAGTCCGGCTATACGGAATCGAACAATCACTCACCTGCCCTGTTCGCGATGAATACCGGATTCGCGCGAATGGGTTTTCCATGTGTGGGTTCGTGGGTCACGTATGGTTTGGGCAGCGAGAGTGCCAATCTGCCGGGCTTTGTCGTGATGAGCGATCCGAAAGGCCGCGGGCTGCCCAAGGGCAGCGCGGCAAACTGGAGCGCCGGATATCTGCCCGGAGTTTATCAGGGCACGTACCTGCGTCCTCAGGGCGAAGCGATTGATAATCTGGTGCGACCTGCATCGCTGACGGAATCCGCTCAGCGCAATGAGCTGAATCTGCTCAAGCAACTCAACGGACTGCATCAGGAACAGCACGCAGCCGATACAGAACTCGCGGCGCGGATTGAAAGTTTCGAACTGGCGTATCGTATGCAGGCGGCAGCTCCGGAAGCACTGGATCTGGCGACTGAGCCGAAACACATTCAGGATCTGTACGGCATCGGTGATGAACAATGTGACCACTTTGCGCGACAGTGTCTGACGGCTCGCCGACTGGTCGAACGCGGTGTGCGCTTCGTACAGATTTACTCCGGCGGAATGGAGAATCAGCGATCCTGGGACGGACACAGCGACATTGAAGGCAACCACCGGCAATTCGCCGGAGAGACAGATAAGCCGGTCGCCGGTTTACTCAGCGACATGGCGGCGAGTGGTCTGCTGGAAGACACGCTTGTCATCTGGTGCGGAGAATTTGGTCGGCTGCCGATCGCGCAAACCGGAGACAAACCAGGCCGCGACCATAACCCTCACCACTTCTGCGCCTGGCTCGCCGGGGGCGGTGTCAAAGGCGGAGTCAGTTACGGAAACTCAGATGAGATCGGGTACAAGTCGGTTGAAAACCGAGTCCACCTCAACGACCTGCATGCAACGATTCTGCATCTGCTGGGAATGGACCACGAACGCCTGACCTATAAATACAACGGCCGCCGCTTTCGACTGACCGACGTCGCCGGTCATGTGATTCAGGACATCCTGGCGTGATCTCGCACGGCTGGGCAGATCGTTGATTTTGTAGGGTGTGACCAGCGACAGCGCAGGCACACCATGACCGTGCTTCGGTGTGCCTGCGCATTGCTTGTCACACCCTACAAGGTGCCGAGTCGGGTGCAGTCTCCTGCGTGTTACAATAAACTCTGGATTCGCACATCATCTCATCTCATCGAATCGCCTGATATCGGTTAGAAGGCAGTCGGGTCGTTCAATGCAAAGCGTCGCCATCTTTGTGGACGTGCAGAACATCTTTTACACGGTGAAGGAGAGCCATGGATGTCATTTCAACTACACCGCGTTCTGGGAAGCTGTCACCACAGGAAGAAAAGTCGTGCATGCCTTCGCATATGCCATCGATCGCGGTGACCCGAAGCAGATCCGGTTCCAGCAGATCCTTAAGTCCATCGGCTTCGAAGTGAAACTCAAGCCGTTCATCCAGAGAAGCGATGGGTCGGCGAAAGGTGACTGGGATGTGGGCATCACTCTTGACATGATCGAGCTTGCCCGGGAATGTGATGTCGCGGTGCTGGCATCCGGCGATGGTGACTTTGACCTGGTCGTCAAAAGACTCCGGGACATCCATGGAGTGGAAGTCGAAGTGTACGGTGCGAAAAAGCTCACTGCGGCAAGTCTGATCCAGGCGGCAACCCGGTTCATCCCGATTGAAGGGCAGCTGCTGCTGTCAAATTAGCCCAGTCGCGATCGGTCATACTGACGTCATTGCCGACAGTGGCAGGCAGAAGTACTCCGTCAGCTCTCCATGGCGACAACTCCGGTGGTTGCCAGGGCCAGTGGGTTTACCTGAAGCCAGGGCATAATAGTTTCCGGGGCGAGGACCGGAAGGACGATCTGAGAAAACGAATGACGAACTCCAGTCACACGTCTACAATCCCGTGGAGTTTAACAATGTCCTGATTTTGAATCGGATCCAGATCGCATGAATTCAACGAATCGCCCGACCAATCTTGCCGAACTGAAGGCCAGCGGCTGGAAGTCGCGGAATGTAAAAGAAGAGATCCGGTCGAATTTCCAGACTATGCTGGCCAGCGGTGCCGAACTTTTTCCCGGAATCGTGGGCTACGAAAACACCGTGATCCCTGAAATCAGTCTGGCACTGCTGGCGGGCCACGACATCCTGTTTCTGGGCGAAAAAGGCCAGGGCAAGAGTCGCATGATGCGCTCGCTGCCCCGATTTCTGGATGAAGTGATTCCGTATCTGGATCTGCCCGGCTGTCCGGTGCATGAAGATCCATACAAGCCCATCACGTCGGAAGGCAAGCGCTGCGTTGCGGAGCTGCCGCCGGAACAGATTCCGATTCGCTGGTGGCCTCGGAAAGAACGTTACGCCGAACGACTGGCACCGGGAACGAAGTTTGCCGATATTGTCGGCGAAATCGACCCTGCGAAGCTTGCGGGTGGAACCAGCATGTCAGCAGAAGACGCATTGCACTTCGGGCTCATCCCGCGCATGCATCGTGGTCTGTTCGCAATGAACGAGCTGCCGGAACTCGACGAACTGGTTCAGGTCGGTCTGTTCAATATCCTGGAGGAACGCGATGTGCAGATTCGTGGCTATCCAGTGCAGTTTGACCTGGACGTGATGATTCTGTTTTCCGCCAATCCGGCCACCTACAACCGCAGCGGCAAAGTCATTCCGCAGCTCAAGGACCGCATCGGCAGCCTGATTCAGACGCATTATCCGTCCGAACGCGATACCGGCATTCAAATCATGGAACAGGAATGTGAGCTGTCTCTGGACGGCGACTTTCCGATCGTTGTGCCGTTTTTCATGAAGCAGATCATCGAAGAGATCAGTCGAGCGGCCCGCAAGAGTCGCTACATCGATCAGCATTCCGGAGTCAGCGCGAGATTCAGTATTGCCAACTATCAAACGATGATCGCCAGCGCGCGACGTCGCGCTTGTGTGCTGAATGAGAAACCTGCCGTGCCGCGGATCAGCGATCTGGGCCATTTGTATTCCTCATCGCTCGGCAAGCTGGAAGTGGACATGATGAGCAGCCATCAGATGACGGAACGCCAGGTCCTGGATGCAGTCATTGCCGAAGCCATCAAGTCAGTCTTCGAAGAGTACGTGGAACAACACGGACTGGAATCGATTGCGCAGATTTTTGCGAAGGGTGTCAAAATCGAAGTTGGCGACATGCTGCCTAGTGCGCATTATGAAACCCTGCTCAAACGAGTCCCGCCGATCTGGGATAAGGCGTTCGAGGTAAACGCAGCAGACAACGCTGCCGTGCGTGCATCCTGTGTGGAATTCATTCTGGCTGGTCTGTACGCCACCGACCGCATTAGCCGCGCCCAGCGTCACGGCGTGGTGACGTATGAAGTGGGGTAATCTTACAGCTTGCCACCGCCCCCAGAGCATTCTGACAGCCAGACTCAAACAGCATCCGGATCGAAGAACTGAATCGACAGCGGGTACTTCCACAGCGTCCCTTCGTTGCATTTCATCGCACCGATGATGGGAAAGATGACGGTCAGCGCCGCCAGCACCGGGACGATAAAGATCCCGATCACGATGAAGCACAGCGCCCCGGCAACCAGTCCGTAAATCAACGCGCTGATGTACCAGTTGAGGATCACCAATCCGTGTCGATTAGCGGCGCGGGAGTCGTCTTTGCTGACGGCCCACATCACGACGGGAGCGGCAATGCCAATGCCGCCAGCGAAAATCAGCAACTGCGACAGATGCATCAGCATGCACCATGTTCGTTCCTGTATCCCGTGAATTGTACCGACAGCGTTTGCAGCCTGGCCAGGCGGCATGGCATAAACCGACGGATCTGGATCCGGGGTTTGAAGCAACCGCTGCTTTGCGGCGTAAAATTCTGCCTCACTGAGT
>JBBJME010000247.1:0-10822 GCA_037719765.1 Planctomycetaceae bacterium
GGTGACCTGTTTAGTCCCATCGCCAAAGACTCCGGGAGCACCGGAGACCCGGAATTTTGCGTGGCTGTCTCTCGTCGTGTCGGTGATGACGAGCGTCTCAGCGACTCGGCGGATTTCCAGAAGGTCGTCGCGTGACCAGAGATCCGAAATCTCAACGTGGCCAGCTGCGTTGATTGTCACCAGCGTCGACGCATCTGGTTCTGGCGTTCCAGATAACGAGCGAGCACAAAATCACTGTCAAAGGAACCGCGATACGGGGTTCGTCGCGACCCAACAGCAATCAGGCGTGCGTTGGGCTGCTGCAACAGGTCTGCCACAGTGGATTCGCCGGCCCCGAACCCAGTCAGCAGCTTTCCATCTCCGTTGAAACTTGTATCCGGCGTTCCATCACCGTTCAGTCGCAGGACTGCAAAACTACCGTTTGACGTTCCTCCCAGAACAATCTTCCCGTTGGTCTGCACAAGGAGGGAAGTGACGGACGAGTTTGCCTCAAAGGGAGTAAACTGGTTCCAGGATGATTGAACGGCAAACGACTGCACCACGGTGGCAAACGGACCAAAGACGGACCCGTTGCTGTTGTACCGCGTGACCGCCATTTTGCTTGAGAACGAACCATTCACGGTGAGAGTTGCGTCACCTGCGACCAGGAAGCTGCCGTCGCGAAGTAATTCCACATCGTTTCCGGTGCGTTGAGCATTGCCAGAATCAATGACTCGTCCATTGGTGCCGAAGCCAGCATCCAGAGAGCCATTGGCATTGTATCTCACCATCATCAGGGCAGACCCATACCGACTGGACACAGCTGGATAAAAACTTCCCGTGGCCAGAATCCGACCATCAGGCAGTAGGGCGATATCAGAAAGCGACGAACTTGAGCTGTTCTGAGAGACAGTCGTAACTATTCCATCACCACTGAAAGTCGTATCCAGGGAGCCATTAACGTGGTATCGCACGAGTGGGAAGAAACCTCCCATTCCGTCTCCGCCAACAACGATGCGCCCGTCGGACTGAATGGCGATGGTGCGTGCCACGCCATAACCATTCAGCGCAGTAGAGACTCGCCCGTCGCCGGAAAACGATTGGTCGAGAGATCCATCAGGATTCAGCCGAATGACGGCAAATTCGGTGTTTGATGTCTGGTTAATAATTGTGCGTACCGTTCCGGCGACCACGATCTTTCCATCAGGCTGAATGGCCACATCGTACGCTTTCGCGTCTGTGGCGACTGGCCCAAAATCAATCACCGTCGTCCCGTCCTGTGAGAAACTGCCGTCCGGACTGCCGTTGGCAAGATATCTGGAAATTCCAAATCCCAGGCCGCTCGCGCCTGCGACGACAATCTTTCCGTCCGGCTGCAGTGCTGATCCTCCTGCTTCGTCGAATGGACTTCCAAAGACCGTGGTGACGATGCCGTCAGCTGAAAAACCTGCATCCGGGGAGCCATCAGAATTGAATCGGACCAATCCGAAGTAGCCGTTCTTTGTTCCACCCACGACGATCTTTCCGTCCGGCTGAATGAACGAGGTTTTCGCGCCGCCTCCGAATGAGGCGACGCTGTCCAGATCAAAGGTGGTGTCGGATGAACCATCAGTGCTGAATCGATAGACGTTGCCATTGGCCGTCGTGATCAGTCGGCCATCAGGCTGCAGAGTGAGACTTTCGCCGGCAGTCTGCCGGTTTCCAAAGCCTGAAATGCCAACAGCGCGACGTCCGTCACCATCGAAGGACGAGTCCAGTGAGCCGTCCGTGTTGTAACGGGCGATGGCAAGATTGTGGCTGAAGTTAATGTAGGCGTAGCCGGAAACTACAATCCTCCCATCGGTCTGAATGGCGATATCGCGGGCTTCATGAGTTCTGACGAGGCTCGAAGAAAAGCTGGTATTGAGATATCCATCGCCATCCCACGTGCGATCCAGTGATCCGCCCGGATTCAGCCTCATGACGAAGAAATCGCGGATCGACGAGTTAAACGCATAACTGACCCAACTGCCTCCCGCCACAACAATGCGACCATTGGCCTGAATGGCGACTGACCAGGCCGTGTCACATCGATTTGAGTTTAAAGTTCGAACAATACTACCATGCCAGGCTGAAACTCAATCCCGACCTGGTGAGAAATCCAACAGACCCTGGTTCCTGCGAAAATACTGGCTGCACAGAATCTTCATCCGAGTCCGCCTGGCTGTGGCCAGCCGCGACCGGCTATGAAGTACTTGCTCTGACGCAGGCATTCGAAGCGCTGATTGGCTGAATTCCATGCGGGCAGGCTTCCAGCCTGGCATCGATGCTGTAGACTATCAGTTGCTTTGAGGTTCGGCCTGAATGGATGCATGGAGCGTTGTCAATGAAGACAAAAACTGCCGCGACGAACTCGCTGTTTGACGCAACCCCCGGGAAGGACATCGTTGACGATTCAGCTCACGTCCGAATGTCGTTCAGTCCCGGCGGGATTCCAATCCGCTTTCGGACGGACCTTTCCGAATTCTCGACGACGAAAAACCTTGCGACTCGCGAACAGCTTCAGCTGCATCTCACGCACACCCGTCTGCAGTTGCTGCGAGGATTTGACGAACTGCTGTGCCTGGAAGGACTCACTGAGTCGAGCATCTGCCCCATCAGATTGAAACGGTCCGCAAAGTGATGCGGCGGTTTCGAGGCCGCGTATTGCTGGCAGACGAAGTCGGTCTCGGTAAAACCATTGAGGCCTGCCTGTTGCTTCGCGAATACCTGCTGCGACGACTGATCAAACGAGTGTTGATTCTGGTCCCGAATCCTCTGGTCAGTCAGTGGCATGAAGAACTTTCTTCCAAGTTTCACCTCGACTTCAGGATCGCACCAAGGACAGCATCCAGCAGCCGTGACGAATTCTGGGCGACACATGATCGTGTTCTGGTTTCCACATCGTTTGCCCGAACCGGTCGCAGACCTCAGGCGATTGCGTCGGCTCAGTGGGATCTGGTCATCGTGGATGAGGCCCACCACTGTCGAAACCGTTCGACAAAACTCTGGAAGCTCGTCAACTCGCTGCAACGTCGCCACATGTTTCTGCTCACCGCGACGCCCGTGCAGAATAATCTCGTCGAACTGTATAGCCTGCTGACGCTGCTGGAACCTGGTCATCTGAAAACAGAAGCCGACTTTAAGAAGCAATTCGTTACGCGTGGAAATCCTCGCGATCCGCGTAATCGGCATCGACTGCGCGATCTCCTGGGCGAAGTCATGATTCGAAACACGCGTGGCCTGGTGCAGATCAATCTGCCTCCACGTTATGCCCAGACCATCATTGCAACGCCAGGTGAGGAAGAATCGCAACTGCTCATCGACATTCAGCAGTACCTGCGTGACCAGTTGGCGACGGCAGCGCGTACGAATCCAGATGATGCTGAACAGGAGAGTCCCGAAGAACTGGATGCGTCATCGACAGAATCAATGGATACTCCAAGTGCCGACGCGAACGGACCTGCAGGCATCTCCCGCATGCGGCTGCATGCGATTCTGACGTCGATTGGCAGTCATCCGGCAACGGCCGCTGCGACGCTTCAGCCACTTGCAGAACGAGACGACAGGGCTCGGCAATTGTGCGAACGCGCTGGAAGAATCTCGCGTTCCGCCAAGGACGAAAAACTGCTGCATCTCCTGAAGGAGAGTCATGACCACAAAGTTCTGGTCTTCGTGGCATCGATCCGCACACTGCACCGGCTGCAATCGCTGCTCACGGAAGCGGCCATTTCTTTCTCAACATTTTCAGGCGAGCAATCATCGGCTGACAAAGATGTGGCCGTGGAACAGCTGAAGTCATCGGTGAATGTGATGCTGTGTACCGAATCTGGCGGGGAAGGACGCAATCTGCAGTTCGCGGACACGCTGATCAATTTTGACCTGCCGTGGAATCCGATGAAAATTGAACAGCGAATCGGACGTATTCACCGCTTCGGACAGACTCAGGATGTGTTCATTTTCAATCTGTGTACGGCAGGAACGCTGGAGTCCCGGATTCTGAAATTGTTGAACGACAAGATCCGCATGTTTGAACTGGTGGTAGGCGAAGTCGGCTCGATCCTTGGCAACCTTGACGATGGCCAGGAATTCGAATCGCTGGTGCTGCAGCTCTGGCAGAAAGCTCCTGACGATAAGCAACTGGATGCCGATTTCGAAACGCTCGGCGACACGCTGGTGGCTGCTCAGGAAAAATATCTTGACGCCAAAAATCTGGACGACGCTTTGTTTGGTGAGGACTACGAATGAGTCGCAGCAGCGTGGAATCACAGCTTGTGGAATTTGCCACGGCTTTGGTCGAAAATTCAGGCGGTATCATTGACTGGCAAACCAATGGTTCCCAGGCAACAGCTATTGTCCCGCCAGATCTGGCGGAAAGTCTCGGACAGCACGACGAATCGTTCCTCGTGAAGACTCAACCAGGCGACGAGGGACTTGTCCTGTCACTTGGAGGAGAATTTGTCGATCTCGCGGGGCGGACGCTGCGCCATTTCGTGCCGTCGATTGGCGCATTTGCGATCGATGATTTGCCGGTTCGCAAAACGGAATTTGCTTCAGCCGTGGAATCGTCATTCGGCTGGCAAAACGCTCGAGCCAAAGTCCTGGATGGAAGCGTCATGACTGTGCCGTACCACGCCTGGTGGTTTCACGTCACACTGCAGTCGGAAGAAACATGGGAGTCGCTGGTGTCGGTGACCCTGAATGCCCGCTCCAGAGTTGTCGTGCCGTTGAGTGAGCTGCTGAATCTCGGCGATCTCCGACCGGCCAAAGATGCTCCATCAGATTCCAGTGCCACTCTGGATCTGGCGCTGCATGTAGCGGAAGCCGAAACAATGCGTCAGGCAACTCCTTTTCTGCAGCGAATCGATGCTCGGCGGGAACGAGACCGCAAGCGCCTTCAGGATTACTACCGCGCACTGCAGCGCGAAAGCTCAACGCCCAACAAACGCACGAAAACCGTCCCGACGGCGGAGGAAATCGAATCTCGCCAGAAAGCTGTGAAACTGGAGCTGCAGAGAAAGCTCAGCGAACTGGATGAACGCTACTTGTTCAGTGCCGTGCTGCGTCCGATCGTGCTGGCCGAATTTCGCATTCCGGCAGTCGCCATCGACGTTGAGATTCAGAGAAAAGCCGAGAAGCGGATCTTTCGAGTCTACTGGAACGCGATGTTGAAAAAGATGGAACCCATGTCCTGCAGCCGCTGCCTGCGAACCTCATTCAACTTCTGGTTCACCAACGACACCGTCAATCCCCTGTGCTCGGCATGTCATGGTTAATGGATCGTTTCAGATCAAATTGGTCGTGTCGTCAGAATCATTTTGTTGAATTTCGACGCAGGCCCGAATCATGCGCAGGAACTCAGCTGCAGATGCAAGGCGTTGCGCCGGGCTTTTTATCAAACACTGCATGCACAGAGCTTCAAGATCCGGCGGGATTTCGGAGCGGAATTGAGACGGCGCAATCGGAGGTTCACTGACAATCTGAGCCAGGACATCAGGAATACGGGACGCCTTAAATGGAGGCAGGCCAGTCAGTAATGTGTAGAGCAGCGCACCGAGGCCATAGATATCGGTCCGATGGTTGATCGTCCCAAATACTGGATCAATCTGTTCCGGTGACATCCAGGGCGCAGACCCCGCAATGGTGTTCTCAGAACCACTTGCCGAAACATTGGTTCGCGCCAGTCCGAAATCCGTGATGACGACGTGCCCGTCAGAATTCAGCAGGACATTCGCGGGCTTCAGATCGCAATGAATAATGCCAGCACGATGTACAACATGAAGTGCCTCGGCCACCTGCGTGGTCCAGCTTACGGCGTCGTCAACTGCGGGAATGCCTGCAGCGATTCGATCGGCAAGGTTTTTGCCTCCGATCAAGTCCATCACGATAAACCAGACTCCGGCATTCGTCTGCCCAATCCCGTTGACGCGCACAATGCCGGGATGCTGCAGCTGCCTTACGATGCCCGCTTCTGCCAGAAATCTTTTGACGATTGGAGGCGAATCCTGAAGTTCCTTGCGAAGAAACTTCACCGCCACTTCTTCGCCTGTCGCTTTATGAGCAGCTCGATAGACCTTACCCATTCCGCCGGCGCCGATAAGTTGCTTCAGGACCAAATCGGCAAAAGAGATCTGGTCGATCGGTTCATTTTTGGGGGAAGGGACATCCGGGGTTTTGACCTCCGGACAAGCGACGACTCGAATCGTCTCATTCTCGTGCAGGCCATGTCGCAGTCGCATGTGCGATTCGAGATCTGCTAGAATTCGTCGAACAGTGCGTTCGGACAATGCCACATTTTCGGCAATGTCTGCTATCAACTCGCCCTGCAAACGCAGTTCGACCACTCGACGGTACGGAACCGGCAAGGCGCGAAGTACCGCTTCGACTTCGTCCGCCAGAGCCACCGCTTCGTCGATTGCTGGTTGTTCAGAAATCACCCATTCATGAAGATTGCCTGAATTGCGGTCCTGTGATTCTCGATGGAGTGAACGCTTCTCTGCCGAATGATGTGCCGCCGATCGATACAATTTGCGGAGAGTAATCTTCGCAAGCAATGTCCAGAGGTCACCGGATTCCTGAATCCAGAAGCGCCCTGCTTTGGCGTTGATGAAGAAGCTGCGGTAAGCGGACATCACCACATCTTCCGCGTCGATACGACGCGCCAGTTGAGCTCCGATCCGCGTTTGCGCCAGCCGGCACAGCCTCCGCAAATAGCGATGAAATAACTTCGCCGCGGCATCCGGTTCGTCAGCGACGACACTGGCAAAGATCCGAGCGGATGATGAGTTGAGATCCGGCAACATTCGTTCCTGAATTTACATCGAGGGTGCATTTCTTCCAGAGGCCAGCGCTCAGGCGAACAGGGGATGTGAGTCCCCCTGATTTGCATTTTCTTGAATTTTTCATTCCAGCCAATTTTCCTGTCCGCTCATCTGGCCCAGGTCTGCATCAGCCAGTGGACGTCAATTCACAAAATTCCAACTGACTCGGGAGCCTTCAATGACTCATGTTGTTGCTGAACCGTGTTTTAACTGCAAATACACAGATTGCGTTGTCGTTTGCCCTTGCGATTGCTTTCACGAAGGTGAATCCATGCTGTTTATCGACCCGGAGAAGTGTATCGATTGCGAGGCATGCACTCACGAGTGCCCAACCTCAGCCATCTTCATGGACGCCAATCTTCCTGAACAATGGAAAGAGTATCAGGCATTGAACGCCGAGATGTCATCGCTCTGCCCGGGAATCTTCGAAAAGAAAGAGCCGCAGAACAGCTGATCCACCACTTGAAAACAGCGGCCGCTTCGAGCGGCTTTTCGTTTCTTCGTTTCCATGGTGACTATCTCACTTCTTCGCAACAAGCCAAACATCAGCCCGCATTGCTACTGTGGCCATGCTCTTCCTCTGCGTCCAGCGACTGGAAAACTAAGTCTGCAACTGCGATTAGCGCATCATCAGACATTGGAGCCCCCGGCAGTTCACCCACGCGGCGCAGCATTTGAGTCGACACGACGTGCTGCTCATTGGCGGATAGAGACTCGAATGTGGCTAACAGTTGAATTGCGGTATCAGTCATAGTTTTGGCCCGGCGATAAGAAAAATGCCAGATTGCGGAAATGATACCGACCCGCCGGAAGCGTGTCACCGCGAATTCAACTTTCCTGATTTATCGGATTCTGTTTTCGGCGGTTGAATCACTGAAGTGAGGCTGAAGTTTAGAAATTGGTTACGAAAGCCAGGTCACGCGAAATCCTTCAGATCACAGCAAACACCGGGCTACTCAGGCAGCGGGTTACGCTTCATTCCCGCCTGTTTGTCCAGCAGCAGGCCAATTTCCTCCGGGCTGATTCGGCGAGGCTGGCCGTTTTCGGCGATGACGGCGTACTGGCCGAGTCGTCGTTTTGTTTCCAGGGCGTTGGTGACTGCCTGCTGAAGACTTGTTTCTACCTGTTGACAGAAGACATCAATGTCAATCATGATCGAACACCCTCGGCAAGTCGCTGGTATCGAGCATCGTCCTTAACGGATCGGCTCTCGCCATATTGCGTAAAGATCAATTGTGGGACTGAGCCAGAATTATCATAACAAGTTGTCACGGTACAAGCCGATGCGTATTCCTTCAACAGATTCCGGAGAAGGGAAAGTCGCATGAGACCAGTTGCTTAAGCATGTCCTGGCATGCGCGGCATTGTAACAACGGAAAAGCCCGTTCGTCACCAGGCTTCTATTCCGGCCCCCTTACTTCAAGGATTGAAGCCTCGCAAGTAGACTCATGACTCTCCCTGTTCCCCAAAAACCGGAGCTCCCGTGCAAAGACGCTCGTTTCTTCAATCGTCCGCGGCAATGTGATGCGAGTTGCCAATGAGGCGATGTAGGATGGACATTCATGTCCGTCGCACGACCATGAAACACGACCGATGCGAAGGCTATTGTGCGTTGACAGTCATTCGTCAATGCGACGGTGCATTGCCAGGATCTCGGACATGAATGTCCAAGCTACAAGAATCGCTGACCCATCACGCCACCGAGACATCCACGATGGCTTTGAGCACGCCCGTTTCGGGACGAGTGAAGGATTCAAAGTCCGCCACCATGTTCTGGAATGGAGTCCGATGTGTAATCCAGGGTGTGGTATTGATTGTGCCGTCCTCAATCAGGCGAATGATGCGACTGAAATCCGAGGGCAGCGCATTCCGTGATGCCTTCAGCGTCATTTCGGGACGATGCAGCGTTGTGTGTGCGAATGTGATTTCTTCGGTCGTAATGCCCACATAGACCAGCGATCCGGTATGAGCCACAAACTTCATCGCTGAGGCCATCGAATGCCTGTTCCCGGTCGCATCTGTGACGACAGGATACATGTCACCGTTGGTGATGGCCTGCATTTGTTCCAGCTCACTGCCATCGCCTTTGAACTGAATCGTATGTTCGATTCCATAATTCTTCTGACAGAATTCCAGACGTGACGGCACCATGTCCATGACCGTAACGGTCGCACCGGTGAGCCGCGTGAACTCCAGTGTTGCCAGGCCGATCGGCCCTGCCCCGATGATCAAGACATGATCGCCCTTCTGTGAGGCTCCGCGATCCGTCGCGTGACAACCAATCGCCAGCGTTTCCACCAACGCCAGTTGCTCATACGTCAACTTCTTTGAAGGATGCAGCTTGTCGGCGCGAATCAGAAAGCGTTCGCACAGTCCGCCATCGATCATCACGCCGATGACATTCAATGTGCAGCAACAGTTTCCCTGGCCACGCCTACACGCAAAACATTTGCCGCAGTTCATGTAGGGCTCTACGCTGCAGCGATCACCGGTCGCGAAGTTCGTCACGCCATCGCCGACCGCGAGCACTTCGACTCCCAGTTCATGGCCGGGAATCCGTGGATAGCGAAAGAACGGGAATTTGCCGAGCCAGCCGCTGAGGTCTGTGCCGCAGACTCCCATGCGATGCGTCCGCACCAGAACCTCCCCCGGCCCCGGCTGTCCCGGATCAGCGACATCGACGTACTGAAAATTCTTTGGTTCTTCGAGGCGAATGGCTTTCATGAAACCTGCACTTGCAAAGCTTGAGTGGATTGTAGGGTGATCAACGTGCGCGGAATGGCGACCAGGTCCACAACCTGCCCTCGTCTGACAGAAGTGTAGAAACCGTCACGAACTTCGTCACGGGTTCACCGGTCCATTCAGAATCATGTGGTGTTATCCATTTCGATTGCAATCAACGGCTCTCGGTCTTCTGTAGGATGGGCATTCCTGCCCGTCGTGTTTCCCTGGAATCGCACGTCGGTCAAGAATGTCCAACCTACATTCATTCCCAGCTGCGGAGCAGCGACCGGATGTTGCCTGTGGCGTCAGCCACAGGTATGAGTCCTCAATGAACACCAAGCCGCAACGCGGCGACAGGAATTCGCTCCATCCACGATTTCCTGTCGGCCCTTCAGGCCTTTTGACTTCGTGTGAATCCAAACCCCACGCTGAAGCGTGGGGCTACCATCTGTCGCCACATCCGTGGCTGAACCTCAAATCACAAATCCCACTCGGAGGGCTCACGCCGCATCAGTATCCAATTATCAGAATGCCTTCCAAGGGCAGTTGAAGGCGAGTGCTCGCGCACATTGTATCAAAGAACCGATTCACCGTTTCGAAGTCCGGCGACTGCCGATAGATATTTCGCCCGGCGATTCCGAGAAACCTCACGTCATGCACCATGCAAGCCTAAAACATGTCCTTGAGAAACTGATTGTTGACCACGCTGCGACCCGCGACGACTGGCACAAAAATGGGCAGCTATCCTCAGTACCACACCGGTGGCCGTAAAATGATCGGGCCGTGGCGATCGAGCTGAATTGCGACCTGATGTTTCGCGTGCCAGTAGTAGAACAGCACCGACAGCCGTCGATCTTCCGCTACCATCAGGGACTCATTGGCAGGAGATTCATCGAGATTCACGGCGACCATGCGGAGCTTCTTTGTCAGATGCTGTTGAGCCCGGTTGCCGTCGAATCGCGGTTCAGATTCATCCAGCGACACATAAAGATCCATCGTCATTGGCAACGCCATTGTCTCGGCATCCGAAGTCGCCCCAAGCGTTGCATTCAGAAACGCGCAAAACTTCGAAGGAGCGAACTCACCAGTAGATGGGTCAAAGACGAAATAGCGAACGCGTCGACGTCCCCAGAGTTGCCGGCCGAAATCTGTCTGCATCTCTCGATTCCACGTGGCAACATTGCACGCCACATCCAGAGGTTCGCCGACGAAATGGATCTGATGCTGATCCGAATCAAAGCATGGCCTTGCAACGGCCAGAGCCCGATCAATCTCGGCAT
>JBBJME010000248.1:0-10811 GCA_037719765.1 Planctomycetaceae bacterium
CATTAAACCGCCGACCTCGGCAAGTCGGACATTCCACCCAGACATCCGGCAGGAAGTGCATTTCAATCTTCTTCTGCCCCATGCCTTCGCAGTCTTCGCAGCGTCCTCCTGCACGATTGAAGCTGAAACGTCCCGGCCGGTAGCCTCGAACCCTGGCTTCCGGCATCCGGCAGAACAGCTCGCGAATTTCATCGAACATTCCCGTATACGTCGCCGGATTGGATGCCGGGGTTGAACCGATCGGATTCTGATCAACGAGCACGATTTTGCTCAGATGTTCGACTCCTTTGAGTTCTCGAAATGCTCCCGGAGTTTCCGCGATGATGTTCAATCGTCGCGACACTGCCCGAGCCAGCGTGTCCATGATGAGCGAACTTTTCCCCGAGCCGCTGACGCCCGTGATGCAGGTAAACGTTTTCAGGGGAATCCGCAAATCGACGTTGCGCAGGTTGTGCTGCTGGGCTCCCAGAAGTTCGACCCAGTCCATTTGCGGTTGTGCGTCCGTGGATTCCATGCGGCGCACCGCTGGCACTGGAATACACCGAGTGCCGCCCAGATATCCGCCAGTCATTGAGGCCTTGTTCTTCTTCAACTCCGCTGGTGTTCCCTGAGCCACAATTGTACCGCCAAGTCGCCCGGCACCTGGTCCGAAGTCGTAGAGCCGATCCGCGGCGTCCAGAACTTCACGATCGTGCTCGACCAGCAGCACTGTGTTGCCGAGATCCCGCAGTCGCTTGAGAGCAATCAGCAATCGTCCGTTATCGCGAGGGTGCAGTCCGATGGTCGGTTCGTCCAGCACGTACAGGACGCCGGTCAGCGATCGCCCCGCCTGGCCAGCCAATCGAATGCGCTGTGACTCGCCGCCGGACAGTGTCGGCATCGAACGATCAAGCGTCAGATAGTCCAGTCCCACTTCGACGAGGAAGTTCAGACGATGAGTGGCCTCGTTGAGCAGATCGCCGGCAATCTTCTTTTCGTCTTTCGACAGTTTAAGACCCAGCAGGAACGCAAGCGATTGAGACAGCGGCATGCGACACAACTGAGGCAGCGTGAGGTTTCGCAGTCGCATGGCGGATGCTTCGGCTTCAAGTCGGCTGCCATGACACATGGTGCAGTCTCGCTCGCCTGCCATTTCAATCAGAGACTTGCGATGGGAAAATGACAACCGTGACGCGGCTTCGATCGCCGGATAAAGCCCCTTGTATTTGAATCGGAAAGTACCGTAGCCCAGTCGCTCCGCCGATGGGGATTCCGATCTTTCATTTGGATCCAGGTCCAAGGACGGCGTTCCGGCACCCGTACGTTTTCCTGTTTGCCGCTTGTTTCTGGTCTCTGTCGCGTCGCTGGTACCGGTGGGCTGACGTCCACCGCTCGCCGAAGCGACTTCGATCCACGTATTGTCGTCGCCATACAGAACAAGCCGCTGCTGCGGGGGACTCAGCAAATACCATGGCTGATCCAGCGGCAGTTCAAATGTCTTCGAAATGGCGTCCAGCAGCATCCGAAACGGGCCGTTGGTCTTTGGATCCGGCCACGCTCCGATCGCTCCGTCCAGCAGACTGCGTTCGGGGCTGGTCACCAGCAACGCCTGATTGGCGCCAAATTCCGTTCCCAGGCCTTCGCATGCGTGACACCATCCGAGAGGACTGTTGAAGGAAAACTTCTGCGGAGTCTGACGTTCAAACGAACGCTGACACTTACTGCACGAAAGATGCAGACTATATCGGTGCTGAATCCATTGGGGCTCATCTCGGTTCGAATCTGCGACCGCGACGTGGATGATGCCCTTGCCCAGATCCAACGCAGCTTCGATGGAATCCGCGATGCGACTCCGCTGTTTGGAATCCACAGAAATCCGATCCACAACCACTGCAACATGATGGGTCTGTCGATGATCGATGTCCGGAACGTCATCGAGCGGATACGTCGTGCCATCGACGCGGACTCGAGCAAACCCGTTCGCCCGTAAGCGATCCCACGCCTTCGTATATGGAGTCGAACGGTCGACCTCCATCGGGGCCAGCAACAGCAGCTTTGCACCTGATCCCAGCTTCATCACGCTGTCAACGATCTGATCAGTCGTCTGCTGAACTGCCGGCACATGGCATGTTGGACAATACATTTCGCCCATCCGCGCAAACAGAATTCGCAGGTAGTCATAAACTTCCGTCACCGTACCGACGGTTGAACGCGGCGTGGATCCGACTGTTTTTTGTTCGATCGCAATCGCCGGACTCAGTCCCTGGATGCTCTCCACTCGCGGCTTTGGCATCTGTCCCAGAAACTGTCTTGCGTAGGAGGAGAGGCTCTCGACATAGCGTCGCTGGCCTTCGGCGTACAACGTATCCATGGCGAGCGACGTCTTACCACTGCCGCTCGGCCCGCAAAAGACACTCATTTGTTCACGCGGCACTTCCAGATCAATGCCCTGCAGATTGTGCTGCGCTGCACCGACGATGCGAATCGTCTGGCTGAGAATAAACGGATCGGCCTTTGTCTTTGCCGCCTTGCCCTTCTTCGTTCCGCCCTTGCGTTTGAAGCCAGGCAACACTGTCCGCAGAGCGATGCCTGTATAGGAATCATCGCATGCCGCAACTTCTTCCGGAGTTCCTTCAATCAAAATCCGCCCACCACCTGCTCCGCCTTCGGGGCCGATATCAATGATCCAGTCGGACGACTTGATCACGTCGAGATTATGTTCAATCACGATGACTGTGTTGCCAGCTTCGACGAATCCCTGCAGGACCTCGATGAGTTTCTTCACGTCGGCAAAATGCAGGCCGGTCGTCGGCTCATCGAGCAAGTACAGTGTTCGGCCTGTCGATCGCTTGCCAAGTTCTCGCGCCAGTTTCACGCGCTGAGCTTCCCCGCCGGACAACGTCGGCGACGCCTGCCCCAGTTGCATGTAATCCAGGCCCACGTCGCACAGGGTTTGGAGCATGCGGTGGATCTTTGGAAAGCTCTCGAACAACTTCAGTGCTTCGCCGATATCCAGGTCCAGAATGTCAGCAATGCTGTGGTCGCGGAACTTGACCTCGAGTGTTTCATGATTGAACCTCCGTCCTTCGCAGACGTTGCAGGGAATCCAGATATCCGCCAGAAAATCCATATTCAGCTTTGTCGCGCCATGTCCTTCGCAGGCTTCGCATCGGCCGTCGGCGACGTTGAAGCTAAAGCGACCTTCTTTGTATCCGCGCATCTTTGACTGCGGCAATTGCGTGAACAGCTTACGAATTTCGTCGAAGACTTTGACGTACGTCGCAGGATTCGAACGCGGTGTACGTCCGATCGGCGACTGATCAATGTCGATGCCTTTGTCGATCAGGTCCAGACCGTCGATGCGTTTGTGCCTGCCAGGATCGCCAACGCCTTTGTTGACGTCGCGGTTCACGACCTGCCACAGGATATCATTGACGACGGAACTCTTGCCCGATCCACTCACGCCCGTCACGCTGATCAAACGCCCAAGTGGAAAATGAACCGTCACGTCTTTGAGATTGTTGTGTGTTGCTTTGTGGACAACGATGGATCCTCGATCCGGATTGCGTCGCACTTCAGGGATCTCAATCTTCTGCCGCCCCGACAGGAACGCACCCGTCACACTCCGTTCGCTCTTCAGCACATCTTCGACTGTACCTTCGACAACGACCTCACCGCCGAGCACGCCCGGCCCCGGCCCGAAATCGACGACATGGTCTGCGGCGCGCATGGTTTCTTCGTCGTGTTCAACCACAATCACCGTGTTGCCCTGATCGCGAAGTCGCTGCAGACTTTCCAGGAGCATGGTGTTGTCGCGTGGATGCAGTCCGATTGACGGTTCATCCAGAATATAGACGACTCCCACCAGCCCGCACCCGATTTGTCCTGCCAGGCGAATTCGCTGCGATTCCCCCCCGGAAAGTGTCGGTGCAGAGCGATCGAGCGACAGATAATTCAATCCGCACTGCAGCAGGAATCCCAGGCGACCACGGATTTCCTTCAACGCTTCTTCCGCGATCAACTGCTGAGTCGCGTCAAGCTTCAGCGAATCAAAGAACTCCGACGCCTCTTCGATCGAAAGCGCGCAAACCTGTGGCAGACTGAGTTCCTGAGGCAGTCCTCGTGCGGCAAATCGATTGCTCGTCGTGCGCAGCCGTACATTGCGCGCCTGGCGATTCAGCCGTTCGCCGTGGCACGACGGACATGGGGCAACTTCCATGTACTTTTCGAGCTGCCGACGTCGCATCGGATTCTTTGCGATCCGGTAACTTTCCAGCAGGCGATTCGCCCAGCCTTCCCACTTGCCGCCGTGCTTCCACGCTCCGCCACGAGTTTTCCAGGTGAAAGTAATATGTCGTTCGCCGGTCCCGTACAGCCAAAATTGCTTTGCGGCTTCGGGGATGTCTTTCCACTTCATTTTGAGCAGGGAATCTACCGGCAGTCCGCAGTCCTGTTCGATCGCATTGGCTGCACCGGCAAGCAGATGTCGCGGCCAACGCCCGATTTTCGTCCATGCGGGCAACAACAGCGTGGCTCCCTTCTGAATCGATTTGTTCTCATCCGCAATCAGATGATGCATTGGAAACCCGTGCCGCATGCCAAGACCATTGCAGTCCATACACATACCGAGCGGGCTGTTGAAGCTGAACAGCTGCGGACTCGGCGGATCGTAGCTCATCCCGCTTTCAGCACAGGCATAGTGCGCGCTGTAAAGGCGATCAGAAGCCTGCGATTGGCGATCGACAGGCGTCAGCCCTCCGGTACTTCCGCCGTCCATTTCCATCACCGACTCGGTTTCCATGTCGATGGTGGATTCTGCCACCATGTCGGGCTCAGCGGTGGCCCGTCGTCGCTTCGCTCCTTGTCCCAGCCTGCGTTCGGCGGCAGGCGCCGCAGTTGTACCGGCTGGCTGACGCCCGCCGCTCGCCGAGTCATCAACGCTGCAGATCAATCGCCCATCCGCGAGCTTCAGTGCCTGCTCCACCGCCTCGGCCACGCGCGTCCGCTGGCTTGCACTGGCGACCAGTCGATCGATCACAACTTCAATATTGTGCTTATGATGTTTGCGCAGGGTCGGAGCTTCGCTGATGCTGACGATCTCGCCATCGATGCGCGCTCTCAGGTAGCCGCGTTTCAGCAGATCTTCGAACAGATCGCGAAACTCACCCTTTTGATTCTGCACAATGGGTGCGAGAATCTGATATTTGGTTCCCGCCGGCTGATTCAGCAGACTGTCAATAATCTGATCGGTCGATTGCGCCTGAATCGGCTTGCCCGAAACGTAACAATACCCCTGACCCACTCGCGCATAGAGCACTCGCAGGTAGTCAAAAATCTCGGTGATCGTACCGACCGTACTTCGCGGATTTCGGCTGGTGGATTTTTGCTGAATAGAGATCGACGGAGCCAACCCCGAGATGGAATCGACATCCGGTTTCGGCATCTGACCCAGGAACTGCCTCGCATAGGTCGACAGCGATTCAACGTACCGTCGTTGTCCTTCGGCATACAGCGTATCAAACGCGAGAGAACTCTTGCCCGATCCGCTGACGCCCGTCATCACAATCATTTTGTTGCGAGGCAGCGACAGGCTGATATTGCGGAGATTATGCTCCCTCGCTCCTCGAATCACGATATCCGAACTTGCCATGAAACTCTGTACGCCAACAAAATGCTGAAAAACGGTTCGACGGTGTTGTTCGTCGCTGCTGGCTCATTGTAGGCGACTCGCCGAAAGTTGCCCGTCTCTGAGAAAGCGCCGCTGAAAGTGAGTACCAAATGAGAACGCGAGATGGATTCGCAGGCCCACGGCGGTTTCCGCCGATTTATGCAGGGCCAGGGTGACTTATCAGCCGTTGTTCCCTGCGTTTCAATGTTTTTGACGCTCCCCAGGAGTCGCACTGTGGGACCCGATACACTGGACTATGATCGGATGTCGCAAGTCACCACTGGTGTCGCGGGAGCGGTTCGCCGGCTTTCGGGCGCGTCCGGATCCTGAATTGGCTGGGGATGTAATCGTCGCGGTAATTGGTACACTTGTTCGCGTCGATATCGGCAAGGTTTGCGTCGGGTGACATGTACCAGAGGGATGTATGGCGACTTCTAGTTACAGTGCTGTTATTCAGCAAGACGGCCAATGGTGGATCGGCTGGATTGAAGAGATCCCTGGCGTAAATTCGCAGGGCGCGACGCGCGAGGAATTGGTTGCTAACTTACGTGAAGCACTCTCTGAGGCCATCGCACTGAATCGAGAAAATGCGCGCGAAGCTGCTGGCGAATCATATGAAGAAATTGCAATTCATCCATGAGACGGCGTGACTTGATACGCTACCTGACACTTTGCATGTCGACAGCCTTTGTCGTCGGTTGCAGCGACTCAAGAAAGAGCGTGGATTCTGTATTTGGCGGTTCAGTCGCAATTGAAACTATGGAGAATTCGACGTCCGTCAATGCATTCCGTTTAGCCCCGTCAGGCGAGCACCATGCGAGCGTGTCCGACTATGAGATCACTGCAGGTCCAATCGTTGTCCCCAGTGATTCAATATTGACATTACGTTCTACACTGCTTGACGCATCCAGTTATGAGTGGGATTCTGTGAAAGGCTGCATTCCCACCCCCGGCGTTCTGATTCAATTCAAAAAAGGATCAGAAGTCGTGGATGTGTTGTTTTGTTTCGAGTGCGACAACCTCGCGGCCTACTATAACGGTGTCATCGCAGGCGGGGAAGATTTTGATAACGCACGCGGAACATTCCTGTCGGTAATCAAAGAATTGTTTCCTGACGATAATGTGATCCAGGAGCTTTAGTCATCGTTCAATGCCTGCGGTTCGAGAATTTCATGCCATTGACAAGTTATTTCCGAAGGGCTCTTGCATATTCGTATTAAAGATCCGATCGCCGGCATCACCGAGACCGGGGACGATGAATTTGCGTTCGTTGAGGCAGCGATCGATCGCGCAGGTAAAAACGGCGACGTCGGTGAATTCCTGTTGCAGACGCGCAATCCCTTCCGGGGCAGCGATAATGGAAAGCATAACGATCTTCGGCACGCCCCAGCGCTTCAGAGTCTGAATCGCCATGCAGGCTGAGCCACCGGTGGCGAGCATCGGATCAAGCACGAACGCGATGTGCGGCGGATTGCTCGACGGCAGCTTGTCGTAATAATGCACGGGCTGCGCTGTCGCTTCGTCACGGTAAAGTCCGAGGTGCCAGACCTCCAGTTGAGGAATCAGCGCCTCCAGCGGCTCAACCATTCCAAGCCCTGCACGCAGGATAGGGACGGCTGCAAATCGTCCTGAGAGTTCACGGCACGTTGTCGTCTCATTTGGTGTTTCGACCGCGATCGGCTGTAACGACATATTCTTAGTGGCTTCGGCTGCCAGCAAAGTTGCCAGGACTCGAACATGCTGCCGGAATTCTGCTGGGGGAGTCTGCTTGGCGCGTAAACGGCTCAGATGATGCTGTACGAGGGAATGCTGAAGCTCGACAATGCCTGTTGGCTCAAACGCCATCAAAGAGACTCCTGTGAAAACCGATGCTTGAGTGCATTCCAAACGCCGCGCAACCTTGAGATTTATGACACTGTCGCGGCATACGGCATTGCGACAATAGCCAAAGGCTGACACCATGCGTGGACGTTCCAGGTCACATTTTTGTGCTTTTCTATTGTAGTGAATTTCATGTCCGCTGCCTTCCAACAGTGTATCCATCCTGACTGCGCTGCCACTTATGATGTCGGACAGATTTTAACGGCGTGTCCGAAATGCGGCAGTCTGCTGGACGTCAATTACGACTGGAACGCAATTCCCGTGCCGAAGGCGCTGTCCGGTTTTGAACGACGCTGGACCACTCGTCAGAATCCGATCGACTTCAGTGGTGTCTGGCGTTTTCGTGAATTGCTGCGATTTGCGTCAGACGAACAGATCGTCACGATCGGTGAAGGCCAGACCATTCTGCAAAAGAATGACCGACTTGGCGCGACACTGAAAATGAACAACGACTGTCTGTACCTGCAGTATGAAGGACTGAATCCCTCCGGCAGTTTCAAAGACAACGGCATGACCGCCGCATCCACGCACGCCAGAATGGTCGGTGCGAAGATGACCGCGTGTGCCTCAACGGGCAATACCAGTGCGTCGCTGGCCATCTATGCGGGAGTCACGGGACACTTTCAATGCATCGTGTTTGTCGGCAGCGGCAAGATCGCGTTTGGAAAGTTGTCGCAGGCACTGGACTACGGAGCGAAAACCATTCAGATACGCGGCGACTTTGATGATGCATTGGCGCGTGTCCGTGACATCTGTGCGAAGCATCCGATTTATCTGTGCAACAGTGTGAATCCGTTTCGTCTGGAAGGCCAGAAGTCGATCATGTTTCGCGTTCTGGAGGGACTGGGATGGCAGGTGCCGGACTGGATTGTCGTGCCGGGCGGAAATCTTGGCAACAGCAGCGCGTTTGGCAAGGCGTTTATGGAATTGAAACAGCTGGGGCTGATTGATCGCGTGCCGCGCCTGGCGATCGTTAACGCTGCTGGTGCCGGAACGCTGGAGGAATTTATCAACGAGGGTGGTCTGAACTGGAACGATGGTCGTCCGAATGCCGCACAGATTGACGCACGCTATCTGAAAATGGATCAACAGAATGAACGCGCTTCAACGCTCGCCAGTGCGATCGAAATCAATCGTCCGGTGAATCTGGAAAAAGCGCTGCGAGCTCTGGCATTCCTTAACGGAGTTGTGCGTGAAGTCTCCGATCAGGAAATCATCGACTGCCGCGCGAGAATCGCGGCGACCGGATTCGGATGCGAACCTGCCAGCGGAGCGACGATCGCCGGCGTTCAGAGACTGCGGGATGAAGGTGTGATCGCAGCTTCTGATCGAGTCGTCTGTATCCTGACAGGACATCAGCTGAAAGACCCCGATTTGACGATGGCTTATCATTCCAACGATCCGCAGCTGATCGCAAAGAAACTGACTCCAGCCGGGGTCACCAAAATGCCATTTGCGAATCCACCAGTCGTGGTCGATAACGAAGAATCCGCGATCCTTGCGGCGTTGGGAATCAAGTCGTAATCACTCAACCTTTGCGACTATACTCTTGCAATGACACTTCCATCCACTGGCACCAGGCAATCGACCGGCATTCCGCGACTTGATCAGGCACTCGGTGGCGGATTGATTCCCGGCACCCTCGCCGTCGTCATGGGTGCCACCGGTATCGGAAAGACACAACTGGGCGTCAGTTATGCCTTTGCCGGGCAACAGCAGGAACAGCAGACCGGGATTCTGTTCGACATGACGACCCGCGGCGATTCACAAAATCAGCCGGAGTACGCAGAACGGATGTTCGGCTGGAAGTTCCGCCCGCGCACGATGGCGGACCATTTTGATCCTGCGGTCGTTTGGAACCGGGAACAGATTCGTTCGGACTACCTGCACGCTTTTCATCGCGGCGGGCGGCGGGTGACAATCGGCGATATGCAGCCGGAAGAATGGCAGGAATTCAAGGCCGACCTGATGCGCCGGCTGGATCAGACGATTGCTTTCTTCTACGGCAACTTTGTGCATGGTGTGCGCCGCTGTGTGATTGACGGTGTCGAACCGACAGCGAAAGACTCTGATTCGTTCCAGTTTCATCTGTTCGATTACATCTATCATCAGGTCTTACGGAAGGACCACGACTGGTTAGCGCGAGATTTATTTCGAGTCCACTTCCGGCAGCAGGAGCCACAGGTGATGGCTCATCCGTACAACCACCAGGCGATCGGCGGGATGCTGCTTTACACCAGCCACGAAGTGATGCTTGATGATCTGATCAGCCGTCCTATCCAGTCGGGTGACGTTCTCTCCAACGCAAATACGATTCTACAGATGGGGAAAACTCGCATCGGCAATCAGATTGGCAGAGCGATCTATGTGGCAAAACATCGCGGCAGTGCGTGCGAGGATGCGATCCTGCCGTTCAGGATTACCGGGCATGGCCTTGAATTTGATGAGTAATCCGGATCAAAACATTGTGCGAATTGTGATGGAATGACTACAATCCGGTATCCCGATGTCCGGGATACCGGAGCGTGGAGATGGCATTCGACCGACATTCTGATCCCAGGTTCGACGGGTGGCGTCTTTGTCGAGGCCCGGCAAACTGGTTCACGTTCCTGTGTCCGGACTCAATTGAAGTCCGGCAGACGCAGACGGTCATTGAACTTCGGATGAAGGACGTGGCACCTGTAGAATGGTCCGGCGCATCGAAAAGTAAACCGGCACCGCAGTCAATCGGGGCCGAACTGCCGCACGTCTTATCCATCGTGACATGGTGGGACGATACCAGTCGCGATCAGCTGCGTCGGAATTCGCCCGATCTGTCCGTACTCTTTCCTGAAGTCGTGGCGCTGCAGCCGGCCAGTCCGATCGACATCCCCTCCGCGAATGAATCCTGGTCTGGCACATCGCGAAGGCTGAAATCGGCCTGCTGGCTGGCACGCATTTTTGGAAGACGATCATCGTTTGAATGGCGACTGTGGACCGTGCGACATGAAAAGCTCATGATCGTCGCGACGGTTCAGTCCCCCGACCGGCGACCACTGGACGCCGGATTTCTGAAGTTCTGCGAAATGGTGCTGTCCACTCTGGAACTGGCTGATCAGCCCGCATGGCCTCCGGACGTTTTTCTGAAGCAGGTCATTGATGTCGCGCGCCATCATTTCCCTCTGTTGCAGTCTTCCGCTTCGCGCGGTTTTTCGGTGCGGCTTGGTCAGTCGGAAATCAGTCTGTCAAATTTTTATCGAATGTATCTGCAACAGCCACAGAATTTTCGTCGGATTATCGTCCC
>JBBJME010000249.1:0-10758 GCA_037719765.1 Planctomycetaceae bacterium
AATATCAGCGGCTGGAAGCCGAGGCGAGTGAAGTTCAGAATCAAATCGATGAGCTCGTGAAATCCTGCGGGCAGGTGGTGGTGGCGGATTTTCAGAAGTTTGAGGCAAAAATCGGAGGGCTGCATCATCGGCGCGCCGGACTTCGGCAAGGAATGGGCAGACGAATCGTTCTGACGACGCGAGGATGGCGCTCCATCAAATTTTATTGTTGACGCTACGCACGCATGTGACTACATCGGACGACCTGCGAGAGGATCGGATGTGACATATGGCCAACGCAATCTACTGGGACACTTCGGCACTGATCAAACTCTACGCGTCTGAGGCCGATTCCAGCGACTATTTGGGGCTTCTCGTCCGACAATCAGAAGACATCGCCGCCCGTCATGCTGCGCTCTCTGGGCGGATTGCATTTGGGAACACTGCGGGCGGCAAAACTTCAGAGTGTGGTGACCGCGGATCTGAAAATGCGTGATGCGGCTCGCATTGCGGGCATTGGTGTGGTCGGGCTTGACAGTCGAACTAGAGTGAGTCATCGGCACACTTGATGTCTTCACAACGTCGGGGGCCACCGAATTTGACCGTTGCTCCGAACATGATCGAATCAACAGAACTCGTGTTCGTGATCGAAGTGCCTGGGATTGCTCCGCCCGGCAGCACAATCGGGCCGGTGGCTGAGTTTTCGAAGCCGTGCATGTAGGCGACCGACAACGCGCATGCCTCTGTCAACTGGTACGACAGACCGGCGCTGAGGATATGCTGGATTGACAGCGGTGAGGCAGCGTTGGCCGACGTCTGGCCTGCGGGAATGGGGTTTTCACTCCAGCTATAACCCAGTCGCACTGCAGTTGCATCGGTCACCATGTACTGAGTTCCCAACGCGACGGCAAAGATACTCTGTTGACCAAGACCACGCAGTGCCCCGTTAGGAGCGAAGCCGGAATCACCAAAGCCACTGGTGTTCCCTAAGGCGATATATCGCACGTCCGCCGCCAGTACCACGCGGTTGATGCCGTTGTACGATGTACCCACCGACATGATGGCTGGCAGATCCAGATTATATTCCGTAGTGCGAGGCAGACCAAGTTCGTTGGTCGTATTGTAGCTGTAGGATTGGAACCATTGAGGACTTTTGTAAGACGAGCCAAAGCCCCAGTCACCCGCCTTGTAATAGGCTCCCAGGCTGAAGCCAGCTCCCCACGCCGCGCTAGAATGAGTGCCTGACGGGTACGTCGCGAATCCGTCGCCATTGGCATCGTCTGGTGCTGAAACGACCGACGGATCGACTTGCAACATACCAAGATCCAACAGTGGGCTGATCGACACCGAGAGCTGTTCGTTCACGTCGTACACCAAAGCGGGAGCGATCTGTAGCACCTGGTACTGCGAAAAGATCGGTCCGAAACCCAACCCGACGGGAGCGGGCGGAGTGAGCACGGGATTCGTTGTGCTTCCGGCGTAATCCAGGCCAAAGCCCGCCACCGCGAAGATCCCCAGACCGTAAGTGAACGGAGACTCCTCCGGACGATAAGACAGTGCGATCGTAGGAAGGGCGAATACCCCGTCTGAGCTTTTTGTACTGCCACTCAGATCAACCGGTGGAAAACCCGGTCCGAAGGTGTTGGCGGGGACGCTGGACGACATAGTTGCGTGGGGAAACAGCAACTCGGCACCGACGTCAATCTGGGAGCCTTCCAGCCCGGAAAGCGTCGCCGGGTTCCAAAACAGCGCGCCGCTGGCGGACAAGGGGGCCGCGGTCGAGGCGCCTCCCATTGAACGATTGATGGGGCCAGTTGCGGAGAGCACGGGCCCAAACTGAGCCGTCGCTGGTTTTGCAGCAACGCCAGCGATCAATGCGGCTAAGAGACACAACGTTCCGCTGCTGGTGATCCTTCTCGCGTTTATCATCGATTCATCCTTGTAATCGAGTTGCAACGGCTCTGAGGGATCTATCGACTCTGGCCGGCACAAAGATTGCGACTGTCACAATCGTCCGTCGATTCTGCGGCAATATTCACCGGACGATCCGTAGTAATTGCCCAACCGGAATAATTCCGCATCGGAAAGATGTTGGTTTTCCTGTACCGGGACTCGTCGAGGTTTCCCGAGTTGAGCGAGTCGAACTCAGTTCTCTTGTGGTGCGGGAAGCGTTCGAGCGATTCTGCAGCCGCTGTAATAGACACGGTAGCTGGGTTGTTCATGGTGTCGGGCCGAACAGCGGGAGATCGTGGCTGAGATGAACCATCCGCGATGGCCGAACAACGCATGGGTTCCGGCATCCCATGTTCGGGATCAGGCACATCGATTTCCAGTACCGGAACCAAAATCTCGGCCATCGCGACCGGCACGCTCGCCAGTGAGTCGCTTGCGTCCGGGAGAGATGCGGACTCATCGGGCATCAACCGTGCCTGAAGCTGACTGAATACGCCACGCGAATGTCCCCAGACTGGAGGTGTCACACACTTGATCAGCACCAGCACCCACAGCGCATGAGCCAGATGCGGACGGTTTTTTGCGGCGAGCTTCGCCACAACCGCGACGACGATTGCCAACGCAGTAATTTGCAAGATTTGCGTCATCAGGAGACCAAGGATGTGATCGCTCATCGTTCGCCTCGATGCTGTAATTCATGTCGGACCTGCCAGTATTCCATGTACCTTGGACATTCATGTCCGAGATCTGCACCAGGAAACACACCACGAACGAAAAAGTGTTAATGCGGGAAATCTTGTGCAATGATGCTGCTGATGGGCCAAACGAACGGACAAGAATGTCCATGCTACAGTTCGCCTTTCGGCGAAAGTCCTTTCCGGCAGAAAGGACCTGCCTGAACGATCAGTTCTCATCACGGCCGCCTTCCAGTCGATCCAGCAACTGGCGAAGCTGATCGATGTCATCCGGAGAAAACCTGCGTTCCTCAACAAGGTGTTTCATCAGCGGCAGCGTGTCACCGCCGAACAGCAGATCCACCATCTCGCCGACCGTTTCGCGAATGACGGTTTGAGGCCGAACTTTGGGCGAGTAAACCCGATTGCGCCCGTCCAGCTTCGCGTTGAGATAACCCTTTTCCTCCAGACGGCGGAGATACGTCTGCACGGTTGTGAAATCGATATCACGTGCAGCGGGCAGCGCCTCAAAGACCTGCCTCACGCCTGCGCTCTTCAGTTCCCAGACAATCCGAGCAATCTCCAGCTCAGCCTTCGACAACCCCGGTCTCGGCGGCATTTCGCGTCCTCCCTGCCCTGTCATTCTCAACTACAAATGTCCCTGAGGCATAACTATAGACGTACATTTGTAGTCGAGTCAAGGGCAGTGGGCACGAGCCATACCATCAATCTGTTGTGCTCCGTCGATCGGCTGCAGACGTTCATGCCGAGGCTGAAAAATGAACTTTTCGCCCTCGGTGCGATCGTCATACGGTGTCCTGGCCGGAGAATTCCAGAATATGGATTTTTGCAGATCCTCCCTGATAGACTCCATCCACCAGTTGCCGTCCGTTCGCGTTGGCCGATTCTGAAACTAACAGAGCGATGCGGCGGCCGTCCGGATGAAGACTCAAACTTCGCCCATTCGTGATGGAGTTGCTTTCATAAAACGCTTTGTCCTCCGCTGGTGTCCAGCACCACACAAATCCTTTCCCCGGAAAGGCGCACGAAGTGGCCATCACGAAACCGGATGGATGAAAGATGGCATCGTAGGCAAAGCCATCATCATTTTTTCCCATTTGCATTTCACGAATCGGCTGCCCGGTTTCCCAGTTGAAGACCAGGACGCAGGGAAATCCTGTCGAGAAACCTCCGCCCGGAGTCTTCTGACCCGCACAGGCCAGCTGTTTCCTCGTGGTCTGGCCAGATGTCGCACTCCGCCGCACTCCAATCTTGTCGAGCTGGTAGAGGACGCGCGCATCGATTTCCCGTCGCATCGTCGCTGCGGCAGGATCCCATTCACGGATGACGCCTTTCAGATCTCCGGAAATCAGTGACGCCCCCTGCGGATGAAAGCAAAGACTGAAGACTTTCTCAGGATGCGACCACTCCTTCTGCAGAGTCCCGTCGGTCGCCGACCAGATGCGAATCACACGATCGTTGCCTCCTGTCGCAAGGAGTTGTCCATCAGGACTGACCGCCACCGCGCGAATCCAGCCGTCATGGGCTGATTCATTCTTCCAGACCGGCGCGGGAGTCTTGTCCGTGTATTGCCAGACTGCGATTTGTCCCCATGAATCCGCCGAAACGTTGCGTTCCGTTCCCGGAATAAAGGACAGGCACTGCACCCACGCGTGGTGACCGAGGCACGGATTGAGCCGCTTGATCTCATCACCACGCATGTCCCAGCGCTGGATTGTGGCATCGTACCCACTGGCGATCAGGAAACTTCCGCACGGACTGAAGCGCGCCTGAAAGAGTTGTCGTTCATATTCCACGACCTTGCCAGTGGGCCTGGGTTCGTACTGCGCGAGCAATGTTGCATTGTTCATCATGGTCGTTCTTCTGGTTGAGCAGGAAATATCGCATTGTACCGGCAAGCTGACGCATGCCGCTCGCCGAAACAGTCAGCGGGAGTATTCCGCTCTAGGCCAGTAATTCAGGTATCGGGCTGCACTCTTCATTGGCCACCGGTAACGGCTGTCCGTTGTTATCGTACTCCATCATGTCCTGTGGTACTCCCAGCGCTTTGAACCACGTATGGAACAAATCGCCGATGTCATGCGGCTGGCCATCCACAAATGTGCCCTGGTCATTGGTTTTTCCGACAACCACTCCTCGCTGAATCCCTGCTCCCGCCATAGCGATCGACCAGGCTTCCGGCCAGTGATCACGACCAACGTGGGAGTTGATCTTCGGAGTTCTTCCGAATTCGCTCATCACAATCACCAGCACATTGTCCAGCATCCTGCGTTCGTGCAGATCTTCGATCAGCGCCGCGAATGGCTGATCGAACTGCCGGATCAAACTGTCGCTGGCGTTGAAGTTGTCCCCATGGCTGTCCCAGTGATACGAATTGACCTTTACAAACCGCACGCCGGTTTCAAGCGTTCTGCGAGCCAGCAGCAAATGCCGTCCCAGTTCGTGCGTGCCATAACGCTCGCGATCTTTGTCAGTGACCGACGATTCATTAAACAGATCGCGCCGGTCCATCAGTTTCTTCGCCAGCTCATACACGTAGCTGTTGGCTTCAGTCCATTCTTTCCGGCGTCCGACGGCATAGCGATTATTGAACTTTTGGCGGAGTTCATTCCGCAGTTCATTCTCTTCGGGACTGATGGTTTTGTTGAGCAGCAGATTATCCGGCGGTTTGCCATCGCCGAGCGCCAGCGCTCCGTACTTCGCGCCGAGGAACCCGGCGTCGCTGGCCTTGAAACCTCCGCTGTACGGCTTGATCCAGAGATACGGTGGCATTCCACTGCTGGTCGGACCGAGCAGTTTTGCGACGGCCGAGCCGAGAAACGGATAGTCGACCCCGCGATTTTTCGGATCGCCACGATTGATTCTCGCAACGCCCGCCGAATGACTGTTATCCTGGGTGCAGACACTGCGGAGCAATGCGAGATGGTGCATCTGCTTTGCCGTATGCTGCAGCAGCTCGCAGACATTGATCCCCGGAACCGAGGTCGGGATCGCCCGAAACGGGCCGCCAAATTCGGTGTTCGGTTTGGGATCCCAGCTTTCGAGCTGGCTCATGCCGCCATCCAGCCAGATCAGCAGCACTTGTTTGTCATTTTTCGCCAGTTCATCGGCAACACAGGGCTGCAGAAATGATCGCAGCCCGAGACTGCCCGAGCTTTGCGCCCAAACTGCCGACGCTAATATCGGTGTTCCGAGGGTTTGCAAAGTTGTGATTGACTCAATTCAGCACCCTTCAATGATTGATCACAAATTCCACAGACGTCAGCATCGACCACGCCCACATCCCGATGGCCCTTTCTCGATCGACCTGCGGGGCCAGCCAGGCAACGAGTTCCGTGCGTTCCTCATCCGTCGGTTTGCGGGTGAACACGGACAGATACAATTCTTCAGCCAGAAGCTGATCATCGGTCATTGTCATCAGCCGATCGATCAGGTTGCCCTGCTGCCGCGACAGCAAGTGCAGTGACATTTCGTCATTCAGTGTGAACAACGCGCCCTTCACGGCAGGATTGATTTGATCTTCCGGCTCACGCGGTTCATTTGCAAATGCCGCAATGTATTTTGCTGTCAGGTCAACGAGTTCGGGATTTGGTTTCCCCTCCGCCGCTGGCTGCAACAGGCGATCGAGATTGCCCGTTGCCTGGAGCGTGCTGTACAGGAGTTGCTCAGCCAGCAATCGCTTTTCATTGAACAGCAGATAACTGTGCGGCGGGATCTGATCGAAACTCACGGCTGCCGGTTCACCATTGTCATCTGCCATCGCAGCCGGATGCCGACTGCTGCGTTGATACGTCCGAGTGATTGCCAATTCGCGAAGCATCCATTTGATGTCGTACTGATGGGCCGCGAATTCTGAGGCCAGCAGTTCGAGCAGTTCCGGATGCGACGGGGGATTACCGGAATGATGCAGATCGAGCGGATGCACAAGACCACGTCCCATCATCATGAACCACAAACGATTAGCGATGTTCTTCGAAAAGAGGATATTATCCGGTATCGGAAAGTCCTTCGCCAGCAGCGCGAGGACGCTGACGGGAGGACCATCCTTCACTTGTTCGGGGACATTAAGCTCTTTCGCAAATGGAATTCGTGGCCCGGTCTGGTGCGGCGTGGGATCGAAGACCGAAACGAACTCCAGTTTTTTCTCCATGGCCTTTTCGGTCACAGCCGGAAAATCGAGTCCACTCTTGACGGAAAGATTCAGGTAGACGGAATACAGCCCCTGAAAGTCCTGCTGTTTGTAGTCATCGATGAACAAGTGATTGTGGCACTGAGCACACTGCAGGTCGGCCCCAAGGAACAGTCGACCGACATCGCGTGTCAGTCCCGGATAATCGACAGCATTCTGTCCGTTCGCTTCGATGCGCTTGGTGTAAAAAAATCCTGCACCTCGACGGGACTCGTCCTCAGCATCAGGGTACAGCAGTTCCCGCACAATCTGATCCCAGTGCTTGTTCTGGTCGAACGCGGTTCGCAGATAGTGCGTCCACTTGTCGTTGTCTCCACGGCGTTCCATCAGCATGACATGAAACAGTTCCTGCATCCGCTGAGCATAGGTGGGAGCGGCCAGCAATTGATCGATCAACTGTGTCCGCTTGTCGGCCGCTGAGTTATCAAGGAACCTGCGCGTCTCGTCCGCGGTTGGAATCCGCCCTGCGAAATCCAGGCAGATGCGTCGCAGAAACTCGGCATCATCGGCGGTCGGAGCTGGCTGCTGGCCGTCAAACCTGACCTCGATCAGCTCATCAATCCGCAATGCAAGCGGCCGTTCGTCGGCTGATACGACCGGCGTCGCAAGAACCAGGATGAGGATGCCCCGGATGATTCTCCGAAAGAACCACTGTCGCTCCACGCTGGTTTCTCCCTTATAAACGGTCTGTTGATTCAAAATGGAATAAGCTTCCAGCTGGTCATTTCACAACTTCTGGGGGACGCTGCAGAATTTTTGCCACGACCTCGCCCGGCTGTCCATCCAGCAGACTGTTGATTCCGGTTGGGCGGACAATGGAAAGCTGCTCGCTGCTCAGTCCGAACAGGTACATCAGTGTGGCGTGGTAATCGAAGTGATTCAAACGTCGGTCACGGCTGGCCCAATTCGTCGGTTTCGCCATAGATACAGCCGCCCTTGATGCCGCCCCCTGCCAGCCACATGCTGAAGCCGTACGTGTTGTGATCACGTCCGATGTTCTTTTCATTCTGAATCACCGGCAGACGGCCCATCTCACCACCCCAATGAACCAGCGTCGAATCGAGCAGCCCGCGCTGTTTTAAATCCTGCACGAGCGCCGCTGCCGGCTGATCCGTGCGACTACAGACATTCGGTAGAGCCGTCATGATGCCGCCGTGATGATCCCATGTCTGATTTCCGGTATGCAGCTGCACAAACCGCACGCCGCGTTCCACCAGGCGGCGCGCGATCAGACACCGCGTGCCGTATTCCCGAGTGACGTCTTGATCGATGCCGTACAGCTTTTGCGTCGTTTCAGACTCCTTCGAGATATCCATCGCCTCGCTCGCCGCCACCTGCATCCCGGCCGCCAATTCGTAGCTTTGCATCCGCGCAGAGAGATCATGTTCTCCCGGATGCTCCCGGAGGTGCGCCTCATTAATGCGACGCAGGTAATCCAGCATCAGGACCTGGTTTGCGCCACGCAGTGACGGCGGAGGATCCAGATTCAGAATGCGAGGCTCCTGAGATCGCACCACCGTGCCCTGATACACCGACGGAAGCCAGCCGTTCTGCCAGTTCTCGACACCCAGCACCGGAAGCCCGGACGGATCGGTCAGGACCATAAACGAAGGCAGGCTTGCCCGATCACTGCCCAGTCCATACGACATCCAGGCCCCAAGCGACGGTCTACCCGCCTGCTGCCGACCGGTATTCAAAGCGTTGATCGATTCGCCGTGATTGTTGACGCCCGTGCGCATGGACCGAATCAGACAGATCTCGTCCGCGACCGTTCCGAGATGCGGCACCAATTCGCTGAGGTCCATGCCGCAGTCGCCGTATTTTCGGAAGCGCCACGGACAGCCGAAGAGTTTACTGCTGGCTTCCCCGGCGTTATCGTACTTGATGTCGCCCGTAAAAGATTGCAGGTGCCGCTTGTTGAGTTCAGGTTTCGGGTCGAACAAATCGATATGACTTGGCCCGCCCTGCATGAACATCGAGATCATGGCCGTGGCCTGTGGCAGGGCAACGGGTGGTTTCGGTTTCAAATCAAACGTGATCGGTTCAAGCTGCGGCTTCGGCGGTGATGCATTCAATTCCTGCTGCCGCAACCATGCCCATGCAAGCCCGCTCAGACCCAATGCCTGTTGAGCCATCCAGTGACGTCGCGTGTTAATCGACATACAAAAACCCATTCGAACTCACTAAAGCGTGACAAAAATGATTTAACGCGGCCGACTGGACTTCGGGCGTTTCGCCGGGCATCGTCAGAAACTCCACACCTGCCTGCACGTCGCTTTCAGATGGCTTGCGACTGAAAACCAGCCGCCATGCCAGCGTCACCTGGGCAGCCAAATCCGTGCCGGCTTTTTCGCGAACGCGATTGGCAAGCAGCTCCGCCTGCTGAATCACGAACGGATTATTCATCATCAGAAGTGACTGCGGCGCGGCGGTTGAGGCTGCTCGCTTTTCGCAGTTCGGGGTCATTCGCGGCAGGTCGAAGGGTTCCAGTACTCCCAGTGGCATCGATCGCCGTACCTGAACATAGAGACTGCGCCGAAACTCTTCGTCTCCGAGCGGTTCGACTTTGCCCGAAGGCCGACCCGCCGAATCGCGGGTATCGATCGCAAGGACAATCTGCCCGACGTCATCGGGACTCACAGGAACCGGAGGGCCAAACTGTTTGTCCACCAGTTTGCCGCTCACCGCGAGTGCCGCATCACGCATTGTTTCCGCTTCCAACCGCCTCACATTCATGCGTCCCAGCAAACGGTTATCCCCATCGACCGCATCGAGCTCCGGACGACGTATCGACGACTGCCGATATGCCGTCGAGGTGACGATCATGCGGTGCAACCGTTTGAGCGTCCAGCCTTCGTCCATAAAGTCGCGGGCCAGCCAATCGAGCAGTTCCGGGTGCGATGGCCGGTCGCCCTTAATTCCGAAATCTCCCGGCGTCAGGACCAGTCCCTGCCCGAAGTGATGGAGCCAGAATCGATTCACGAGGACGCGCGCCACCAGTGGATGTTGTCCGCTTGTCAGATGCTGTGCGTACTTCAGGCGTCGGCCCGTTGTCGGAATTTCAGCAGCATCCACCGGAATCACCAGCCCCGTCGAATTCAGCACGGCCAGTTCGCCCGCTGCGATTTCCTCCTGAGGCTGTTGGTAATCTCCCCGTGCAAACAGTTTTGTGACAGGAACCTGCCCGGCGACTTCTGTCAGACACATCACGAAATCGTCCGCTGGTCGCTTCTTCTTTGTTTCCTCCGTCAGTTCATCCCATTTCTTGTTAAAGCCGTTCAGCCGGTCGGGCAGATACAGATAGACCGATCCGCGATCCACGTTGAGAAACGGATATTCTTTGATCAGCTGTTGTTGTTCCGGAGTGCGTTTGTCGGTAGCCGTCTCCCGCGCCGCACGAGCCAGTGGCTGCTGAGCAGAAGGCAACTTCTGTAGTTCACGTTCGAACGTGTCATTGACGATGCCGTCCAGTTCCTCCGTACGCTTTTTCGCGACCTCAATCAGTTCTGTATCGACAGTCACCGCCGTTGCAAGCGTCTCCGATGACCACAGCGACACAAGGCGCCCGGTCGGCGCACGCCAGTTCTGAACGTCGTACGCCGGCTCAAAGATTGCACGCAGACGATAGTAATCGGCCTGACTGATGGGATCGTATCGATGCGAGTGGCACTGCGCGCAGCCAACTGTGAGTCCCAGCAGCGAAGTGGAAGCCACCTTGATCGCCTCCGCCATGACATCGTTGCGAGCCACATTCTGATCGACACTACCATCCGCAGTTCCATCCGGACACATCCGCAGGAAACCGGTGGCGATCAGCTGATCCGCCTGTTCAGGCTTCAGATCCTGATACGGCGGCGACAGAAGTTCATCGCCCGCGAGCTGCTCGACCAGAAATTGATTCCACGGTTTGTCGGCATTCAGAGATCGGATCACGTAGTCTCG
>JBBJME010000250.1:0-10756 GCA_037719765.1 Planctomycetaceae bacterium
ACGTCCTGTTTCATCATGCTGAATTCACTTCCCATCGATTCCGTTCTGCCCCGGATCATTGCGGCACTTCAGAAATCAAATTCCGTCGTCCTGCGGGCTCCGGCAGGTGCAGGCAAGACGACACGCGTGCCGCCGGCGATCCTGCAGACTCTGTCCGGTCAACATGGTCAGATCGTGATGCTGGAACCCCGCCGCATTGCCGCCCGCACCGCTGCGCGGCGCATGGCGTTTGAACGTGACGAGCGTGTTGGCCAGACAATTGGCTACCGCGTTCGATTCGAAGAAGCGGTCAGCTGCGACGAATGCAGGACGATCCGTTTCTGGATGGAGTCGCCGTGGTTGTCTTTGATGAGTTCCATGAACGACGCCTTGACAGCGATCTGGCATTGGCCATGGTGCGGCGGGTCCAGCAGACCGTGCGTCCGGATCTCAAAATTGTGGCGATGTCGGCCACACTCGATCCGGCGGGCATCGCCCGCTATCTCGACGACTGCCCGATTGTCGAAAGCGAAGGCCGGCTGCATCCGGTTCGCATCGACTATCTGCGGCGACTGGAACGTCGACAGATCACTGAGCTGGCAACCAACGGCATCGAACAGGTGCTGCAGCAGACGGATGGGGACGTGCTCGTGTTTCTCCCAGGCGTCGGTGAAATCATGCGAACCCGCAACGATCTGGAAGCCCTCGCCCGGCGTCACAATCTCGCCGTCTTCGCGCTGTTTGGTGACATGACAGCCGAAGACCAGGACCGTGTGCTCGCTCCTTGTGACCAGCGAAAGGTTGTCCTGTCCACCAATGTGGCCGAAACGTCAGTGACGATCGTAGGCGTCACGGCCGTTGTGGACACCGGCCTTGCTCGGCAGATGCAGTTCGACGCAGATATCGGACTGGATCGCCTGGAACTCTCACCTGTTTCGAAGGCGTCTACAGATCAAAGGGCCGGTCGCGCGGGCAGAACGCAGCCGGGAATCTGTCTGCGTTTGTGGGAAGAGGCCACTCAACGCCGCCGTTCCGATTTCGATGTGGCCGAGTTGCATCGGGTCGATCTGTCGTCTGCAATCCTGCGACTTTATGACTGGGGAGAAAGCGATGTCGCAGCATTCCCCTGGTTTGAATTTCCGCCAATGGCTTCCGTGGAACACGCCCAAAAGCTTCTGAGACTGCTGGGGGCGATCGATGATCGCGGTATTACCGAATTGGGCCGGCGGATTGTGCGTTTGCCTGTCGCGCCGCGGATGGCACGATTGTTGTTGGAAGCTCAACGACTTGGTCAGGGCGATCGCGCTGCACTCATGGCAGCCTTGCTGTCCGAACGTGACCCGTTTCTTCGCGACCATCAGGATCTTCGGCCTGAGCGAGGCGTAACCGTACGAACGATCACCATCCGTCGATCGCGTTCCGATGTGCTTGATCGCCTGCATGCTGTCGAAGATTATCTCGCCTCGGGACAAAGTCATTCGGCCTGCGGTGAAATCAATCGCAGTGCGGTGAAGACGTTGACTCAGGTCGCGAAGCAATTGACGTCCGCGCTGCGTGCCGAATCTACCCGAGTCGACCAAACTGCGTCGCAGACGAGCATCGTTCCGGATGAAGCACTCCTGCGGGCGTTGGTTGCGGGGTTTCCGGATCGAGTTGCAAAGCGACGCGATGCGACCGGTGACAAGGGTCTGATGGTTGGTGGTCGGGGTGTCCGACTGGGACCACGGTCCGCAGTCCAGAAATCGCCCCTGTTCCTGTGCGTGGATATTGACGGAGCAGGCGCAGACGCGAGCGTTCGTCAGGCATCGGAAGTGCTGCGAGAATGGTTGCCGGAATCGCTGATTCGTGTCGGCGATGAATTGTTCTTTCATCCGACGCAGAAGCAGGTTGTCGCACGGCGTCGCGTTTCGTTTGATGATCTGGTGCTGGAAGAGACACCCACGTCGATTGCCGATCCGGGCGCTGCGGCTGACGTGTTGTTTCAGGCGGCTCAATGCCAACTGGATATCGTGATGCCGCCCAGCGACGATGAATTCGTCAGCTTTCTGGCACGCAGTCGTTGTCTCCGTGATTGGATGCCGGAGTTGGCACTGCCACCGTTCGATGACGCGATGATGAAGGAAGTGCTGCGCGATCTCTGTCATGGACGGCGCGCATTTTCAGAACTCAAGACAGCTCCGTGGCTCGCAGCGTTGCAATCGAAACTTGGCTTTGCCCTGGTGCAGACCATTGCGCGGGAAGCTCCGGAACGTATGCTGGTCCCCAGCGGAAGTCGCATTCGTCTGGTGTATGAGACCGGTCGGCCACCGGTGCTGCCGGTGCGAATTCAGGAAGTGTTCGGATTAAAACAGACACCGCACATCGCCAGCGGACGCGTTCCGGTGCTGTTGCATCTGCTGGCCCCGAACATGAGGCCTCAACAGGTCACCGACGACCTGGCAAGTTTCTGGGCAAACATCTACCCAGGCGTCCGAAAAGAACTCAAACGCCGCTACCCAAAACATGCCTGGCCCGAAGACCCACTTTCGGCACCCGCGGTGAAGAAGGGTTGAATCAATCAACGACTGGTGGACAGTCGAATCAGGAACTAAGAATCCACCAAAGGAGCAGGCCCAGGAGCATCAGAGCTGTGAAGATAACCCAGCGAGGATGGGTTGTGGTCCTGGCGAATTCGCGAGAAGGAATTTCGCCGCAGCGCGGACACTGGTAAGCGATTTCCAGCATTTCGAATCCACAGTTTGAACACACAACCGTCTGTTCATCCTCCATGTCGGACTGGTCATCGAATTCCGAATAGACGTCGTCATCATCCTGAAATTCGTCGTTCGAGTCATCATGGAAGCGTGGCATAGGAATCAGTTCCGCGTTACGGCTGTCGCGATTGTCGCAGTATTGGCTTCGGGCTCAATAATCGAAATCTGCAGCTGGGCGGCAACATCGGATTCGATCACAAGAGACGCGATGTCTTCTGAACATTCGAAACACCGAAAGGCGGTGCCAAGGAGTGAGAATTGTAAGTGATTGTCTGATGCAGGGAGTTGGTCAAAACGCAGCGACCTGTGTTTGCCGGACGTCATGACTGGTGATTGGGACATCCTGGCAAGCGACAGCGTCCAGTCTCGAAATACATCGGCATATGGCTCATGGGCCAGTTCCTCCATTTTGCAATCCAGTGCCGCTTGCGAACTCAGGAACTGCCGAAGGGTCTCCGGAGTCGAAAACCATCGCCCGAGAAACAATGTCGCGGCTCCACGACTTCCGCTGCGACGTTCGTTGAGACTCAATACATCCTCAGCTGCCACGATCGGACTGCCAGCGGGATCTGCAAAGAAGTCATCCACCTTTCGCTGGAAGTTTTCGGAGACTTCCGCAGCTCCAGCTTCTGAATCGCTGCATTGCAGTTCGAGGAAATGCGCAACGGCCTCGCTGAGCCACGACGGAACCTGCGGTCGAGCATGCTGGCTGCCGAATTCAGCGGTATCAACTGAGTCAAACGACTCGGCGGCCTGAATCGAGCATACCGCCGCATGGGCTGTTTCGTGGGTCAGCAATGCGGCCAATTCGTCGGTCGGCAGCCCAAGAATATTCGGATCAATATAAACAATATCGCCACAGAAGTCTGAATCGCTCAGGAAATCGGCTTCACGAATACAGCCATAAATCGGAGCACGGCCAGAAGCGTTTCGGCTGCGGCGATCAAGATCCGTGACGACAATTGACAGCTTCTGATCGTGGTCCACATCACGGATCGCCCCAATCCATGCGTGCACAAGAGGCAGGGCTCGCAATTCTGCAGCGGACGTCAGGTGTTTTGACCATTCGGTGATTTGTCCGGAAGCAGTGAGTTGCGACAAACGCTGATCAACATAGACTCGGACCCGCGAACTCTCGCCGATGAACCGACAGTCGGTCGGCTCATGGACAGATCCGATGTCAACAAAGTGCGGCGTGAGAAAGACGCGAGATGGCGATCTGTCTGATCCATCACTGCAAATCAGTGTGACGGGGAGACCTCGTTCAGCCTCCAGGCGGGAACTCATTCGGGCAGAAAGGCTCGTCGCATTTTCCCAACGACCGATCTCGTCGATGGAGCAGCGATAGACTGGCAGAGATTCGTCCCGCGCGGGATTAATGCTGCGGATTGTTACGGAGAGTGCATGCCGATGACCGGATAAATCAAGGCTGCCCACTACGATGCGTGTGCCCAGGGACAGATTCTTCAGGACGGCTCGCGCTGGGCGCCGGGGAATATCCGGGATTGACGGCAATGGCCGCCGATCGGACTCGGTCTTCCAGAGGGACGCATCTGCCCTGGGGCTGACACACTCCGGTACTTTCGGCGATCGAAGAACTGAGCCGAATCTTCCCTGCAAAATCGCCAAAAGCATGGCGAGGGCAAGGAATGTGGTTCCCAGCAGAAAATCACCGGTATGCCGCCCCATGAAGCACCCCGCCCCTGGCGGCAACCGGTTTATGTCAAAGAATCACCACGCATTTTGCCACCCCGGAGGTGTTATCGACGGAATATTCGGAAAAATTGATGCAATCTGCCCGGATGACGAAGGAGAACGCCCGTTATACCTCACGCGGTCGAACGTGACATTAGCCCGAAGCGTCAGCGAGGGCAGCAAATCCCAATCCCTCGCTGACGCTTCGGGTTACGATCCGATGCTCTCAAAAGTGTCATTTTCGGCCGCGCGGAGTATAAATCACAACTCAGGGCGTTCGAAACAAGTTTCCAGGGTCTTCGGGAAGTTGTGCTGGCCGATCCGCAAACTGGAGTGTTCGCATCCGAAATCTGGAGTGTCAGACTTTGAGGGGTTCAGCGGCTTCAACGACAAGATCCGGTAACTTGACGGCGGCTCCCAGCTTCTGACAGTATTTACAGGGATTTCCTTTTCTGGTTGTCCGAGAACGACTGTAGACTACTCGGCGCGGAGCATCGTGCGCAACGAGTTGGGTGCAAAATGTGTCCAACAGATGGTTCGCAATGTAGAACCTGAAGGGGAGTTTTTATGCGGCATTTGGCTGGTTCTTTTTGTTCACTCGGACTTGGCCTGTCGGCTCTCTGTCATGCCGTGATGGCGGATTCACATCCGCAGCAGCCTGGGACAGACGCCTTGGTCTTTCGCACTGTGCACAGTGCCGACAGTCACTTTGCCGTAGCGATCAAGTCGCGGCGTCAGCCGAAGTCGATTAATCGACACATCGTGCTCGTCGATACGTCTGCCAGCCAGACCGGAAAATTCCGTGACAACAGTCTGCAGGTGCTGAAGGCACTGGCGAGCGTCATGCCACAAGACCATCAGATTCTGGTTGTTGCGGTGGATTCCACTTTCGATGCCCTGTCAGCAGAATTCGTCACACCGGGTTCGACCGAGTTTGCGGCGGCGATTCAGAAACTGTCTGATCGCACTCCGATGGGAGCAACCGACCTTGCAGAGTCGCTGAAGAGAGCCGTCGCACTTGTCGATGCGGATGCCCCCGCATCATTGCTGTACATCGGCGACGGCATCAGTTCTTCAAACCTGCTGAGTTCACACGATCTGTCACAGATTGTGGACAGCATGAATGAGGCAGAAGTTTCGTTCCATGCCATTTTGCTCGGACCAAAAGTTGACACGGAACTCTCGGGCATTCTTGCACATCAGACCGGTGGAACAAGTCAGCATCCCGAACGAATTATTGCGAACGACGTGACTCAGGAATTGTCCGATGCAATTTCGACGGCACCGGAATTTGTGAGCAACCTCACCACAGGTGATGTCGCACTCACGCTCTCCTGTCCATCGAAAGTCGCATTGCGTTCCGATCGACACACGGTTGTCTTTGGAAAGGGTGCTCCGGCCCGCGAAATGGTACTGACGGCAAGCGATGCCAGCGGCCAGGTATGTCACTGGACAGCAACGGCATCTGAGAACGCGTCCGGGAACGAAATCCGGATTTTGTTCGAACGTGCGGCTGCGTCACAGGGACTGAATTCGCCAGTCGTGGGGATCGAAGGTCTGCAGTCAGTGTCTGCTGAACTTGCCGCATCAGTGAATCGTGCGATTCTGACAGTGAATCAGCTCGCTGAAAACGGCGAGAAAGGTCGCGCGATCGATGTCGCAGGACGCGCCAACAGACTTGCCGGTGGCGATATACGACTCACGGCACTGATGGATGAACTCGCAGACCCAGCGCCTCCGGAACCGCCAACGGACACCGCGCCCCCAGTGCATTCCGGCGAGGATATCCTGGGACCTCCGCAACCCGGTGACAGTGGAGTACTGGATAAGTCTGAAGAAGAAATACAAATCCGCACGGAGCAGTTGGTTCAGTTGACAGCGGCGGCCATAAGCGAAGCCAAAGAAATTGCTGAAGAACAGCCTGAGTATTCGCTGACTCGACTTAAGGACATTCTGGAAACGGTTCGTTCAGCCCCGGAACTCGCACCTGAGAAACGTAACGAACTTGAGCGTCGAGTGATTGACGCCATCAGCTATGTGCAGTCTCGCGCGGAAAAAGTTGCGATTGATCGACGTATTGAAAGTGAATCGCGTGCGGTACTGGAAGCTGAGCGGCGTGTGATTACGGAATTGCGGCTGGAAGAAGAACGTTTGCAGACTTTGATCAGTCAGGTTCGCGGTCTCCTGGACCGTGCTGCACATGGCGATACCGAAGCCTTCCAAGACGCACAAGTGGTCGCGGGTACGGCCTTGGATATGGCGCCAGGCAACGGCACGGCAACGGCGGCATTTATGATGGCCGTGGCAAAAGATCAGTTGAGCAAAGCGTATAATCTCCGATACCTGCGACAGGACCGCTTCCTTGAAACTCTGTACCAAGTGGAATTGTCAGCGGTTCCGTTCCCGGATGAACCACCAGTTATCTACCCTCCGGCTGATGTCTGGCGTGCACTGACATTGAGCCGAAAGAAAAAGTATGAATCAATTTCGCTGCGTTCTGAAAAGCCAGCGGAATTGTGGCTGGAACGCATGCTGGACGAACCTGTCAAAGGCTTGAGTTTCCCTGGCGACAATCCGCTCACCGATATTCTGGAACAGATCAGTGTTCACTTTACGACGACGTACGGTGCAGCTGGTGGTGGAGCTGGCGCAGATTATCGCATGACGATTCTGCCAGACGTCGGGGCGCTGGACGCAGACTCGATCACTCTGCAGGACGTCATCATCAAGGACATTGAGCTGGATGGCATTACTCTGCGAAACGCTCTGGCGATCATTCTCAGCCAGACGGATCCTGAATTGACGTATATGATTCGCAACGAAGTGATGTTCATCACAACCAAAGCATTCGCCGAAGCGGACGAAAACCTGGGGACTCGCGTATATCAGGTCGGCGACCTGGTCATTCCACCGGTTCAGCTTGGTGGCGGCGGTCAGGGTCAAGGTGGTGGAGGTATCGGTGGTCAGGGTGGCCAAGGTGGCCAAGGTGGACAACAAGGTGGGGGTGGACAACAAGGTGGTGGTGGATTTGGTGGTGGCGGCGGCGGCGGATTCAGTCTGCCTCCTGAAATGCTCCAGAATCCTTCGGTCGTGTTCAAAGGCGGAATTTCAAATCAATCGCTGAACAACGTCAAAAAAAAAACAGCAACAAAATAGAATCAGCGACTTCGTCCGCTGATTTGATTCAGATTTCATCGGGTGTGCAGGTCGCCGCAACAGCGATTTGCACGCCCGTTCTTTTTGAAACGCGATTGACGGCCGCGCCAAAAGCATCAACAGAATCTGAACGCTCACCGGATGAGAAAGCCGTGCGGCATCGAATTGACACCGATGGCGTGGCGGTTGCACTCTGTGCTCTGACGGTTGTTGATCCGCAGGAAGAAAAAAAGACAAAGCCCGGGCCGAAACCAGTTGAGCAATCGCTGAGTGCTGCGAAAATTGTCGATACCGCGATTGCCGATCCGCGACCGGCGGCGAAAGTCTGGGACGAAATCCTGACATCGCAGCCTGTGACTTCCGTCGTACTGGCCGACGCCGTCACAATCCTGCATGAGCGCGAGAAGTACGACATCGCTGTCGAAGCAATTCAAAGTGCCATCCGCAATGATCTGGCTGCAGCGTGGATGTACGACGTCCTGGCCCTGGAAATGAAACTGGCGAAACGTCCGGCTCAGGAGATCGCCCGCGTGTTGGAATCGCGAATCGACTTCGCCAACGCCGATATACCTCAGCTACTGATCGCTGTCGCACTCATGTCGCGGTTCGAAGCATGGGACGAAGCCATACGCATCTGCCGCGAAGCCACCGAACTCAATCCAGACTTATCGCATTCCTGGTTACTTGCCCGCAGTGTGGCAGATAAATCACGGAATCCGGAACACCGCGTGTGGGCTCGCTGCGGAATTCTGCAGCACGCCTGGACAGACGATTCCCCTGCTCAGCACGAAGAAGCGAAGAAGGTCATCACAGAGATTGCAAGACAGCTGGACAAGGCCGGAGATTCGCCTCAGGCAGAACGCATCCGTGCTCAGCTCCACGACGCGTCCGCCATTGACCTGTTACTCGTTCTGCGCTGGGTGGGTTCGGCAGACCTGGATCTGCTGGTGACTGAACCGAGCGGTGAACAGTGCAGTTTCAGGAATCGATCCACTCCTGGCGGTGGCCGATTCACGCATGACGATCCAGGATCAGCAAAGGACGGAAATGCCAAACGCCACGAACAGTATGTGTGTCGCGTCGCAGCGGACGGCGAGTACAAAGCCACCATCCGCTTTGTCGTTGGCAAAGCCGTGGCTGGAACCGCTGTCCTCGAAATAATTCAGCGCGCTGGCACACCGGAAGAATCCAAAACCACACAAACCGTCAAGCTCACCCGGGAAGACGTTGAAATTCCCATCACAATTAACCGCGTCCCCTAGACGCGCACGGTTCATGACAGCAGTAGTTCCGGCCATTGCGCTGACTTCGTACCGGGGACTGGTGGGTTTTCGAGCGAGCGAAATGTGAACACGACCGACTGCTTGGATTCTGACGAATAGTTTCGCGTAGCGGCGTGGAAGCAGCGGGCGTGAAAAAAAAGCACATCGCCGGAATGCAATTTGACCGGGACTGCTCGTGCCAGCAGCGGCTGATTTTGTTCCAGGTCGGTGCGCAGAAACAGAGCGTCATCCAGGCGGTCTCGCGGTGCAGGCTCAAAATGAGTCCCCGGCAGGACGCGCAGGCAGCCGTTATGCGGATTCTCTTCTCCCAATGCGATCCAGATATTGACGAGATCCCCCGTCGTGAAATTCCAGTAGCGAGTGTCCTGATGCCAGCCGGTATCGCTGCTGAAGCAGGGCTGCTTCGTCATGATGCAGTTGTGGTGAATCAAAGGCATCACGATGTGCGGGCCCAGTAGTTGCTGGAGTCGGTTCACCAGAAATGGTTCCTTCACCAGCTTAGCAAACACCGGATCGCGGCTGATCGCTTGCCTCAGTCGTCGCGCCGTTCGCCCGCCTTCGGCATCCAGCGATTCCGGCGCGCCGGGATAGCTCAGTTCGGCTTCGTACTCAATGTCCCCCTGATGGGCCGCCAGATCTCGCTGAGTGACACGCTTCATCGCATTGATGCAGTCAGGCGAAATCAGGCCTCGCACCACAAAGTAGCCGTCGCGCTGGAAAGTTTCGACTTCGTCCTGAGTAAACTCCGTCGGAATGGATTCGATATTTGTCATAGTGGGGGGCAGCAAGCAGCATGATCGGCAACGACGGGTGAAACGAGGCGTGATTGCGGTTCACGACACCGATGATTCTCACACGCCACAGAATTCTCGCAAGCGGACGGCGATTGAATTCTCAGGGTTCACCCCGAAGCGATCGTCTTTTCTGAGCAAGCCTTTCAAACTGTCGCATTTCAGACAGAATTGTTGTAAAACGCAGCTCAATCGGTCGCAGCTGCAACGGTGTTTCTTGATTGGACAGCTACGTGTCAGCCGAGTCTTGAGGCGAATCATGTTTGACAAATTGTTCAACCGCAAGGGTGCGTCCCATCAGAAGACAGACATCACGAAGCGGTTCAATCTGATCGGTCGTGTGGGACAGGGCAGTATGTCAAAGGTCTGGCGCGCGACCGACCTGCAATCCGGTCGGACGGTTGCCGTGAAAGTGCTGGACAAAGAAAAGACTGCGAAATATGAATCCCGGTTCCAGGGTCTGAACAAACCCACCGAAGGTGAAGTTGCGTTGTCACTTCATCATCCGAATATCGTCAAGACTCACGAATTCGGCTGGACACTTGTGGACGAGATGTTTCTGGTGATGGAATTCGTCGAAGGCGTGGGACTCGCGTTGCTTGTGGATCTGCAGAACGAAGAAATGAAGCGCTATCGGCTGCGGTACATGATTCAGATCGGCGAAGCTCTGAATCATTTTCATCAGCAGAACTGGATTCATCGTGATATCTGCCCGCGCAACGTGATGATTGCGGACGACAAGACGGCCAAGATGATTGACTTCGGACTGGTTGTGCCTAACACACCGATGTTCTGCAGGCCGGGAAACCGCACGGGAACTGCCAGTTATATGGCACCTGAATTAATCAAACGTCAGACGACGGACCAGCGACTGGACATTTTTTCTTACGCGGTCACCTGCTTCGAAATGTACACAAAGCGATTCCCCTGGGACGCGGCGATGACGATTGATGCGGTGATGCAGCACATCAATAAGCCACCCCTTCAGCTGACAGAATTGATCCCGAATATCGACCAACAGATCGCTGCGGCCATTATGAAAGGGCTGGAAGCCGATCCGGATAGCCGCTGGCAGAACGTGAGCGACATGGTGGCGGAA
>JBBJME010000251.1:0-10714 GCA_037719765.1 Planctomycetaceae bacterium
ATCGGGATCAAAGTCGAGTTGTCTGCCTCTCTTCGGTGGATGTTGATCGACTGACGCGATAGTGCGCTCATCAAACTGTTGATCGCGGCAGCCGAAAACGAAAAAGACTGCGGCCGGCGATTGAAAACACACAGGCCAAATAGGCACCAAGCGCTGTCACAAACAAGCCGACATGCAGTCCGCCGCCGGTTTTGTTGGCAATGAAGGTCAGGAGCCCGATACCGATCATGAATAGCGATGTCAGGACAGCGATCCAGGCGAGCATTCGATTCATCCACGCCAGCGTGGCGGACCGCCGATCGGGGTGCAGCCAGTACTCCCTGTTTGGAATGTTCACCATCGAATCCGGCAAACGTGAGGCCAGCGTTGTGACGGCGACAAGGAAGAGCGGAACTCCAATCTGAAGGCCGCAAAGCGTCAGGGTTGCGCCGGTACGCGTCATCCAGTCATTCGGTTGTCCATCAATGCCCCAATGCGTTGCAACGCGATCTGGAAGTTGGGGCCAGTACCATGCATGCTGAACCGCACCTACGATCGTCAGCAAGACAAGAATGGCTGATGCACGCGTTGCAGATAACATGTCCTCGACTCCGGTTGGTCCATTTCCTTCGACGAGCAATACCTTCGAACGGCCGACTGAGCACTGTAGTCTGACAAGTCATTCTCCAGTCCGTTGCAGTCCAGCATACTTCTCCAGATCCGCAAAAAAAGTTCGCGGTCAGCGGGCGAGATTATAACCGCCAATGGTTTCTTTACAGTTGGTACATACCGGGAACTCAGTCACGCGGCGGTAACTCACTCCTTGTTCGGTCAGAAGGTGTTGCGGCAGAGCGGGATCACATTTCTAACTGTACTTCGGGAGGGCGTTAACCGAGCGGCGTTCTCCCAGCATGCCAAAACTACGGACTTCAGTGTTGCTGGCAATCAACTCTCGAACCCGGATACATCAACCATGCGGTTCCGGGATGAGAATTTGACGCATTGATGCCACAAGTGCGAATAGTCCGGGTTTTTTCTTTGATATTCCTCTCTATATTACCCCTCCGTCCGCATAGTGAGCGGTTTGGCGCTAGTCACCGGTAACTGTTCATTTGGTTGCCACGTCTCTGCACAACAAAGAAATAAACACTGCCCGCGAATATCGCGAATCAACGCGAATGATCTGCTCACTTCATTCGCGCCGATGCTCGCCATTCGCGGGTCAGCTCACTGTGGCTTTGAATTGAATCACGTCCCTATTTTCATGGAAGACAGTTTTTGCCAATGAGCCTTGCCACTCGGGAAAAGAATCGTTTTGGATCTGGAGTTCGTTCACGAGGCCGAGATTACTTCGCCTTGGGTTTCGTCACGATTGAGACGCGAACCGATGACGTGGTCATCGCTGTTGTTGAAAACGGCAGTGGTGGTTGCTATGACGTTCAGATATTCCTTGGCTCGGAAGCAGGGGACGTCATCGACTCGGAATGTACCTGTCCGTACTTCGAAGATCACGGCGAATGCAAACATCTCTGGGCGACGATTCTTCAGCTGGATGCTGAAGACAAAGAGGCGTCGGCTGGCCAGTCGCGATTGTCGGCACCGAGAGGCAACACGCCAAACGCGAGCGACTCGAAGCCGCAGCCGGACTGGATGATCGAACTGCGCCGACTGGGAAGTGAACCTGTCGAGACGACCGATGCTCGGACGTCCGGGAACACCGGCGATCTGATTCTGCAAAGTCAACAGTTCTGGTACATCATCGACGTCAGTCGTTCGATTAACAAAGATAGTATTGCCATCGACCTGATGACTCAACAGGTTCGTGCCAACGGTGTGCCCGGAACAGTCAAAGAATTTCGACTGGACCGTAACAGCGTTCGAGAAGTGAAAGACCCTGTTCATTCTGCACTGATGCAACAACTGCTCGACATCGGGATATCAAATCAACCGGTGTATTCTTACAGCTATTATTCGCAGCCCAGTTTCACGACGATCGATATCAAGCCTCTGCTCCAGACAGCCGTGTTGCCATACCTGGCCAGGACGGGGCGCCTGTGCTGGCGACTCTCCGCGCAGGTGCCGATGGAGGACGTGACGTTTCTGACATACGAAGAGAATGCGGTCTGGGAACCCGTGATTGAGTTTGTTCAAAAGCCTGCGCAGGAAGAATGGATTATCACAGGTCGGATGCTGCAAAACACATTCGCCGCGAACGATCCAAACGGCGACCTGCAACAGACACGGCCACTCGCCGACATGATGTTGATGACCTCCGCTGGTATCGCCGTTTTTCCGGATACCCTGGCCTCCATTCGCCTTGGAGACAAGGAAGGCTGGGTGCGATTGCTGCAACGAAAACCGGAACTCCGCATCTCCTTTGATGATCATCGACTGTTTCTGAAACAGGTTCTGCAGACGCCAAAGTTGTTGGGGATGCCTCTGCCTGCCGACTTCTGTCCTCAGCGGCAGAACGCGAAATGCAAGCCTCGGCTGCGACTTCTGGCGACGGAAAAACTGCCGCAGATGCTTCGTCACATGCGGTGCGTTTTCGGCGTTGTCGATTTTCTTTATGATGAGGTTGCGGTGTCTGTTCGCAATCCGCAGAAGGCCGTCTGGTGCGAGGCATCAGCGAAACTTTCTGGCGAGACTCCAGCGTCGAAGCGGATCATCTGAAGTCCATTGCCGGACTCGGTGGCCAATCCATACCAGCACACTTCAACGCGCCGGGTATCGATGTACAGTTCGTGAGCAGCCAGACTGCCAATGTGGTTCGCAGTTTGATGGATCTTGGCTGGGATGTCGAAGCCGAAGGAGCACTGATCAAACGCCCGGGCAATTTTCGCATCGGTGTGACATCCGGACTTGACTGGTTCGAACTCAACGCTGAAATGGATTTCAACGGTGCCACCGCAGCTCTGCCGACATTGCTGCAGGCCATCAAGTCTGGGGAGCATTTTGTTACGCTGAGCGATGGTTCACGCGGCATGTTGCCGGAAGAATGGCTTCGTCGGTATGGTACGATCGCCAGCCTCGGAGAAATTCATGGAGATTCTATTCGCTTCAAGCCGTCTCAGGCCATGATCCTCGATGCGCTGCTGGACGCTCAGGAAAACGCTGCCAGAGATCGCAAGTTCAAAGCCTACTGCAGGAAGCTGAAAGATTTCACAGGCATCAAGCCCAAAGCACCTCCGCAGTCGTTTCAGGGCGAACTGCGAGATTATCAGAAGGAAGGGCTGAGCTGGCTGCATTTCCTGAATGATTTCCGTCTGGGTGGGTGCCTTGCCGATGATATGGGACTCGGGAAAACCGTTCAGGTTCTGTCCCTGCTGGAAGCCCGTCGAACACGGCGGCTGAAGTCTGAGGAAACTCGTCGGCCATCGCTGGTCGTCGTGCCCAAGAGTCTGATCTTCAACTGGACGAACGAAGCCGCTCGATTTACGCCAAAACTGAAAGTCGTCAACTACACCGGGCTGCTGCGACGCGGTCACGAACTGGCAGAAGCGGACATCATTCTGACCACGTACGGAACATTGCGGCAGGACATTGTCGATCTCCAGAAGACGCAATTCGACTATGTCGTGCTGGACGAAGCCCAGGCGATCAAGAATTCGGATTCGCAGGCCGCTAAAGCGTGTCGTCTGCTGATGTCGGATCATCGACTGGCGATGACGGGAACACCGGTCGAAAACCATCTGGGGGAACTGTGGTCGCTGTTTGAATTCCTGAATCCCGGCATGCTCGGTGCCAGCAGTGCGTTTCAGAAACTGACGGCTGCATCCAACAGCGAAGACGACAAAATCGCTGCTCTGAACACTCTGTCGAAAGCTCTGCGTCCGTTCATGCTGCGGCGAACGAAGCAACAGGTACTGACAGAACTTCCCGGCAAGACCGAGCAGACGTTGTATTGCGAGATGCCGCCAAAACAACGCAAACTGTACAACGAACTGCGGGATTATTATCGAGTCCAGTTGTCGTCAAAAATCAAGGAACTTGGTCTGAAACGATCGAAGATTCATGTCCTGGAAGCACTGCTCCGACTGCGTCAGGCAGCGTGTCATCAAGGGCTGATTGATTCCAAACGCCAGAACGAAGACAGCGCGAAGCTGGATGCCATTCTGGAACAACTGACTCAGATTGCCGCGGACGGCCACAAGGCCCTGGTGTTTTCGCAGTTCACCAGCCTGCTGGCGATCGTGAAGAAGAAACTGGACAAGGCCGGAATCCGGTACGAGTATCTCGATGGCAAATCCAACAAGCGGCAGGAGATCGTTTCACGTTTTCAGAACGATGAAAAATGCCCTCTGTTTCTGATCAGCCTGAAGGCTGGCGGACACGGACTCAATCTTACCGCCGCCGATTATGTATTCATCCTCGACCCGTGGTGGAATCCCGCCGTGGAAGCTCAGGCCGTTGATCGAGCCCACCGCATCGGCCAGGACCGGCATGTGTTTGCGTATCGCCTGATCTGCAAAGACACGGTGGAGGAACGTATTCTGGAGATGCAAAAAGAAAAAAAACAACTCGCTGAATCCATCATCTCCGCCGACGCCAGCCTGATCAGCTCGCTGTCTGCGGAAGATCTGACCATGCTGCTGAGCTGACAGGTTACTGGCTAGTGCTCTGTCAACAATGCACCGAGGAGTGGTGGCTCAGAAAAGGGGTCAGGAACCAATAGTGCGGAGCACCCTTCGGGCCGTTTGGCTATTGGTTCCTGACCCCTTTTCTGAGCCTTGACAGAGCACTGGCTTGAGAGGCTGAAGGTATGTGGCAGGAACGTAGCGACCGTGATAGAATCACTCGGAAGCTGTACGCAATCGATCTTGCACATCGGTGTTCCACTCAGCCGATATTCAAAGAAAGACTCCTATGCCGATTCATGATTGGAGCCGAGTGCCGTCGGGACTGTTTCACCATTTCCACCAGGATTGGTCCGTTGAACTTGCTCGCACTTTGAATCGCGGACTACTGCCATCGAATCTCTCCGCACTTGTCGAGCAGCGCGCGGGTGTCGAGGAACCTGATGTTCTGGCGATCGAAGACTACGGGGCTCTTGACGATCGAGAAACGTCATTGTTGGAAGCCAATGCGGGACGTGTGGCCACGAGGGAGGCACCGGCGACACGGATCGTGCAACGAAGTGCCGATGAAATCTACGCGGATCGAGCGAACCGAATTGTCATTCGCCATCACCTGGGCCGGATTGTCGCGATTATCGAAATCGTTTCGCCGGGGAACAAAGACAAGCGTGGCGCGATCCGCAACTTTGTGGAGAAAACCATCGACTTCATCCAGGCGGGCGTTCATGTTTTGATAGTCGATCTGTTCCCGCCTACAGTTCGAGACCCGAAAGGGCTGCATAAATTAATCTGGGATGAAATTGAAGACCAGCCGTTTGAGTTACCCCCTGGACTGGATCGTTTGCTGATGTCGTACCAGGCCGGGCGCGAGAAAGTAGCCTACATTGAACCATTGGCAATTGGCGACATCATGCCCGACATGCCACTGTTTTTGACGCCACATCTGCACGTCAAAGTCCCGTTGGAAACGACGTACGGAGCAACCTGGAACGTTCTGCCCGAACAGCTACGCTCAGCCGTAACGACTGGCAACCTCCCGGTGGCTTGAAAAATCAACGCACTGCACAGCAAACAGTTGGAATCTTGTATTGCTGAGATGATTTTAATTCGTCGAGGTGTCGCATTTGGACATTCTGGCACCACCGACCCTGCGTCCAATGGCGTGGACTTAAGCGAAAAATGGGGAGAAACGCGGGTGAATTGAAACTGGGGTCGCATGAAATGGCCTCCTTGATGCAAAGTGGGTTTGGTCTAACAAATCCACAACCGCAAGCAAGGAGGCGCGCGATGATTCTACCACCGCGAAAGTCATCGGTCGAGACGCACGAAGAGGAACTGAAAAGGGAATGCGAAAGGAAAAAGCTGCTCAGCTTCGACGAAATCCTGAAGCGACTCGAAAGGCTTAAGACGTTGGGAAAAATTCGCCTCCATCATCTTTTTGACGACGATGAGATTCATCAGATGTGTGACACACTCAATATCGAGTTTCGCGACAGAATCTTCCCTCCGGCAAAAACGCTCGGGCTGTTTGTGTCTCAGGTTCTCAGTCGAGGCGATGCTTGCATTACTGTCATGGCGAAATTCAATCGTGAAAGAAAAGACTGTGGGCTCTCACCTGTCTCCGAAGATGCGTCTGCTTACTCCAAAGCGCGAACGAGATTGCCGCTCAAGTTGATCAATCATCTCAGCAATCGTGTCAGAAAGATCGCTCACCACATGACGCCGGACGATTGGAAATGGCACGGACTGAATGCGTATCTTGTCGATGGCTTTGTGCTCCGCGCACCCGACACATTGGCGAACCAGGAAAGGTATCCTCAGCCATCAAGTCAGAAAGAGGGTTTAGGGTTTCCTCAAGTGCGCGTCGTAGCAACAACGTCGCTTGCCGATGGTTGCGTAGTCCATCACAACACTGCTGCGGTGGAAGGAAAGAAAACGGGCGAAGTGTCACTTTTCCGGGAAAAACACAAGGATTTTGAAAAAGGCGACATCGTCGTGGCCGACAGCAATTTCGAATCATTTCATGATGCGGCGTTGCTGATTCGGCGCGGTGTCCATATGGTTTGCTGCATCAATGGAACGAGGAATTCGCCCTTCGAGGGTGCCTGCGAAACGATCGAGGATTTGATCGTTGAACTGCAGAAACCAAAGTGCGACCCATCCCGCTTCACACGTAAAGAGTGGAACGCATTGCCGAAGCGAATTCTGTATCGCATGATCCGCTATCAAGTGGCAGGTTGTGAAACTCCGATAACGATCGTCACAACGCTGACCGACCGACAGCGTTTCAGTGCCGAAGATATTGCGGAACTTTATGGTTTCAGGTGGGACGTTGAAGTCGATATCCGTTCGTATAAATCAAGCATGGGGATGTGCGAACTTCGTTGCCTGATTCCCGACAATCTGGACCGCGAAATCGCGGTGGCCGTTCTTGGTTACAATCTTGTGCGGGTTCTGATGTGCGACACCGCAGCGGTGCTGGAAGTGCATCCCCGCGAGATCAGTTTCAGTGCGGCTCGCGACGCCTGGCTGGCGTTCCAAGACGAACGTGAGACGGTCGATGATGTGGCGTGGCTGATCCATTCGGCCGCATCACACTTTGTACGAAATCGCCCCGGCCGCGACGAGCCTCGTGCCATCAAACGGAGAAACGCCAAGTACCCAAAATTGAAAGAGCCAAGACCCAGCCACAGATCCCGAAAGAAAAAGAAACAAGACCCGGAAATTACACCACAAAATGCTTAAGTCCACGCCATTGGACCCTGCGTCGGTGGACCACTGACTTGTGAGCTACATCAGAAAACTTTTACTCCACTTTGGCCTGCACCGACCCCGCGTCGGTGTAGCCGCGACGAGTAGCCAAAAGTCGCCCAACCACCGACACGGGGTCGAATGGCGTGGACTTATACTCCGCGTGGCCCAGAATGATGCCTTGCAGAGACTTGGGGTTTTCTGGCACACTGCGGGCTGAGTTTGTATTGCAGTCTTGCATGATTGTTTGAGGAGTCAAGGATGGCTCGATTGACGTTTACGGATGAACAGAGGCAGGCATTGCGGACAGAGCGGTTTGAGCATCCGCATCCGCGAGTGCAGTTGCGAATGGAAGTGCTGTGGCTGATCAGTCTCGGCGAACCGTATTCGAATGCCGCCCGGCTGGCTGGTGTTTCTGACCCGACCGTTGATCGTATTGTGGCGCTCTATCGCGAACACGGGATCGAGGGGCTGAAACAATTCGACTGGAAAACCCCGACCAGCGAACTTGTTGCGCATCAGACTTCTCTGGAGGAAATGTTCCGTGCGGATCCGCCGCACACAACGGCGGAGGCAAGTCGACGGATTGAAGAGGCCACCGGCATCAAACGCGGGCTGACCCAAACGCGGAAGTTTTTAAAAAAAGTCTCGGCCTGAAATGGCGATGCACGGCGGCGATTCCGCTGCCTCCGAAGAAAACGATCGAGGAACACGTCGCGACTCAGGAGGAATTCCTCGACAAAAAACTGGAACCGCTATTGGCTTCGGCTCGATGTGGCAAAGGCCCCCTCTTCTTTGTCGATGCGTCGCACTTCGTCCAGGGAGCATTTTTGGGCTGTCTGTGGTGCGTGTGTCGCCGGTTTATTCGAGGCGCTTCGGGCCGCATGAGATACAGCGTTCTTGGAGCATGGAACGCTGCGACGAATCAGCTTGTCAGCGTCACGACGACCGGCACAGTGTCATCGGCAACGATGTGCGAGTTGTTGCATAAAATCGCAGCACTTGGATTGCAGGGACCGATCACGCTGGTGTTGGACAATGCCCGCTATCAGCACTGTGCTCTGGTGAAGGATCTGGCGGCGACACTCAATATCCAACTCCAGTTCCTGCCTTCGTATTCTCCGAACCTGAACCTGATCGAACGACTGTGGAAATTCGTCAAACGTGACGTTCTCTACGGCCGACACTACACCACCTTCGCCGAATTCTGCCAAGCCATCGACGGCTGCCTGGAAAAAATTCCCACCAAACATCGCAGCCGACTTGCTTCGCTCATGACACACAATTTCCAGCGTTTTGACCCGGCATCATTCCTTGCCGCGTGAAGTATAACGGGACCGAAAGGAAAGAAGGCAGTTTCGGTATTGGATGAATGGAACGAGCGAGTCGAGAAGTGGAAGGTCTCTGCAGTTGGCCGCGGTATGCAAGTGGAATTTGAGTACTGGGGTGCACATGAAATATTGCTGCCTCTGCAGTCCGATGATCCAAAGTATTCCGGCCGCGCGCTGTTCTGGTTCAATGCCGTTGTATTGACGAAGGATAAGTTGGAACGTTGCGTTGAGAAACAGGAAAAGACGCTCGGAGGGCGATACACGCCTGAGTTCCATGTTGATTTGCCAATAGCAAGGACATTGGATGGACTAATCAACGGAGACGGGTTCTGGCAAGAACTAAATCGAAAAGCGCTGAACTGGAACAAAGAATGTCTCGAATTCTTTCAAAAGCAACCGTCAAGCGATCTCTCCGCGAGATTCGAATTGTTGAGAGATCCGATTGAGACCTGCAAGCAGTGGATTGACTCGGTTGTCCTTGCCCGGGATCGCAGTCAACTTGCCGAATTGCAGCAAGAGACAGAAAAGGCTACGGCGCATCTTTCAACCTTTGAAAATGCTTGTCGCAATTCGGCGGAGACAAGTAAGCGCCCGAATCAACACAGTCGTTCCTATGCTGACGAAGTGTTCGATTTTGCCTATCGCAAACATTCTGAGCTAAGCGCCTTTTTGAACAGCGACTTCGTGAATGCGAATATTGCATCGGCCGTGTTGGTCACAGGCGAAGCTGGGGCTGGAAAATCCCATTTGCTTTGCGACTTTGCAAAAGGATTTGTCAAGACGCAGGGACCTGCCATCCTCATGTTGGGGCAACATTATCGTGGTGGAAATCCACTGGTTGAGCTCTTGGATCTGCTGGATCTCAATACGCACTCTTACGAAGCCGTGCTTGGAGCCATTGATGCCGCTGGAGAAGCTGCCGGTGTGAATTCCATTCTGCTAATTGATGCCATTAACGAAGGCAGCCATCGCAACGAATGGAGCGAACGCATTGTCGGACTGCTCGAGGATGTTCGGAGATTTCCGCACGTCGGCGTGGTGATTAGTTGTCGATCACGATTCGATGACTTGCTAATACCAAAAAGCATCAAATCAAATGAGCTTTTGCGTATCTTCCATGTGGGCTTCCGAGGATACGAACACAAAGCCGCCGCCATCTATCTATCTGGGCAGGGAATTGCAAAACCGACGACTCCGATAACAGCACCGGAATTCTCGAATCCTTTATTTTTGAAAACGTGTGCAACCGCTCTCAAGCAATTGGGGGAAACGAGTTGGCCAAAGGGCTATCAAGGTACTTCGCGACTATTCGAGATATATCTGTCGTCTCTGGAGGAAGTAGTTTCCAGGAGGCGGCTGACCGAGGTCAACGACAGACTGTGCGAGAAAGCTCTCGAGGCTGTTGCGAACGAGATGTTTCCTGAAAATCTTTTCGGTTTGCGCTGGGACAACGCGACTGCAATCGTTAACGCGGTTGATACTTGCGTCAATCCCTCAGAGTCTCTGTTTCAGACGCTGTTGCGAGAAGGTGCGTTGGCAGAAGACATTGACTACGTGTTGAACAACGCCGGTAATCTTATCCCCGCTCCAATTGTTCGATTTGCGTACGAGCGGTTCTGTGACCAGTTCATTGCACAAAAACTTCTTCGCGACATTAAGGCTCCGGACGAGTTATTCGACCAAGATCACCCTCTCGGAAAAGAAATCGCAGACCATCACGGTTTGCGTTGTCGCGGAATCCTCGCAGCTCTTTCGATCATCATTCCTGAGAAGTTCGGCGTTGAATTCTGGGGAGTGCTTCCCGGCGAACTCAGAGCAAATCGCCAATCACCCGAAGCCTATTTCTTTGACTCGTTGCCGTATCGGGCTCCCACATCGTTCTCGGATCAGACTCGAGAATTGTTCAACTCGCTGCCGATATTCGAGCATCAATTTCTGAACCGAAGATTCGACCTCCTCGTCCAATTTGCAACTGAGCCCAGTCATCCATGGAACGCCGAGCAACTTCACAAGCTGCTTGCTGGGAACAGCACGTTTGTCGCCTCCAAATCCAGCAAGTTTGAGGTCACCAGTCGA
>JBBJME010000252.1:0-10685 GCA_037719765.1 Planctomycetaceae bacterium
GCCAGGATGGCATCCGCCAGTGATCGTTTCTTCTTCTGCAGCTCCGCGATCTTTTCTTCGACCGTGTCGCGGCAGATGAGACGATAGGCAAAGACCGTGCGCGTTTGTCCCACGCGGTGAGCCCGGTCAATCGCCTGTGCCTCGACCGCGGGATTCCACCACGGATCGAGCAGGAACACATAGTCGGCGGATGTCAGGTTCAGACCCAGACCGCCCGCTTTTAGACTGATCAGGAACACCTGACAGTCCTTATCTTCCTGAAAGTGTTCGACTCGCGCCTTGCGGTCGCGAGTTTTTCCGTCGAGATATTCGTAGGTGATCCCCTGCTTATCAAGGTGCTCCCGCACAATGCTGAGCATACTCGTGAACTGCGAGAACACCAGCGCCTTGTGGCCCTCGGAGATCAACTCCTGCAGGTGCGGGATCAGGAAATCCAGCTTTGCATAAAGTTCCTGTTCGTCGCCGCGTTTGAGCAACGCCGGATGGCAGGCCGCCTGGCGAAGACGAAGCAGTGCTTCCAGCACATGCATCTTCGATCGCGCAAGTCCCTGTTCCTGAACCAGCCCCAGCAGAGAATCGCGATAGTGAATTCGCAACTCGTCGTACAAGCGACGCTGTTCTTCTTCCATGTCGCAGTAGATGGTTTCTTCCAGTCGATCCGGAAGTTCGGCGGCCACCTGTTTCTTGGTCCGGCGCAGAATAAACGGACGCAGTCCCTTCGCCACCATGTCGCGCGCTTCACGACTGTCGGGATCTGCAATGTGCGATCGAAACGCCGTGCTGCGACCCAGCATGCCTGGGTTGAGAAATTCAAAGATCGACCAGAGATCGCCGGCATTGTTCTCAATCGGTGTACCGCTCAACGCCAGTCGGAAGTTTGACTTGAGCAATCGTGACGACCGCGCAATCTGTGACGATGGATTCTTGATCGTCTGGGCTTCGTCAAGTACGACGTAGTCGAAGTCGATGTCTTTCAACACCGCAATATCGCGTCGCACCGTGCCGTAGGTTGTCAGAATCAGATTATGCCTGCTGAACTCCGCCCGCAGATTGGCCCGTTCCAGTCCAGTATATTCCATGACTTTGATGTTGGGAGTAAACCGCCCACATTCGCTCGCCCAGTTGAACATCAACGAACGCGGTACCACAACGAGCGACGGAGGTGCATCTGGCTTGTCTTCGAGCCGACGCAGCAGTGTCGCCAGAAACTGCACGGTCTTACCCAGACCCATGTCATCGGCCAAACAACCTCCGAAATTGAAGTCGCTCAGGAACTTCATCCACGACAGGCCTTCCCGTTGATAACCTCGCAGTTCGCCCTGGAATGACGCTGGAACTTCGACCTGTTCCATGCCGCTGAAGTTGCGGAACCGTTCCCGCATTGCTTCGAAGCCTTCGTCGATATCCACGTTTTCCTGCGTCGCCAGCAATGCGTCCAGCAATGCGGCCTGTGACGTGGAAAATCGCAGACCATCTTCGGTCGCAGTCCCCAGGCCAGAGATCAGGCCGATTTGTTCCAGCCATTCTTCCGGAAGGATGCCGAGTGACCCGTCGTCCAGACGCACGGTCGAATCGCCGCGCTCAAGCGCTCGCAGCAGTTCCGGGAAGGAGACGCCGCGACCTTCGAAATCCACGTCTGTGTGAACATCGAACCAGTCCAGATCCGACGTGACGCGAAACCGCATCCCGCCCGCCTGACGAACTTTGCTGCCATCCGCAAAGATGGCCCAGCCCGCATCGACCAGTTCACGTACAGCTCGACCCAGATCGCGCCGCGCGATTTCCACATTGATCGACTGTTTGAGATCACCCAGCCGACGACGGAAGCCGACCTGACGCAGTTTTTCCCAGCACGTGCCTTCGAAATGACGATCACGAATGATGCAGCGATTGCTTTCTCGCTGCACAACCGCCCACCGTGCACTGCTGCCGGAAACCGGAGTGCCAAGGTAATCGAAGATGACTTCTGCACTGAGCGAATCGTTCCGCCAGCGATTCATCGGCGGCGATGTAATCCGCAGGACCGGTGATGGCTTGACGCGGACTTCTTCCAGCTGCAGTTCTTTCGGCAGATCAAGTCGCGGCAGGGAAGGAATATCGAGCAGTCGATCAACAAAATCATGCTCATCGGCTTCCGGAATATGCAGCGCACCGCCGTCCGTAAGTGCCTTCATCCATTCCGACGCACCGAAGTCACGCAGCAACCCCAGCGAATCGTTGGTGACGACAAAACCGCCGGGCACCACGAGCGGGACATCAGCCAGTTCCATGACTTCATCATTACGAATCAGCAGGCCCGCGACTTTCCAGCCTTCGACTTCCGTATCGCGCCGCACGCGAATCGTGAGTTCCCAGGCTTCTGAATCGTCCCAGTTCAATATCTGCTCACCCGCCTCGTCACTGCCCAGAACGCGCAGCCGACCACTGCGGCACATATCCGGCAGGACAAGCTGCCCAAGTTCAAATGGCACATAAAATCGATGTGCCGACGTGCGCAGTTCGGCCTGCTGCGTCGTCCAGTTGTTACGTTCCGGAATTGCACCGGCAAGGTATGACAAGAATGTGCGGTCGTCTTCGTGTTCGATGTGGTCCAGTTCGCCCGGTCGGACTTTGAGGGGTTTGATTTTCCCCCACTGCCCACCCGCGCGACGCTGACGTTGTGACGCCTGAATCACAAGTTTGCCGGCTTCCCTACTGGCTTCCAGATCCACCTCATAAAAAATCTGGCGTTCTTCAGGATCAGATTTCTTGCGGCCATCCGTTGGACCGTCCATGTTGTCTTTGAGTTCGATCAGTCGTGCTTCCCACGGACGCAACGTCCGCTGCACAGGCTGCGCCTTGGGCCGTGATTTTCCACGCGGCAGGTTCGCACCGGCATCCGGATCGGCTCCGGCGTCCAGATCATCCACGGAGATCGGCTGATATGCGTTCGGCGCCCTGAACGGCGTCATCCGACCGGGGCGCATCGACGAACTCACGTAGCCGCCGGAATCCGTCGCCAGAATCGTAGCCCACAGGTGCTTGCAGACTTTGCTCTTGGCAAACTGGTCGCACGTACAAAACAGGCTGACGTCATCCGGCTGATAACGAAGCTGTGTCTGATATTCAGCTCCGTCGATGACAAGTCCGAACACGTTTTCCGAAGTCACACGAACCAGAGTGATACGTTCGGCCTCAATGTAGGCCGCACCACGATGTCTCAAGTCCGCACGAAAACGGTTTTGCATTAACTCCGCAAGCGTCATATGTCAGTTCTGTCGGTCAATTCACGCGGTGACGATAAACGCCGCCGCCGGCCTCGGTGGAAATAAGTCGCTTCATGCGACGGTTGATATCCCGCTGGAAGCATTGAACTTCCCGCCTGAGAATTGTAACGAACAAAGCCAGACCGGAGACATCTTGTCCCACCAGCCCGTTCGTGCCTCAGCGCAGCGGATCGGGAAGGGTAATCGAAACCAACCCATTTCCGCCAGAACAGCCTGGGGAATTCGCGAAGACTGCGTGAATTCAGCCGAGTTTTCTCACGATTTGCTCTCAGAACGATAAAAGAAAGGCGTGTATTCCCAAATTGGTGTTCGCCAGGTTTGCAACGACTTGCAGCAGCACGCGTTTCCAGGTAGCGTTCTCAGCAGACTCTTCAAGCCGCAGTCGTCGTCGATCAAGCGTTTGTGCCGTGCTCCGCTTTGTCAAGCCGCCGCCGTCTGGCATATCGCTTTGCCTTACGCACATCTGCAGGAACGACATATTTCAAAACAAAGGTGAAGGCGTCCTGCATGTACCCAGAAAGACGGAATTCCGTTGTTAACTCGACACCTCCTCTCGAACCGGAACTGATCGACAAGCGCTCCGCTGCTGCGTACGGAGCCCTGGATCTGGATCACTTGAAATTCCTGTCGCGATTGATGGACAGTGTTTTCGAGATCCCGGGTTTAAGGCTGCGCTTCGGCCTCGATGCGATCCTGGGACTGATCCCGGGCCTGGGCGATCTCGTGGCGTCGTTTGTGAGCCTGTACATCCTGCAGGAAGCCCAGCGCCGCGGCGTCTCCCGCGTGACACTGACCCGAATGAGTCTCAACATTCTGATCGACTGGCTGGTGGGTTCCATTCCCCTGCTTGGAGATGCCTTTGACGTGGTCTGGAAGTCCAATCAGAAGAATGTCGCACTGCTGATGCAGCACGAATCCACTCCGACAGCTCGTCGTAGCAGAAAAATTGGTGACTGGCTTTTCCTGGCTTTGCTGATCGCGTTTCTGATGACAGTCCTGGCAGGCAGCCTGACCCTGACGTATTTCATGATTGTCTCGCTGACTCGCTGGCTGTGGCCGAACTAAGCCCGCTGTCGGGCAATCAGCTCATCCAGTTCGACGCGGAGTTTCGGCAGAATCGCGTCGTACAGAAACGCACCGATGGATTCTTTGCCGCGTTTGAGGTTCACATGCGTCGGGCCGCACCACAGGCCGAGATCCGCATCATCCGTTTCGCCAGGCCCGTTGACTCGGCAGCCCATCACCGCAATCGTGATCTTGTGCGCTTCGGCGTATCGAGTCATCTCGCGCACCTGTTCGGCGAGGTCCACGAACGCTTCGTTTTCCACACGAGAACAGCTCGGACAACTGATAATGTTCAGCGTCTTGAGACCATAGTCCACGAAACTGCGAACGCGGCCTGCAGCGATGTCATCGAGAATCTTCCGACCGGCTACAATCTCTTCAGCCTTGCGATGATTGGCCACCGTGAGCGACACCCGTATTGTGTCGCCGATGCCACGACTGATGAGCTGCTCGAATGCAATCCGCGTCTTGATGATTCCGTCCGGCGGCATTCCTGCTTCGGTGACTCCCAGATGCAGCGGCACATCCGGACGCTTCTCAGCAAACCGGCGATTCACTTCGATCACCTTCTGAGGATCTGAATCCTTCAGCGACACGCAGTACCGTTCATACCCCAGTTCATCCAGGAGCGTACAGTGTTCCCAAGCGCTTGCTAGCATGGGCGAGATCGAATCGTGTTCGTCAAACTTGGACTTCACTTCGGGATCAACTGACCCGCAGTTGACACCGACGCGTATTGCGCAATCATGATCGCGAGCCACCTGGACAAGATATTTCACCTTTTCCTGCCACGGCTTGGATTTTTCATGGTGATACAGGTGCCCGGGGTTGTAGCGGATCTTGTCGATATACGGCGCGATAACTTCTGCCAGGCGATAATTTTCCTGCAGGTCCACCGACAGGTTGCCGGTGACCTGCCGCCGAATTTCGATCAGCGCTTCGGCATCTTTCTGGCTGTCGATCGCGACGCGCACGATGTCGGCACCGGCACTGACAAGGTCGTTGATCTGCCGCACCGTAGCGTCAATGTCGGTCGTCTTTGTCGCGGTCATGCTCTGCACGGCAATCGGAGCTTCACCGCCAATGAATCGATCGCCGATGGCAACTGAACGCGTTGGATTTCGGACGATATTGAGTTTTGTTTCGGTAGTCATGCGGGAATTGTACTGTGGATTGGTCGGCTGTACATACTTCGTGTCTTTACGACCGCAGGCTCTCAATTCGTGAATTGTATTCCCGTCTCTCCGCCATTTTCGGACGGACTTCACATGGCAACTTCAACAAATGCGGCTTTTCCTGCAGCCAATACACTCTCTGGCGGTTCAGTGGTGGTCTCGCTACAACAGTTTCCTCTATGTCAAAGAACGACACTCTCCCCTGCGAACGTATCGACCGACCGATGACTGCACCGCCCAAACGAACGGTTCCACTCGCAGAAGCCTGTTGGACGTGGTGTCGCGTCGCGGCGTTGAGTTTCGGGGGGCCGGCTGGCCAGATTGCCGTGATGCATCGAATTCTGGTCGATGAAAAGAAATGGATCTCTGAGGAACGTTTTCTCCACGCTCTGAATTACTGCATGTTGCTTCCCGGTCCCGAAGCGCAGCAGTTGGCGACATATATCGGATGGCTGCTGCACCGCACACGAGGTGGACTCATTGCCGGGACGCTGTTTATGCTGCCAGGCGTCGTATCGATTCTGGCGTTGAGTGTCCTTTACGCAGAATACCAGGATGTCCGCATCGTGCAGGCGATTTTCTTTGGACTGAAACCCGCCGTGATGGCGATCGTGGTGGATGCCGTGCTGCGGATCAGCAAACGCGTGCTGAAGAACAACACGATGATCGCGCTGGCTGTGATGTCCTTTGTCGCCATCTTCTTTTTCAACGTGCCGTTTCCAGTGCTCGTGATTGCTGCCGGAGCGGTCGGTTTTATCGGCGGGCGAATTGCTCCGGAACGCTTTGTCGTGCTGTTTGAGTTACTGTGATGCCGTTCACTTGCCTGCAACGCCCGGGAACTCGATAATCCTGCCTCGCCGCTGATCCAATATCGTCGGCGTCCACGTTCATCTCTCTGAAGTTAAGGTGAGTGACTATGAAGCTGTCTTGTACTGTGATGTTTATGGGAGCACTACTGATGACATCGCCCGCCATTGGCGAAATTCCTGCGGCTGAACCATTTGGAAAAACCAAAGACGGCCACGCTGTGGAACTTTACACATTGAAGAGCGGCAACGGATTGACCGCAAAAATTATGACCCGCGGCGCGACGCTGGTGCAACTGCATGTTCCGGACAAGAACGGAAAGTCGGATGACGTTGTGCTGGGATTTGATGACGTCGCCGGTTACGAATCGGAGGACAATCAATATTTCGGCACCACCACCGGACGTGTCTGCAATCGTATCGCGAAAGGCAAATTTGCGCTCGACGACAAGGAGTACACGCTGGCCATAAACAACGAACCCAATCACCTGCATGGCGGCATCGAACGCAGTCTCGACAAAGTTGTCTGGACCGCCAAGCCGTATTCCAGCGACAACGGCCAGGGCATAAAGTTCACATACACCAGCCCTGACGGAGAAGAAGGTTATCCTGGCGAATTGAACACCACGGTGAACTACTTTGTTCCTTCGGAAGGCAATTCGATCACCATGTCGTACACGGCGACGACGAACAAAGCGACTCCGGTCAACCTCACAAATCATTCGTATTTCAATCTTGGTGGCGCTGGCAGCCCTACGGTGCTCGATCATCTTCTGCGATTGAATGCAGACAACTATACGCCGACGGATGACACAATGATCCCGACAGGCAAGATCGAACCCGTCGAAGGCACGGACCTCGATTTCCGCAAACGCACGAAAATTGGAAAACGCATCGAATCGATAGGTGCCACGGCAGCGATTGGATACGACCACAACTTTGTGCTCAACGCCAACGAGGCCGATACCAAACTCAACCTTGCCGCCGCATTGACTGACCCGGTTTCAGGACGCGTTCTGCGTGTGTCCACCACCGAGCCGGGCATTCAGTTTTACTCTGGCAATTTTCTGAAGGGCCAGAAGGGTAAAGGTGGCAAGACTTACGCTCATCGCAGCGCGATGTGTCTTGAGACTCAGCATTATCCGGATTCTGTGAACCACCCGAACTTCCCGACGACGATTCTGAAACCGGGAGAAACGTTCGAATCCCGCACCGTGTTTGCCTTTGGCATTGATGAACCAAAGAAAGTCGAGGCGGTGAAGCAGGTTTTTTAAGCATGAAGCAGGCGAGCGGCATGCGTCCGCTTGCCGGTACATCGCGATTCGTCCCGCCTGATACCAGAATCGCAAAGTACCGGTGGGCTGACGCTGCACAGCTCGCCGCATCTTCATGATATGTGCTGCCATAGCATGACGAGTCACGACTTCCGTTGTACCGCGAATCCGCCACACTATACGGGACCGTGACAATGCAGACTGTGCGTTTGCAGCCAACTCATATCAGCAGAAATTGAGGTTCACCATGGTTGGTAAGCCAGTGCCCCCGAAGCCAGTGCCTCCAAAAACATCTCCCACGCCCGAATCCGCACCCAGGGAGGCAACGCCAAAGGAGGCCGCCACATACACGATCGCCTCGCCTCCTATCATTCAGGGTGCCGCGGCCGCCGCGGCCGGAACAGCATTGAAGGCAACAGGCCGGAACGAGTCATCAGGACCGCAGAGCCCCGCCAGTCGGTTGAACAAGAGCATACCCGGTCGGCTTGTGTCGCTGGATGCGTTTCGCGGCTTCATCATGATGATGCTGGCAGCCACCGGTTTCGGGATCGCGGGGTTTGCCGCAATTGATGATTCATCAGCAGTCTGGCAGGTTCACAATCATGAATCCTGGAAGAAACTGGCCTGGCATTTTGAGCATCCGGCATGGCGAAGTGCATTTGATTATTACAAGGTGTCATTCTGGGATCTGATTCAGCCGGCGTTTATGTTTATGGTCGGAGTGGCCATGCCGTTTTCGTATGCTCGCCGATCACATCATGATCATTCGTTCCTGCGTCGAGCTCTGCATTCGCTGATGCGGTCGGTGGCACTCATGCTGATTGGAGTGTTCCTGCAGTCGCGGGGCAAAGAACATACGACGTGGGAGTTCCCGAATGTATTGTGCCAGATCGGGCTCGGCTATTTCTTTGCCTGGTGTCTTCTCAACTTTAAGCCCATAGTGCAAGGCGTGGCGCTGGTCGTGATTCTGATTGGATACTGGGCACTGTTCTTCTTCAATCCGCCACCCGCAGATTATGACTATGCAAGTGTCTCGGCGAGCGCAAAGGAAGGCGAAGTTTTCGAAGGCCGTTTCGCTGCCTGGTCCAGGAATGCCAACGCCGCTTTCTTTTTTGACCGCTGGTTGTTGCCGAAATTGCGGACGGTCCCTGAACCGGATGCTCAACCCGCTGAAGGTGCCGCGGCTGTCCCGAGGGATTCCGATTGGCGTCCCGTCGCGTTGACGCAGTTGCAGGATGCAGGAACGAAGGAACCCGGCGAGACTTCAGCCGATGTCGTTCAACCTCCGGCACAGGACAATCCTGCGGTTCCTGTTCCGGCAGCAGACGGGGCTGCAACTGGTGCGTCCGGGATTGAATCGGCGAAAACGGTTGCACCTGTGACTGATTCGACAACTGAAACGGTACCACCGGTGCCGCCTGCCGGCCCCGGTTGGTTTCGCCGCGCGTTCCTGCACAACGATGTGCCCTGGAAACCTAATACCGGCGGTTATGCAACGTTGAATTTTGTACCGTCAATCGGCACCACGCTGCTAGGGATGCTCTGCGGACAGTTGCTGCTCGCGGGCGGCTATTCGCACTGGAAGAAGCTGGGAATTCTGATCGTTGCCGCCGGGATTTGTCTGGGACTGGGTATTCTCGCCGACATGTATGCGTGTCCGATTGTAAAGCGCATCTGGACGCCAAGCTGGGTTCTCTTCAGCGGCGGCTACGTCATCGGAATGCTGGCGCTGTTCTATCTGTTCTTTGATATTGCGCCGCTGAAGTTTCTGGCCTTTCCGCTGGTCGTCGTCGGCATGAATTCTATTCTGACGTATCTGCTGGGAAATACGCTCGGCGGCTGGACGCAAAAAAGCCTGATCGGAGTCCACTTTGCCGGTCTCATCGACGCCATCTTCGGCCCCAAAGCACTCGATCCACAGTGGTACGCTCCGATTACACTCGCCACCGGCACTTTCGTCGTCTTCTGGCTGTTCCTGTACTGGCTGCACCGTCAGAAGATCTATCTTCGACTGTGACTGGATGCTGCCTATGCCAGACTCTTATTTTTCCTCAGCCGCTTGCGCCAGGTCTTCATCGCTGCCGGCGACGAGCAACGTGTCTGAATCTTTGAGCCGCACATCCGGATTACTGGAGGCGGCCATTTTATCAGTCAGGATGTCGTGAATGGCGACGATCGTAATTCCGAATCGCTGCCGTAGTTCCAGTTCCCGCAGTGTCTTGCCCACCCACGAATCAGGAACACCCATCTCCTGGATACTGAAGCCTGTGCCAAGTTTAACGTAGTTCAGCAGTCCGGAACCAGAGATACGTTTTCCAAGGCTCAGCGCCGATTCGCGTTCCGGGAAAATCGTCTCCGTGACCTTCATGCGTTCCATCACGCGGGCATGATCGCGCGAAATGACTTTGACATACACATCGCGAATGCCCAGATCGTGAACGGCCATCGTCGTCAGAATACTGGCCGTGATGTCGTCGCCCGTGCTGATCACCGCGGCATCGGCTCCTTTAGCACCGATTTTTTCCAGCGTATGCAGGTTTTTAGCATCGCCCACCGCCGCGCGCGACACGTACGATGAGACACGATCGACGGCATCTTCATTTGTGTCGATCGCGATCACTTCATGCCGCTGCGCAAACAGCGACTCCGCAACACTCGATCCGAAATTTCCCAGACCAACGACTAAAAATCTTCTCATAAGTTCAGCTCTTTGAAAGCGCGATTAACCAATCACAACGTCTTCGTATGCATAGCGAAATCGCCCGGCGCGCGAACGCGGAACCGTCAGCAACGTGGCCAGCGTTAACAAACCGACTCGCCCCAGAAACATCATCAGAATAATCACCCAGCGACCTGCGACCGAGAGTTTGGGGGTCAGTCCCATTGATAACCCCACGGTATTGACAGCACTGCTCACTTCGAACATGTGTTCTGTCAGGCCGCGAGACGTGGCGACTTTTGTGGCCGACAGCAAAAAAACACCAGAGATCGCAAAGCCGATAGCAATCACAAACAAACCAACAGCTTTGGATGTCGTTTCTTCCGGGATCGACCGACCGACGCAGTTTGTTGATTCTGAACCACGCAACCGGGACCAGG
>JBBJME010000253.1:0-10684 GCA_037719765.1 Planctomycetaceae bacterium
CGGGGCTGACGATTAATGGGGCTGCAGTTGAGTTGAGCAGCGTTGAATCTGCGGCAATTGTCGGGGGCACGGGCAATGATCGGTATCAATTCGACGCCGATGCCTCACTTGGAACCGTCACGCTGGAAGAAGTCGGGGCAGGCAGAGATACAATTGACTTGTCTCTTACCACCACCCTTGGTGTTGACGTCAATCTTAATACTGCGTCGGCTCAAGTCGTCAATGCAAACCTGAGCCTGACGCTGACATCCGCCACTACTTTTGAAGACGTGATTGGCGGGTCCGGGAATGATACGTTGACAGGGAATGCGTCGATCAACTCCATCACAGGGGGTGGAGGTGACGATATAATGATTGGTGGAGCGCATCATGATACCTATGTGTTCGGAACAGCCACATCGGCAGAATCCGACAGCATCGTAGAATCACCAGGGATAGGCACGGATATTCTGGACTTTTCTGCTCTGACGACTGCCGTAACCGTGGATCTTAGCTCGATCCTCACCCAGACTGTACATACCAACCGGAGTCTGACACTCAATTCTGCATCCAGCGTCGAGAACATCTATGGCGGGTCCGGGGATGACAGTTTGGGAGGGAATACTTTAGCCAATGCCTTCTTTGGAGGCCGGGGTAGTGATACTCTGATTGGTGATGCAGGTGATGACAGCTATATCTTCGGTACGGCAGCGTCAGCCGAGGCGGACATAATTATCGAGTCAACTGGAATCGACACGCTGAACTTTTCAGCCCTGTCGACGGCCGTCACGCTGGACTTGGGAACGACAACGGCTCAGCCGGTGCATAGCAATCGCACTTTGACACTTCTTACCCCAACCAGTATGGAGAACGTGCTTGGCGGGTCCGGAAATGACAGGCTCACCGGCAATTCACTGAACAACAGCCTCTCTGGGCAGGCCGGTTTTGACATACTCAAAGGCGGCTTGGGACATGACGTGCTGATTGGTGGCCTGGGCCATGATAGTTATGTGTTCGAAGCCGCTGCATCGGCAGAATTCGACAGTGTGAGTGAGTTTAGCGGCGGAGGCATTGATACACTGGACTTCTTCGCCCTGACGACAGACGTGAACGTGGATCTCGGCTCTTCGGTCAATCAGACAGTGGATGCCAATCGGACGCTGTCACTCAATTCCGCGACCACGTTCGAGAACATCTACGGGGGTTCCGGGAATGACATTCTGCGAGGCAATGCTGTGGGCAATGCTTTCGTTGGAGGACGAGGCAGTGATGCGATGGGCGGCGAAGCCGGGGACGACATTTATATATTTGGTGCAGCCGCGTCGGCTGAGGCAGACATCGTTACCGAGCAAGTCGATAATGGAATAGACACGCTGAACTTCTCAGCTCTGACGACCGCCATTGTCGTGGACTTGGGAACAACGACAGCTCAGGCCGTGCATCTCAATCGTACTTTGACGCTCAGTTCAACAGCCAGTATGGAAAACGTAATTGGCGGTTCCGGCAATGACTCGCTGACCGGGAACACTCTGTCAAATGTTATCACCGGCGGGGCAGGCAGTGATGGGATGGCTGGCGGTGGCGGCAACGATACCTATGTGTTGAGAGCGGCAACGTCGGCAGAATTCGACAGTTTTGTCGAACTCGCCGGAGGAGGCACGGACACATTGGACTTTTCCGCTTTGACGATTGCCCTGAACGTGGATCTCGGTTCAACGTCTAATCAGACCATTCACACCAATCGCTCCGTGAATTTCAATTCCGATACGAGTATTGAGAATGTGATCGGTGGGTTCGGGAATGACCAACTCACGGGAAATGCTTCGTCCAACGTCCTCGTTGGAAACGGAGGAGACGACCAGCTATTCGGACTTCTCGACCGTGACATTTTGGTCGGAGGATTTGGGGTGGACACCCTGCAGGGAGGCGGTAACGATGACATCCTCATTGCCGGAAGAACCACGAGCGATAGGAATGTTGCCAATTTGATTTCGTTGCAGACTGCGTGGATTTCCGCAGCTACCTACGCAGAACGCGTGGCGACGTTGAGGGCGGGCACTGGAACGCCCGTTGCTTCACTGAAAGCGGAAATTAATGTTCTGGACGATGCAGGCGCGGACGACACTCTGACGGGAAATGCCGGCGAAGACTGGTACTTCCGAGCGATCGATGACGTGATCACTGATCTGGTTTCCGGGGAAGATGTCGACATGTTGTGAAGATACAACGTCGATTCGATCAATCACGGAGGGGAGCCCTTGGTATGGGGGCTTCCCTCTTTTTTGTGTTTAAAGTTTTGGTTCTTCCCACAATTTAGTGGCTAGAAGCAAGGGACATAAGTTCTAGTTTTCCGCAGAAGAAGAGGATCCGAGTTCGATAGTTTTCGAAGTTTCGGAAGCCTCGGGCGGCGGACTTGAGGGACTGGATTCGGCTGTTGAAGCCTTCGGCGGTGCCGTTGCTGATGGGGTGCCTGAACCAGGTGAGAATGTGATCAAGACGGCGCTGCAGCATCTTCGTGACCTTCCTGATCGGGTCCAGTTGACTGCGTGAGGCCCATTGGTACCACAACGCGAAGAATTTTTTTTGCGTTGCCTGCGTAGCTGTATTCCCAGAACCAGCGGAAGTGTTGACCTGTTTTGGTTCAGCGTGAAGCTGAGAGGCAATCGATCGGTGCTATTCCATGAAAGGCCGGGACAAAGGTGCCAGGCCGGGACAAAGGTGGGCTGTTAAAAATTTGGGGTTGTGGTCTAAAACAGGGGTATTTGAAGTGTGACAATTCTGTTCAAATGCGGAAGTCCTCAGGAGTTTTTTGTTTTCGTCAAGAATCTGACGCATGAGCACAGCCGTAGCAGCGAATCAGTTTAGGTCACCACCGTCAAAGGTGATTGCCATTCTCCTGAAGAGTCGCGATGGGCTGCGGATCAAGTACCGCGAATTGAAGTATCAGGCAAAAGTGGCCGACAATGATCGCCGGGCGGTTCGTGAGAGCCGCGGCAACTGGCGCGAACGGGCTCTGGCAGCGGAAGCTGAGCTCGAAGAGCTTAAAAAAAGCGAAGCGTAAGCAGAGCGGCGGTTTCTCGTCAGGTCGATCCACCGGCCATCGGTCTGATCCACAAGGGCATCAGCGGGACGGCCTTCAATCTGCTGGTCGTACGGTTAGCCATCAGCTTTGTTCTGGATGCCGCCACAAGTCTGCGAAGTGCTGCCGGTTGTCTGAATCTGGTTCTGCAACTGGAACACGGCCAGCAACATGCCGGACCATCGCACACGACCGTCCAGAATCTGCTGCTTCGGCTGGGGCTGTATGAACTCACCCGGACGAAAGAGCGAGCCGACGACTGGATCTGGATTACCGATCACACCATCAAAGGTGGTGTCACGAAGTGTCTGGTGATTCTGGGAATTCGCTACGAGCAGTATCAGCATCTGCCCGGACCGCTTCAGCATCGTGACATGCAGACACTGGCATTGATCCCGGTCGATAAGTCTACGGGTGAAATCGTTCAGGGGCAGCTTGATGAACTTGCTGGGCTGATCGGCGTTCCCATGGGTATCGTCAGCGACAATGGTTCGGATCTTAAAAAGGGAATCCGGCTGTTTCAGGAAGAACATCCGGAAGTCGTCAGCCTGTACGACATTATTCATCTGCTGTCGCGTTTGGTTGATGCCATCCTCAGTAAAGACGCTCAATGGGCGACGTTTCGTCAGGAATGCTGTCGCTGCGGCAACGCGATCCGCCAGAGCCCGCTGTCTCACCTGTGCCCGCTCGCACCAAAGAAAAAGGCGAGGCACATGAACATCGGTGGCGAAATTCAGTGGGGTGCTCGCTCATTGCAGCTGGTGCAGAAAAGTCGCGATGGCAAATTGACAGACGATCAGCTTCGTCAACTGACACCGTCTCTGATTGAAAAAAAGCTGGGCTGGCTGGAAAATTATCGGGCCGCACTATCGCGATGGGAGGAATTGTGGCTGATCAGCGAACAGGTCTGTGCAGTGGTTCGGGCTGAAGGTTACCACGGGACGTTGACGACCAGCCTGAAGTCTCAACTGCCAGCCCCGGTCACTGAATCGGCGGCGTTACTGATTGCTCAGGTGCTCGAGTTTTCCGACAGGGTGCAGGCAGAAGCGGGAGAAGGACGCCATCTTCCAGGCAGCAGTGAAGTGATTGAATCACTTATCGGAAAGAGTAAGCGTCTCGACGGACTCAATAACACTCGCGGCTTCACAGCTCAGTTACTGGCGATGGCCGCAACAGTCGTCACACCGACTGCCGAAGTCATCACGACGGCACTGAAGACATGTGGTATCAAGCACGTCCTGCAATGGTGCTCAAAGCACCTCGCCCCCAGCTCCCAGTCACTCCGCAAACGAGACCTCAAACCTACCTCTGCCGAACAAAACCGGGATAAACTCATTTCCCACACAACCCCAGATTTTTAACAGCCCAGGATAATGGTGGCTTTCGACGCGTCCCGTCAACCGCACCGACCTTTCCACGTCTGATACGAATCGAACGCGGGTCAAGCGGATCGCATTTCGTTGTTGAACAGTCTTCTGGCGCAGAAAGCGGCGGCCACGTCGATCCTTGAAAACGCCGAACTAATAAGCGACGGTCTTAAGAATGGTCAAGAACTGATTCAAAACAAATTTTGAATTCCATTCTGTTTTTTGTTCATTGCCGCGAGTCGCGCGCAGAGATTCGCGTCCCGGAGCTGTCGGATTTTTTGAGGCATGACTCGGGTGTTCGATGGATTTGCGATGAGGGTCTGTTTAGGATGATTCCTGGCTGGCGAAACGGAGGCAAGCTCTGTGGGGACACAACTTGCTGAGGGATAGTCAGCTCGACGGTGCGTCGATGGACGAACCAGAGCGTTCGGAGGATAATCTCCGAACGCTCATTTTACGGGACACAGTGTTGGTACTCTCCACAGTTGATTCGACTTGACCAGCGCATTGAGGATCGTCAAGAGCTTTCTCATGGCTGCGGTCAGGGCCACTTTTTTGGGTTTTCCTTTTGCCAGCAGACGTTGGTAGGAGGTCTTGATGGTGCTGATAGTGACAGGCCCAACGCCCTTCACGGAATTCAGGATTTCGACTTTGCGTGCATTGGGCTCGTCGGCCTGAACCGCTGTTTCGATCTGTCCTTCTATCGCTTTCAGCTGTTTCTTCAGGCTTCCGACAACAGTCTCGATCGATTTGCGGATATCGCGATCGACCGTCTGCTGGATGCGGTTTTTCTCCTGATTCATGAGGTCCAAAAGCTGCCGCCGCCGCTGAACCAGAGCGGCAAGTTTGATTTCGTCATCGGATTGAGCAACCTGCGGCGCTGGTCTCACCACTTCGCCAAATCGCGCGATGACTTGCGCATCGATCGCATCGGTCCTGGCGTTCTTGCCGATGCCTTTAGCGAAGTCGCGAACCTGGCGTGGATTCACCACGGCCAGCGCGATTTTCCGCTGGTGCAGGAGCTTGACCAGCAGCGACTCATAGCCGCCGGTGGCTTCCATCACGACGATCGTACTCGCTGTTTCCAGAAGCGAATTGATCCATGTGTTGATTGCTTTTCTTGTGTTGCCAATGGTTGCCGATTGGCCATCGGCGCTGGCGATGTCGAGTGTCCCTTTCGAGACGTCGATACCCACAAACCTTGAGAACGAGTAAGATACAATATTCATTTTGTCCCTTCCTGGTAAAATTCGAGCTCACAGTGAATGTGGCTCAAGCGACGGTTCGGGTTTGAAATGAAACGGCTTGCGATCAAGCTTATAAACGGTTTCGAAAACCAAGGCTTTGACGATCTGCAAGCCGCTGTTCTCACAGGACGGCCATCCTGTGAGAACTTCTCCTTTGTAACTGCCGCAGGCAGAACTGCAACTGAGCTACAAACACAAGATTCTGGAAGATACTAGGCTTTGACTTCGCGAGTGCGGACGGAGAGCGCGGAGTAACGATCGGGGTTGAGCGGAGTGGGCTTGTGGCGATGCGAGCCAATCGAGCCGAAGCTCAAGGCATTTGTTCAAGAAGCCCGTTGGTTGAGCGACGCCGGGTGGCGTATGGGAAAAGCAATTCGCAGCACCGCTGCGAGTGTTCAGTTTTCAGACGGCAGTGCGCAGTGAATCGCAAAGGCACGGCTCCGAGTGACACAATTCGATTCAGATCAGCGCTGAGCGTAGTCCAGATCGCAGCAAAAGGAGGCCGTTTTTCCTTTGAACGCCTCAACTTTTTGATGTCCGCGCGCACCACGAACCTACACGGCGTGATGCGTGTTTTGAAAATGGTCATCGATGGCGCGAGGTTGTACCGGTGGGCTGACGCCGCACCGCTCGCCGGATCTATGTTCCTGTTCATTATCCGCTGTCCAGAAATTTGGTCGCGTGATCGGGCAGCACGCGGCAGATGATGCGGCCTTCGGCGTTGGTCATCCCAATCACGCGCAGTTCACCGCCGCAGTCTTTGCAGCGTATGCGACTCTGATGTCGATCCGGCTGAGGTGCCACGCCGCTGCCGAGCCAGTACGTCCAGCCGAGAAACAGCCAGACCAGCCACTTCACTCGATCCCGTGTCGTCCGCGAGTTCGACGCCATCCAGCCGTGGTTAAAGGGGTCAGGCACCAATTGTGCGCAGCACCCTGCGGGCCGTTCCGGCAATTGGTGCCTGACCCCTTTAACACGCATGCTGCAGAAAGCCACGCACAAGTTTGACGCCCGACACTTTTCGAGTCTTCACCGTCTTAGTTCCAGACGGCGTGTACTTGAACGTCACCGACTCGTCGGTGCATTCGAGAATGCGATTGTCACTGATCGCCACTCGAAACACATACGGAGCCAGATATTTCAAGACCGCCCGACCATCGCTCACCGGCTTCACGTTCACTTCCCACCACTTGTGCCACACGGAAGGATCGACGTTTTTCTCGCGGCCTGCCGCTCGCAGGATCTCACGGAACTTCTGGCGATAAATCGGTGACGCCACCGCTTCGGGAAACAGAAAATTGGACGGCGTGCCGATCCATTTTTTGCCGTCGTCACTCACGCCTCCACACGGCACGATGAAGTGCACATGTGGATGAAAGATCATCGGATCTCGCCCCCATGTGTGCAGCACTCCGAAGAAGCCGACGTTGGGTGAGCCCAGCCATTTCGGATCGGCCAGCAGTTTCTGAATCGTCGCTGAGCCCGCTTCGAAAATCGCGTCGTAGCCTTCTTTTGGACAAGCGCGCAGCAGCGAACACAGCTCGTCAGGCACGGTGAACGTGACGAGACAATGCTGCACCGGCAACAGGCGATCGGTTTGCTTCTGCAGCGTCTGGAAACGGGGTCAGGAACCAATTGTGCGCAGCACCCTGCGGGCCGTGCCGGCAATTTGTTCCTGACCCCCTTTCCAGACGCATGACGGACAGTGGCGATTGCCACACGACCGTCCCACCCAGTGCTGACGACCACAGCCGTCACATGCGAAGATCACATGACCAAGTTCTCCCGTGCGGCAACGCGTGATGGCGCTGAGCACCTTCCGCTGCTGCAGAGAGATTTTGTCAGAGTACTGCCGAAGAAACGTCTCGCCATGCTGCCGCAAACAGTCGGCGACTGTCGGCATGACGGTGGAGAGATGCGAACTATTTCACCGGAACCGGCACCGCGCCGCCGTTTTCCTCCGGCGGTTTCGGTCGCGGACGACGAAACAGATCGTTGAGCACACGCTGTGCATCAACGGCCGCCGTGTGCGTCAGGTGCAGATAAATCATCGTCGTCTGCAGACTGCTGTGGCCGAGATACTGCTGAATCAGTCGCAGAGGAACTCCGGCTTCGACCAGGTGCGTCGCGTAGCAATGACGCAAAGTGTGGGTCGAAATCTTTTTGCCGAAGTCGATCTTCCTCGTGATCTGCTTGATCGCGCCCTGCACAGCCGTAACACTCATCGGAGTCTTCGCCTGGGAAGCAAAGGGGACTGGCTCCGACCCGGTGCCTGTCCTCTTTGCGGGTCGCCCATAGCGATGATCGCGTCCATCAGCCGGAAACACAAACGTCCGGTGCCGATGCGTCAGCCAGAATTCCCGCAGCACTTTGAGCGTAGACTCCGGCAGCGGAATGTAGCGATCCTTCGCGCCCTTCCCGCGATGCACGTGGACCATCATGCGTTTCGAGTCAATGTCGCCGACGTGCAAATTCAGAGCTTCCTCCAGCCGCAGGCCGAGGGAGTACACCGTCCAGAAAAAAGCGGCTATGCGATGCGTCTTGCAGCCGTCGATGATCCGATGGACTTGCTCGATGGTCAGGACTTCCGGCAGCGACTTGACGTTCTGGATCTTCATCTGCGCCAGAGTCTGCCATTCACGCCGACACGTGCGCGTGTAGAAAAACTTCACGCCGGAGAACGCCACTCGCAGTGAACCACTGGCAAACTCTTTGTCATTCTTCAGATACAGAAAGAATTTTCGCAGCTGATCTTCCGTAATCTGATCGGGCGACGTTTTGCAGAAGTCGGCCAGTTGGCGGACAGCCCGCAGATAGCCTTCGTGCGTCCGTTTCGACATTCCGCCCAGATGCAGATCCTCGCTCATACGCTGGTACAGCGGCCCGTTGAAATACGGCGAGTGCGTGAGTCCTCGTTCGGTCTGTGGAGCCTTTCGCGGCGGCTCAATCCTCCTGTTCCGCGCCGCACGCCGACGGTTTGCTGAGTCATCCTGATGACGATCGTTTTCTGATGAAGCCATGATCCGGTCTTTCTGTCAAAGAAATCGTATGGAGCATCCAGCGACGCTCCCCCGACAGACAGATTGACCAGCCACCATTGCCAAACGCTACAACTTCCCGCTACGATGGACTCAAAAAGAACCCCGCCGCGACAGCGGCTTACTTGAACAATGCGATGCACGCGGAGCCGCCGACAGCGCGGTTTCAAGTGAAGAGTCTTCCTCGGCGGCCAGGTGATCGCGGTCCTTATTTTTAAGAGCACTCGGTGTCGTCATGCTCTATGCCGAAATCTTAAGCTGTATCGCCGTAGGATATCTATCCACATTCCTGATTCTCGCTCGGACTGAGATTGTATACGTCGCCTCAAAGAACGGGCTAGTCCGACATCGTTTTGAACACTTTCACCACTGTGGTACTTTCCTCAAACATATTTATGCACCAATCATCTTTCTTCACTTCCTGATTCATCGTTCATTCTGGCTTGAATTCAGGTTGCCTCAGATGCAATCCTGCGACAGCGAGCGAGCAGCATTCCTGCCTGCAATTCAACAAATCGGACTCGTTGGCGGGCTGGTTATCTGGGGCGACGGGATGGCTTCTGTTTCCTTCATGCGTCGGCCAATTACCGGTGATCAGCTTTCGATTGTTGCCTCATTTACTCCGCTGGTTGATCTGGATCTTTCGCACACCCTGGTAACTGATGCGGGAATGCAGCACATGTGCCATCTTCCCAAACTACAGACCGTTGATTTGACACACACATCAGTTACCGATGCCGGTGTTGAAAGTCTTCGCAGCATCGCGCCAAGTGTACTTGTAATCCGATAAAAAATAACAATCCCGTGAACCGGAACGGCGGTAATCAGCATTTTACATTGATACTTGTTTCCCGCCATCCGCTGATGGCAACCGTTCTGCCATGCCAAGACCTCATATTTGGCGTGGGGTGACTACGGAGACGTACTGGCTCATGGCTTCGCCCATCTCAACGAAGACCGAACTGTTCTAGAATTACAGCGAACAGGTCCGTTCGTTCCACCGTTTTCGCAGCCTTCGTATGACTATGTTGTTCGCACCCATGAAATGTTGGAAACTCTCCGTACATCTGGATTAACTGGTTTCACGGTTATGCCTGTGGTAATCACGAAGTCGCCGAAAATTGACTGGCGCAATTGGAAACCGTACGGCGAAAAGCAGATGAAACCGCCGGCTGGAGGTGAGCCTGAGAACTAGATTTACCCTCGGAATCACAACGCAGATATGGCGGCCGCGCTCGGCAAATTGTCGGCGCTCGTGTTTGAGCCAGGCATCGAGATTGTGTACGGTGACGAACTGCACGTGCCCGATTTGTAGTCTACGGATCGTTCGTCACCAGCAAACCGAATCCGAATGACGTCGATGTGTTTATGGTATTTGATGACTCTTTCGATGCGTCAGCGTACGGGGCGCGAAGTGGCACTTCTGCTTGATCATGCTGCTGCGGATGCTCATTTCGGTGCCAGTGTGTTTTGGCTGCGACGGCCTGCTGCTTTTGGCGGCGAACAGGCTACAATAAAATCTTGGCAAACAAAGCGTGACGGTGGGCAACGTGGAATTGTAGAATTTTTGGAGAGCGACAATGATCGGTAAAGATACTGAACTTGAGGTTACCCTCGCCAGAATTCGCCGCATGCAGGATCAACTGGCGTTGCTTCACAAGATGTACCGATGAAAGTCAAGAGGCGTCGGGCGTGATGACGCCGGATTTTTTTGGGTTTTCTTTGGGGGGAGTTTTGTGTGGTTGAGGCGGTTGGATTCGCTGTGTTTCCAGCCCGAAAGTGTGTGCAAGGTCGTGAGCTGCCGCGAGAAGTGGTGCTCGTTTGAGAGCCGCCCAGAAGTCGAGTACGTTGCCCTGGCTGCAGTCCGAATGGAAGCAACGGTACACGTTCTTTTTCAGATTCACCGACAACGTGCCGGTCGACTTGCACAGTGGACATGCGCCGCGAAGCTGGATCTGACCGCGAAATGTGTCT
>JBBJME010000254.1:0-10619 GCA_037719765.1 Planctomycetaceae bacterium
GACGTCAATGAAAGGTCGCGGCGGCCTTTCGCACTCACAATCCCCATGGTCACGGACTGGCTGAGCCCGAAGGGGCTGCCTACGGCCAGAACAAAGTGCCCTATTTTCACAGAGTTACTGTCACCCCAGCGCGCGGTCGGCTGTCCCCCGTCTGCAATCTGGATGATGGCAATATCGCTCTCAACGTCACGGAAGATTTTTTGCGGATGAACCGTGGAACCATCGGCAAGGATGATATCGATGGCTGGACTCTCCGCATCACGGATCACGTGGTTGTTTGTAATCACGAACAGTCCGCGAGCAGACTTGCTTCGCATCAACACGCCGGAACCGGTCTCTTCCACCTTGCGTTCTTCTTCGACACGAATTGCCTGAATATGCACGGCCGACGGCATGACTGCGTCAGCGATGTCGGAAATGTGATTGCCGCTCTCCACCAGAGCCGCGGCATTGGCCGGAACACGGGTCTCGTAGTTTCCTTCTTCACTGACGGCTCGCGCGGACTGAGTCAGTCGCATCGATTCCAGATGTCCACCGATCGCCAGACCGATAGACAACATGCCGATTGAAGCAAGAATTGATGTTTGACGTCGCGCCATCAACGCACTCTCCGGGGAAAGTATCACATCCTGTGGCACGGCTCCTTCCGTATTGAACTGGATTGATATCTCTGAAGTCGCTGCAATATTCATGGTGGAATACTGTTTGTGAATTCAGAGCTCAGGTGATTTGCCTCCATGGCATCACCAATGGCGATCTCAAAGTGACTTCGATCGTTCTCGACCGCAGGTGCGGGGATCTCCACACTGGGTATCGATCCGCGGTTTAGGCCAATGCAAATCGAATCAGGTAGATTTTGCCGAACTTCGCCGGACATCAGCCGTGGTGCCGTGAAGACGGAAGAACCGTTACAGCAGGTGCATCAATCGCACCAAAGGATGTTTGCTGGAGTGATTCCTGAACACCCACGGGAACCGCAGAATGATCCGCCTTTTACTGCATTCTCCGTATTTCCGCTGAACGCCGCATCCGGTTTGACGCGTTGATGATTCAAAACGCAACGTAAAAAAGGCCCGACATCCGCGAAAGATGTCGAGCCTTGAGTAAATGGTATAACCGTCAGGCGGCAGTTGGCCCCGGATTATGGTTGAGGTTCTGAGCGAGGAGTCACAGGCAGCGGCTGGTCCTGAGGAACCGGTTGCAGCTGCTCGTTGGTGTCGGCAGAACCTGGAACATTCGGTGGAACAGGTCCACGTGGTCCGTGTGGTCCCCGATGATGGAACTCACCGCGTCTATGAAACTCACCGCGTCTATGAAACTCACCGCGTCGATGGAACTCACCGCGTCGATGTCCTTCCAGAGGCGGGTGCGTATGAATCGGACCATGTGGTTGCGGGGCTCGCTCATCAATCAACTGCCCCGGATGTTCCACTCCCTGCAGGTCTCCGTGCTGTCCCGGAAGGGGCTCCTCTTCGCACTCTGGCCCCATTGGACATTCCGACGGGTTTCCATTCGGCTCAGTTTCGAGTTCCGGGAATCGTAATGCGGACCTGCCTTCGTTGGTTGTCCGAGGCACATTGCTGGTGCCTGGATATTCTGTCACCTTCATGTTCGGCACGTCGGTATCGAACCAGTCTGGTCGAGGCGCGTTGCCGTAACCTGCCGCTCCGGAAAAACCGCATGAACCGCAGACACCACTCGCTCCGCACTGACCGCCGCATGAACCGCAAGTGCCACAACTTCCGGAATGCAGCATCACCTGGTTTTCACAGCCGACGATGTCGTTGTGGCCGACAATCGTGTTGCATTCGTTGTTCCTGAATGCAGAACCAGCGGTGTATGCACAGCAGTAACCTGTGCCATAATTGCGACCAGACTTGCGATGGCCTGAGAACGAGTAGGACTGATCCATGCAGTCGATGGCCTTTGCGAAGTCTCCCAATTCGCCGTTGACCGATTTTTGCAGGCAGGCCATGCCGGTCATCAAACCGATCACCAGCACTGTTCCTATAATGACAATTTCCGCAGACAGGATCACTCCGTACTCATCCTGCCGAAGGGCTTTCAGCAGATTCAACATTGATATTCTCCAGATACAAATCAGAGGGAAACAGTTCCGTGGCGTGATACCACGGTGTTCGTTGGCAGACTTAAAGCGGGTCTGCCAGCCGGTTCGTCGTTTGGTTGATGAAGTGGCGGTTCGATGGAGCGTCGAAAAGGAAGGCACCCGATGCGAGAATGGGGCATCAATGCCCCATCTCGCGTCGGACGAACACAGCGACTGAAAATCCTCTCAGCCGCGGGCGGTTTCTCAGGCCGCCGTCTCCCTCTCTCGCTGCGAACAAAGCCCGGTCGCACGGCGAAGGAATGTCTCTCTCGGGTCCGTCACCGGCTGGCTCTCTGAAAGTCAGCAGTCGGCAGCGGCTCTCGCAATCCTCGCAATTAATGCAACCGTTCTCGTCACAACAATTGTTTTAGAATGCACAGCCCGTGCCATCGGAAGTTTTGACACAGTCGCTACCACCGGAACCTGAGCGCAACCACTTGCTGCAAAAGATGTTACAGACGAAGCTCAGCCGCGGAAAAGAATCGAATCTTCCGGATGCGCGCAAAGCACCTTGAACGCCGATGTTAACGGTTATGTCAATCGAACCGAACGTTCGGAAGATAACGGCTGAATGAGCGCACGTGGGGCGAGCCTGCCATTCGGCTTGCGCCGTCCCGCTCAAGGAACAATAAATCCTCGCAATTGCAGCCAGTCAATGGCACGATTCTGCCAGTCACCCGTTCCCGGTGCGCCAACGCGGGGACGCATGCCAAAACCGTGGCCGCCTGTTTCATACACATGAAACTCAACCGGGACTTTCAAGGTTGTCAGGTCCAGAAAGACTCGGGCGTTGCCGACAACAGATGATGCCTTGTCATCGGCAGCCTGCGCGATGAACGTCGGCGGGAATGACGCATCCAGAGTTGCCGCAGGATGCACGGCGCTGCGTTCGTCGTCCCAGATCTTCCAGGGGTAGATCAGCAGTACCGCGTTGGGTTTCGCAGATGAATCGATACCGGATTTTGATTCAGGATCCGCTGGCTGGCTGGCCGCAGCCACGAATGCTGCCTGACCTCCCGCTGAGAATCCAATCACACCGACGCGGTTCGGATCCACCTGAAACTCGGCAGCTCGCAGACGCACAAGCCTGATGGCGCGGTGCAGATCCTGCACGGGGCCAGCTTCAGGTTGATACTGCTTGTTCGTTGGTGTGCGATAAGCGAGCTGAAACGCCGCGATGCCGTGGGCATTCAGCCATCGGCAGACATCACTGCCTTCATGTTCGTCTGCCAGTCTTCCAAACCCGCCGCCTGGCACAACAATCACTGCGGCACGCAGGCCAGCCACGGTCTGTTCCGGCATACGCACAAACAGCCGCGGATTAGACACGTTAAATCGCCGTGACAACCCGTCCGGTCCCGTCACAGTGTGCTCCGCCGGATCACTCTCGACGACGGGTTCAGGCACGCCTTCCGGCCACAGGATAATCTCCGGCGGATCACCCAGAGCTGCGCCGTGCGGAAAAAAGATCAGCCCCAAAACAACGAATACGATGGCAGGAGGTTTCATGGCTGCGTTTTTATCAGATCGTCATCGGTGCTTCCATCCGGAAAAGTGAAACTCCGGTATTCCCCCGGCGGCACTGTTGCACGTACGGAAGATCGAATTGATTTTGATAAACGTCAACGCAAACAGGGGACCGTGAATCACGGTCCCCTGTCGCATTCTTCAGATTGATTTCAGTGGTCTGTGAGATCCTTGAAGTGACTGCTGGAAATCAAATCAATTCAATCTGGGGCCACTGACAATCCTTGTCCATGTACCACAGCATGATGCACCGTCTCGAACTAATTGCCGCTTGTGCAACCAGCGTCTGCCGGGGCACCGCAGCTCGGTTCACACGGATCGCTGCAGGTCTGAACCGTGCGGCACACAACGCGAGGAACGCAGCGCGTCTGTGTCACAGGAACCTGACGAGCCACGCACTTGGTGCGTGTGACCGTACGAGTTTCGCAGACCTGACGGCAAACCGTATAAGGCACTTTGCGAGTGCAGGTCTGCTGTGTCATGGTACAGGTCGTATAAGGAACCTGCCGTGAAATGCATTGTGATACCATGCGGCATGTGGTGTGAGGAATCCGGCGAGTAATGCAATGGTCAACGTAGGTGCAGGTCGTGTAAGGAATCCGGCGGGTGCAGGTCTGGTGCGTCATTGTGCAGGTCGTGTAAGGAACCTGTTTCTGGCAGGTTTCTGTTACGAAAGAGCACGTTGTGTAGGGCACCTTCTTTGTCGTGTGCACAGGAACCTGGCGGCAGATCGTGTAAGGAACCTGCTTGTGGCAGACTTCCGGAACCATGCGTGTGCAGGTGATCGTCTTCTCAACCATCTTCGGGCACCATTTGCGGCAGCAGATCGTCCGACCTGGGCACTGGACGCAGACTTCTTTGGTGCAGCAGGGATTGCAGGGATCAACGACGCATTTCTTCACAACCGGGCCAGGAATATGACGTGTTTCGGTGACCCATTCGCCACAGCATTCCTGAACAGTTTTGCATTCCGTAACTGGTTTGCAGACAGTGTAGCAGACGTCTTTGTAACAGGTTTCTGCTTCGGTGCGGTACGTTGTGCAGCACACGTCCTTGTAGCAGGTGTTGTACACTGGTTTGCAGACATTGTAGCAAACCGTGCGATGACAGGTCTGATACACTGGTTTGCAGATCGTGTAGCACTGTTCGCGGTAGCAGGTCTGATAAACTGGTTTGCGAATGTGACAGGTGATGTCGCGGTAGCAGGTCTCATAGACCGGCTTGCAGATGTTGCACGTGACAGTCCGGTGGCAGGTCTGATAGACCGGCTTGCAGACCGTGTAACATACATCACGGTAGCAGGTTTCGTAGACATTCCGCGTGCATGACACCGGCACGGATTCTGTGCATTGGTCATAGACCGTTTTCATGCACGTGTACTGTTGTGTTTCCCACACAACTTCCTGAACAGTTTGACATTGTGGACCACATCCGCACCGAGCTGCGACGAAATCACCACACGGAGAACACGCAGAAGTCCGACAACCACGGAAACCGCCCGATCCGAGCAGTCCCGCTGTCAAAATTCCGCTGTTCAGCAGTATGGTAACTGCAACCGCGGCTCCCAGCATGAGCCTTTTCATTGCCTGTACCTCGATAGTTCTGAAGAGAGAAACCTAAGCGCGCGGCAAGCGCACTTTCCTGGTTTATTCTTCGACGACCTCAATTGCACGACTTGATTGACAGGGGACCGCCTGCACCGGCACAAAGACTCTTTGAAGTGCCGACACAGAAAAACTCCATCGACCGCTACAGACAGAATTGTCAATCAGGCAGAATTGTCCGGTCGTGATTGATCGGCCGATTCTGCCGCAGACAGGACAGACAGATCCACCAACGCATTCCGTACAAAACGGAATCACGCAGTCGTAGCCCTCTGTCATGCCTTAGCCTCTGCACACGACACCATATCGAATCGGTCTCGTTGCGCGAGGGCGAATTGCAGGCCGCTGAGGCTGGATTTCAGGGTGATCATTGGCGACTGTGAGACTGTCGGCAAAATGCTGCGGGATGGTTGTCGTCCTGGCGGTTTTTGCTAAACTCCGCCCCTCGCGAACTCGACAGCATTCCGTGTGTCGTCCGTTCACGTTGTGATCATTTTGGCGGCGTAGCTCAGCTGGTTAGAGCAGCGGAATCATAATCCGCGTGTCGGGGGTTCAAATCCCTCCGCCGCTACTTGAAACCCAGAAAACCTAGTTTTTCTGGGTTTTTTCGTGCTTTGCGAGAAGTCGCTCACTGATTTGCTGAGGTTTCGAATCGTTCGCGGTTCTGCTGTGCCACTTCTTGTGCATGTCCCGTCCCGCATACTATTTCGCAATCAACCTCGAAGATGACCATCGGCGGTGTCGTCGGTAACTTGTTGTCATGAAGCGTGCCGGAATTTCCAGAGACTTTTCGCCACTGGCCAGGTAAAATCGTCCCCGTGTGAAAGGATTTACATCAGCCGGTCAGTTTCGTGGAACTTCGGCACATCAAGCTGCGTCGAAATCACCTGCCAGTCTCGTCCGGTCACAGAATCTTTCAAGGGAGCGAGCGATGAGTCAATTCTGCTTTCCATGCGAACGTATGCCGCAGATCAGAGTCCTGCGAAGCTGGTTAACGCTGGCAGTTTGCATATGTCTATGGATGGTTCCCACAGCTCCGCTACTCGCTCAAGGGGTGTTGGTCGAGCACGGCGATCATCGCCTGCCACGTCCGTGGCCGATGCCGGTGCCGCGTCCTGAGCCAGTGACTGAATATCAGATTCGCGAGCTGTTGATCGATGCCCGTCTAAAAGACCAGGTGGCTCAAGTGCAGGTTTCGCAGACATTCGTGAATACTGGTTCGCGTCAGATCGAAACTCAGTTTCTGTTTCCACTGCCGTATGATGGCGCTGTCGATTCTCTGGTGCTGATGGTGGATGGCAAAGAATTCCCTGCCCAGCTGCTGACAAAAGAGGATGCTCGGGCCCGATACGAAGCCATCGTGCGTTCGAGCAAAGACCCTGCGCTGCTCGAATGGATGGGCCATGGAATGTTCCAGACCAGTGTGTTTCCGGTGCCTCCGGGTCAGGCGCGGACTGTGACCCTGCACTACAACCAACTGCTCCGCAAAGATCATGGAGTCACCGACTTCCTGTTCCCGCTCAGCACCGCACGCTATTCGTCAAAGCCGGTGGAAAAACTGCGCGTTTCAGTGCGGATTGAATCGACGCTGAATATCAAGAACGTTTATTCCCCAACACACGACCTCAAGGTCGAGAAGTCCGATCCCAGGGTTGCCACGGCGACATGGGAAGTTGCGAACGACATCCCCAGGAGCGACTTTCGGCTGTTCTTCGACGTCAACTCGAAAAAGCTCGGTACCAGCGTCCTGAGTTACCGGCCTTCTGAAAGTGAAGACGGCTATTTCCTTTTGATGACCACGCCCCAAATTCCTGAACAGAACGAACAGTTTCCAAAGACGGTGATGTTTGTCGTGGACAAATCCGGCAGTATGTCTGGCATCAAGATGCAACAGGCGCGGGATGCCCTGAAGTTTGTGCTGAATAATCTTCGCGAAGGCGATTTGTTCAACATCATCGCCTATGACACGACAGTGCAGTCGTTTCGTCCGGAACTGGAACACTTCAATGAAGCAAACCGCAAGGCGGCCATGGGTTTTGTGGAAGGACTTTACGCCGGCGGCGGTACCAATATTCACGACTCGATGTCGGCCGCACTTTCACAACTGGCTGACAGCTCACGGCCGAACTTTCTGATGTACCTGACCGACGGTCTTCCGACTGTGGGTGAGGTGGACGAGGCTCGTATTTCCGCCATGGCGCGTGAGACAAATAAAGTGCGGGCTCGGGTGCTCAGCTTCGGTATCGGTTACGACGTCAACAGCAGGCTGCTCGACCGGCTCGCTCGTGACGGGTTTGGGGCCAGCGAGTATGTCCGGCCAGACGAAGACATTGAAGCTCATGTCGCCAGGGTCTACAACAGAATTGCTTCACCCGTACTTTCTGAGGCGCGACTGACGTTTGAACTCGACGGCATCGGCGTGGAACAGGGAGCGGTTGTGAACCGAGTCTATCCGTCCGGACCGCTTGATCTGTTCGCCGGTGAACAAGTGATTGTGGTTGGCCGTTACAAACATGCCGGGGCCGCAAATGTTGTGCTCAGCGGCAAAGCGGGGCAGGAGGATCTTCGATACGATTTTCCGGCCGATCTGACTCAATCGAGTCGCGACCAGACGTTTGCTTTTGTCGAAAAGATCTGGGCCATGCGTCGCATCGGCGAGATCATTGATGAACTGGATCTCAAAGGCCGTAACGCGGAACTGGTCCGAGAATTGGTGGCATTGTCGACGCGGCACGGGATCCTGACACCGTATACATCGTTCCTTGCCGATGAACAGTCGCGTCCCACAAGCCTGACGAGCAGCGATGCCTTTCGGTCCAACAGTCTAGCTGCCGAAAGTGGACTGCAAGCGCTAAATGAATCATCAGGACGTTCCGGAGTGTCGCAACGAACTTCCAAGGAAGAGCTGCGAGCTGCGAAGAGCCCGGCTTCGAGGGGATTCTCAGGAGGTGGCGGACGAGGTGGCAAGCCCGCCGACGCTGGTTCTGTGTTGCAATATGGTGGTGGCTATGCCCTCGAATATCGAGACGCAGAATCCGACGAGGCGGTGATTGTTTCGAGTGTGCGTCAGGTGGGCAACACGACTCTGTACAAGCGCAACAAGATTATCTGCACCTCAGAGACATCAAACCTGCTCAACGAGGCGAACGACGGGATCGACTTTGCGAAGCATAAGGGACAGATTACCACGATTGCCCGATTCTCACCTGAGTATTTCGACCTGTGTGTTGCGAATTCTTCTGAGGAAAACGGCCTGCTCGCCGCACAGCAGGACGGCGAAGAACTGCTCGTCACGTTTCGCGGCAGAACGTACCTCATTCAGTAGTTCGCGTAAGACTGCAGGCTGATCAGCAAACATACCATCGGCATCTATTCCGCCATCAACAGCCGCGCTGCTGGGTTTTCGATTGCGGCAACGACTGACTGCAGAAACTTTGCTGCCGGAGCACCGTCGATGGCCCGGTGATCGAAGGTCAGGCTGAGTGTCATCATCGAGCGGACCTCAATGCGATCATCGGCAGCCACGACCGCTTGTTTGCGGATCGTTCCCAGTCCCAGAATGGCCGTTTCCGGCAAATTGATCACCGGTGTGAAGGCATCGATTCCAAAGCTGCCCAGATTTGTGATCGTGAACACGGCATCCTGCATTTCTGCTGCCGACAATCGCCCGTCTCGCGCCTTGCGGATGATACGTGAGGACTCGGCCGCAAGACTCAGCAGGGGTTCGCTTACGGCATTACGCAACACCGGAACGATGAGGCCCTCGGGAGTATCGACGGCGAGTCCGATGTGGATATCGTTGTCCTCCGGCATCACAATCGTATCTCCGTCCCAGCGGCCCGCCAGTCGCCGCTCCTGCCGAAGACATCCTGCGACCAGTTTGGCGATAATGTCGTGAAAGGCCGGGACCAGCGACTCACCTGCAGTTTTGAATTGTGATCGCAGGCTGACAAGATTTGTTGCGTCGGCCTGCGATGTGAGTGTCACCGGAACCGCTTGTCGATGACTTTCGGCCAACCGTTCTGAAATGACTTTCCGGCGACCGGACAACACGACTCGTTGTCCGCCAGAACTCAATGAACTGCCCCCGACAGCTTTCGCAGCGCTCACCACATCGCGTTCGCGGATTCGCCCATGCCGCCCGGTTCCCAGCAGTCCACTGAGATCAATGCCTGCTCGTTTGGCGGCGCGGCGGGCTCGTGGCGTTGCCACAATGTCAGCGGCTGATGGAGAAGGACTTTTTGCGATGCAGTCATCGACGCCCCGTGTCGCGGCGGCACGCACATCGTCGTCCGTCACGCGATTTCGAGAACCCGTCCCCGTCACGTGCGCCAGATCGACGCTCAGTTCTCTGGCAAGCCGACGAACGGAAGGCGACGCGCCGATGGCAACGCTTTTTACGTCTGTGGTCATCGCAACTTCCACACTCTTTGCCGCGGTCGAAGCCACATCTCCGCCAGACTGACCTTGCAGCAACGATTCCCCTGACGCAAGCAAATGGCCAATGACCGCGCCGACTTTAAGCACCGCACCTGGTTGAGGCCCATCCGCGGAAATTCGCAGGACACCATCGTCCAGCGCTTCAATTTCCTGCAGAGCTTTCTCGCCCTCCAGTTCAAACAATGCATCGCCGCGACGAACGATGTCTCCGTCTTTCTTCATCCACCCGGCAAAGGTACCCTCTTCCATCGACCAGCCAAGACGAGGAATCGTGATTTCAAATGACATAACTGGAATCCCAAATCCCAACTCTGAATGACCAAGTCCGAATGATTACTGACTAATGGCAGTTTCTCTATTCCCGCACCAACTCCCTGATCGCTCGAGCTACATCTATCTCCGTGGGTACGACCGCCGCTTCAAGTGTCGGAGCGTACGGAGTTGGAGCAAACGCGCCGTTGACTCGCTTGATCGGCGCATCAAGATCGTTAAAGCCAGCATCTGCGATCTGAGCAGCAATCTCTGCGCCCAGACCAAATGCCGCCGGAGTTTCCTCGACAATCAGCAACCGGCCAGTCTTTGCCACGGATTGCAGAACGGTTGCGGTGTCCAGCGGTGAAATTGTGCGAGGATCAATCAACTCGACCGAGATATTCTCCCGCTGCAGCGTTTCACAGAGTCCCAGCGTCAACGGCACCATCTTCGCCAGGGCCACGACGGTCACGTCGGTTCCTTCACGCACGATGCTCGCTTTTCCAAATTCAATTTCATAATCATGCTCCGGCACATGACATTTTGCGGTCAGGATTTCGCGATGTTCCAGAAACATCACCGGATCATTGCACCGCAATGCCCGGAGCATCAGCCCTTTCGCGTCGTACGCATTTGACGGCATGACGACGCGGAGGCCTGGGACCTGACCGTAAAGTGCGTGGTAGCTT
>JBBJME010000255.1:0-10613 GCA_037719765.1 Planctomycetaceae bacterium
GCAATCGAATGCGTCCCGTCGGATCAGCTGAACTCTCCGCCGATGCGGTCATCTGAGAAATCTCAGCCGCGCGATCCATAATAAACGGACTGTTCAACTGGAATAGTGCCTGTTGCGGGACAGTCGTTTGAAATCGCTTTGCCGCGTGGGCATCAGGACTGGCGACGTCGAAAGTGCGAAACAGGCCGGGGAAATTCTGACGGTCGATGCGGGCATAGATGGTGCGTCGCCCGGTGCCTGTGTCCGTTGTGATATCGACCGAATTGCCGCCAATTGCCGGATCAAGCCTGCCAGCCACAGCCAGCACGGCATCTCGCTGCCCTTCGAAATCCAGCCGCATGCGGTTCATGCGGGCAAACAGGCGATTCTCGGGATCAACCGCTTCGGCATCGACGCGACAGTCTGAACTTTGCTGCCATGTCTCCGACGTCACGATCTGCCGAATCAGCGACTTGATCGACCATTGATGATCCATAAAAGCGATGGTGAGATAGTCGAGCAGTTCCGGATTCGTGGGCGGATCCGTCCTGACACCGAAGTCGCTTGGTGAATCCACCAGCCCGCGATCAAACAGATGCATCCACACGCGATTCACGGCCACGCGCCCGGTGAGAGGGTTGTTGCGACTGGCGATCGAATTTGCGAGTTCAAGTCGGCCGCTGCCGTCTGAAAACGACGCCGCACCGGGTGCAGACAGGGCAGTCAGGAATCGACGAGGAACAGCATCGCCGCGATTTCCCGGACTGCCACGTTGAAAGATCACAGGCTCCACCGGATTCGCACGGTCCACCAGTCGCAGCGTCGATGGCTCGTTCTTCGGCTCATCGGATGACGCGAAGACGCCATACAACGAGTAATAGTCGGCGGTCGGGATCGGATCGAATTTATGATCGTGGCAGCGAGCGCATGTTGCGGTGAGTCCCAGCATGCCACGCGTCACAACGTCGATGCGGTCATCTATGATGTCATGCGGATTGTTCAGAAACCTGCGGCCGAGGGTGAGGTATCCCATCGCGGCCACCTGGGCCGGATCGTCGGAACCAGGCATGCGATCCGCAGTCAGTTGTCGCTTGAGGAATTCATCGTACGGCATGTCAGCGTTGAGAGCCTTAATCACCCATTCGCGAAATCGCCATGCGTCCGGATATTCGCGATCTTCAGTAAACACATAGCCCTTCGTGTCGGCGTACCGGGAAATGTCCAGCCAGTATCGACCCCAGCGTTCACCAAAATGCGGCGAAGCGAGCAGGCGATCGATGTACGCTGTTTTCCATGCCGTCAGAGTTCCGTTGGCCAAAGCAGCATCGGCTTCCGCGAGATCGCTCAATTCCGGTGGCAATCCCAGCAACGCATACGAAAGGCGTCGGACGAGGACTCCGGGCGCCGCCGCGGGAGACAGGGTCAGATTCTTTGCGGCCAGCCGAGCTTTGACAAAATGATCGATCGGGTTTTCGTTTTCGGGCACAGCGGACAGATCGGGCATCGCTGGCGGAATGAAGGCCCAGTGGTCTCGCCACCGTTCTGCGCGGCGTTTGGCTTCGCCTTCAAGGTCTGCGGATTCCGGCCAGATGGCTCCGTTGGCGATCCATTCCTGGACGTATGCAAGTTGCTCATCGTCAAGTTTTCCGGACGGCGGCATCTGTGTGTCATCTTCCGCATAATGCAGCACCTTCAATAAACGACTCTCGTTCGGAGCCGCTATGTTGATCAGCAGCGCATCACCCGCCCGGCCTTTCAGCACGTCGTCCCGCCGGTCAAGCCGAACACCGTTCTCCTGTTTGGTCGGGCCGTGGCATTCGATACATTTTTCGAGCAGCATCGGTCGAATACGCTGTTCAAAAAAATCATGTGCGTCGTCAGCAACTGCGGACTGTTGAGGTGCCGAACACATGACCACCACGACAGCGACAACAGCGCGTCGGAAGGAGGCGAGGACTGATATTGGTAATCTGTTAGTCATGGCGAACGTTGACCGTGAATTCCAGACCGCAGGTGCGGTACGCCAACATACTGGCTCTGAACAGTTGGATGAGGGGATTTGGGGCGGGGGGAAAACAGGAATACAGATTCCCCCGGCAGTCTCGCACGCGAAAATCTGTACCCCACAGGAAAATCGTACGGTTTCGGCTAAATGCAGCAATCGAAAGTTCGACTTTCGTTGCTTTTCCCGCCAGAAACCCGATTAGGCCGGGGACTTTCTCATTGTCGCGGTCGTCGTTTGAATTGAGGCACTCGTCTTTTGGGGGCCTGAAACTATAGTATTGGCAGCTTGCGTCAGCGGTCAGCTGATTCAACGTGGGATAAGCTTCCAGCTTGTCAGTTTTACCAAAAAGCAATGAGTTTTCATTCGGCGTTGGCAAGCTGGAAGCTTACCCCACGCAGGAATTCAGATACGGAAGACTTGAGATGACAAACGCTAAACAAACGGTTGCGATCACTGGCGCGTCGGGGATGGTTGGGACGGCGTTGGCGACTGTGTTGCGGGAATCCGGGCATACTCCAGTCAGCATCACGCGGAAGTCGTCTGATGAATCAGGAGGAAGCATCATCTGGGATTCCGCGAGCGGGTTGAAAGATCCTTCTCGGCTGGAAACCGTCGATACAGTCGTGCATCTGGCTGGTGAAAACATCGCCGCCGGACGCTGGACAACGGCATTGAAGGATCGAATTCGTCGAAGTCGAGTCGAGGGAACGCGGAGTCTGGTGAAGTCGATCGCGGCCATCGGTCACCGTCCGACGACATTCGTTTGCGCATCGGCGATCGGCTTCTACGGCGAACGCGGTGACACACTCCTGGACGAAGATGCGGTTGCGGGAAAAGGATTTCTTGCCGACGTCTGTCGCGAATGGGAACACGAGGCTGAGGCGGCGACGGAACTGGGACTGCGAGTTGTCAAAGTGCGAATCGGTGTGGTCCTCAGCCCCAAAGGAGGAGCATTAGCAAAGATGCTGCTGCCGTTTAAGTTGGGTGTTGGCGGGATCATCGGGTCTGGAAAACAGTACTGGAGCTGGATTGGCCTGCACGATCTGGTGCGGATCATCGCCTTCTGCGTTGAGCACGATTCGATTCATGGTGCCGTCAATGCCGTCAGTCCCAATTCAATGACGAATTACGATTTCACGAAAGCCGTCGGTCGCGTATTGCATCGCCCCACTCTGTTTCCGATGCCGGCATTTGCAGCGAAGCTGGTGCTGGGTGAGATGGCGGATGAACTGTTGCTGGCCAGTACCCGGGTGACTCCGAAGAAGCTGCAGGCACAGGGATTCGCGTTTATCCAGAACTGGTCGGATGTCTGGAGCATGAACTGTCGTGACCGCCGCCGTCCCGGACTCAGGATCACAACCTCGCGGTGGAACGGCACGCTGGCCACAGATTGCATTACTTGTCGCCGGGCTGCAATGCCTCATCTGGGGCGTGTTCATCATTGTGTGGCCCGAGCGATCATCGCTTGTTTACGGATTTGCTCAGCCACCGGCAGAACTGTTTCTGTGGCAGGGGACCGGATTGGTGATTGTGCTGTTCGGCATCGGCTATGCGATCGCCTCAATGAATCCATCGAAGCACTGGGTGATCATCCTGATCGGCCTGCTGTCAAAGTCGCTCGGCCCGATCGGTATGGCCTGGAGCGTCAATGAAGGCGATGTATCCAGCCGCGTGCTGTATCTGATCCCGATCAATGATCTGATCTGGCTGCTCCCGTTTGGTTTGATTTTGCTTCGAGTCTACCGCGGTCGACAGTGAGGGAATGGAAGTTTTTCTTTCGCTTGCAAGATTCCCGGTGGATGGCACGACACACTCTCATGGACAAGAGTGATCAACGGCCGTTCAACCTGATGACGCGGTCACTGTTTCTCTTGCGGCAGCAAATTGCTATAAGTTGATTGTGTTGAGCAGCGGAACAGTCGGCGGGAATAGTCCTGGAGTTGCCATGAAACGTTCAACAAAAGCCTCACTCTTGAGCTTCTTCCTGCCGGGGGCCGGTTTGTGGTATTGCGGCTGGCGGAAGTGGGCCGTTGTCAACCTTTTGCTTGCCGCAGCAATTCCCCTCGCGGGGCTGACGACAGACTTTTTTTCAGAACATATTCAATGGGTCTTCCTTGCTGTTGCGGCTGGCTCCGCCGGAATCGCACATGCCATGTCAGGTCCCCGTGCCTGATGGTTTAGACGTATTTCCAACATTTTCTCTCAGGGCAAAACTGTTCATGATTCACGAAGTTGCTGGTGACATCTTACTGACCAAAGCACAGGCCGTTGCGCACGGAGTCGCGCCCAACGACCATTTTGACAGCGGACTTGCTCTGGCCCACAACGTATGCCAGGGAGCAGCACGCCAACGAACTTTGTGCGTGAGTTCGCGTGCCCAGCGCGATCGTGAAAATGTTCCTGTCATTGTACCACGATCTCCTTTGCTAAAAGGTGAATGTGTATGATCAGATTGCTTGTGTTGTACGGACACCCAACAGATCCCGCAGCGTTTGATCGGTACTATCGTGAAGTTCACATCCCGATCGCAAAGAAGTTGAAGGGCCTTAAAAAGTGGACTATTGGCAAAGTGACAGCAACGCCGGATGGCAGCCCGACTTCCTACTACTATGTTGCGGATCTCTACATGGAATCGAAAGAAGATTTTGAGGCGCTGCTGGCTTCACCCGAAGGCCAGGCCGCAGTGGCTGACGTTCCGAACTATGCGACTGGCGGAGTCCAGTTTTTGTACACGGAAGTCGCAGATGTGATTTGAGGGTGTTTTCAAATCCTGCGTGCCGCCATCTGTCAACGCCAGGCCGAACTGGACCGGTCGTCGACTCCGAGGCGACAAGCGACTGCCAGTCAGAATTCCGGAGGACTTTTGAAATCCCTCACGCAATCTGCCAGAATCCCACCTCATCAGGACATCAACACGAACCGCAGGACGGAGATTGCAACATGGCCACCGAGACGAATGGAAGCAAAGAGCTCACCCGGCAGATGACTGTCGATCAGGTCATTCAGGCCCTGCGATATTGCGATGATGAAGCTCCGGTGGCAGCCCTTCGAGCTGCTGTCGAGTATGGAGCTGAAATCGTACCGGCACTCATGCAGGAAATCATGAATGCCGCTGAGGACTCTGCGAACGGTGTTCTGACTCTGCATGATTCTCATCGCCTTGCGGTGATGCTGCTGACGGTGATCAATGCACGCGACACACTGCCGGAAATCCTGGATGCGTTTCGCGACGACGATTTTGCTGATCTGCCACTCTTCGGCGAAATGGTGACGGAAACTTTTCCGCATGTTGTGGCGCAGCTGGCAGACAATGCGGAATCGGTCATCGCCGAGATGGAAGATCCGGGCTGTGAGTCGATTTACCATCAGGCGCTGATCGAAGGACTCTTCGGTGTGGTCGCAGAGGGAAAGGCGTCGCGAGACGAAGCGGCCCGCCTGCTCCTGCAACGAGTCGCGAAATTCACTCATGCGACCGATCGGGAGGTGATGACATCAATGGTCGTCGCTCTCACTGATCTGGCCGCGCCGGGCACTGAAGAACTTGTCATGGGAATCTTCGATCGAGAGCCCGTCGACCGATCCATCATTGATCCAAGCGCGTGCAAGAAGGCATTTGCTCACGCGGACGAACACTTCGAGCGCAAAGCGGAAGAGTTTCGCCGGAACCGAATCAGCGATCCAGTGGAGTATTTCCCGCGTTTGCCGAAAAGTTTTGTGGACGAATTCCCGCCGCAGGACGTTGATGAAGCGATCGCACGAATCCGTGAAGGAATGCAACTGGATGATGTTATTTCGGCAGTCCGATGGCTGCGCCGGCACCGTGAAGAGTCCACGCCAAAGCTGATTCAGATCCTGAAAGAGGCGGCGACATTCCGCGACGATGAAACCGATGAGGAATGGCTGCACTCTGACGCTCAAGACATTGCCGCTGTGCTGCTGACGGAGTTTGATTTCGCGGATGCACTGCCCGTCATTCTTGAGGGCGTCTGCCATCCGAATCCCGAAGTTGTGAGTCGGTTCCCGCAACTGATCGAAGGATACCTTGATCAGATTGTCGGACGTCTGGCTGACAATCCCGACGCGATTCGCAGGCTGGCGGCGGATCCGAATGTCAATGAAGACGTTCGAACTGAACTCGTTGATGGAATCTACTGGATGATCATCGAAGGCAAGCTCTCCCGGGAATCGGCGATCGAGTACCTTCGATCCTGGATGAATCAAGCGATTGAGGATTCTGACGAGGCCCTGACGACGACCATTGTTCTGGCCCTTCTCGACCTGGAGGCCAAAGACGCCGAAGACGATATTCGGCGAGCCTTTGCTCAGGACTGTATCGACGAATACCGGCTTTGCGAGGAAGAAGTGGACGAGTGGCTCCAGGAACCAGACGTTGATTTCAGGGAGGGATTGGAGAATCGACGTCTCGGCAGGCGGATCGAAAACTCCGTGATCGAGGTGCGTTCATGGCTGGCCGACAGAGACGATGAGTCTGGAGGATATCACCCCGAAGATTTCGAAGAAGACGGCGATGAGGATGGTTTCGACGAACGGGATCCCCTCCTGCTTCCCCCTGGTCTCGATCTGGAAAGTGCGAATGAATACGTACGCGGCCTTGAATCATTTCGTCAGATGCGACTGTCCGAGCAGACGCATCAGGACGATCCGGACGATGAATATTATCCCCCTCCGGTCGAGACCATCCGAACGGCTAACTCCAAAGTCGGTCGCAACGATCCCTGCCCTTGCGGCAGCGGCAGGAAGTACAAAAAGTGCTGCCTGAAGGCGGACGAATGACGGATCGGCGACTACGGCCGGGACGGCGAATCGGATCTGAGCTGTCACAATCGTCCGGCCGCAGCGACCGAATTTGACGAACTCCTGTATTCCGTCGATGCAAATTTCAAGTATCAGGGCATGAGTGTGTTGTCCGAATACTATTTTCGCTCGATCACGAAATTCTCAAGGCTTCGTGCCGGACCTGATCGACCACGGATTCCTGCTGCAAACAACCTACTTCCTTATCGCCAACGCCACAAGATATCCGCCCCAATGATGAGGGTGGCTGTTTCACCACAGGTGCAGTTGATGTTCTAGTGCTCTGGCAAAGCTTGGAAAGCAGGTCAGTTTCTCCTCCTGGAGATGTCGGTGCGAATATCGGGAGCAAGGCGTGCTTTCTGAGACAGGCATTTCCTGTTGGTGAATGCGAACTGAGTTGTTGCATAACCAAGATCGTCCGCAGGAGCGGATCATGCCGGACGCTTTGTGGAGGGTCTCGCGGTATTCGTCGAGAGGGTCAGAGTCGGCCACGATACCACCGCCTACGGGGAAGTGGACCCAGCCGTCTTTGAGTGTGAATGTTCGAATGAGGATGCTGCTGTCGAAATCGCCACATGGTCCGAGAAAGAATAAACTTCCGCAGTAGGCTCCGCGAACGGTTGGTTCCATCTCAACGATGATTTCCATCGCACGGATTTTTGGCGCACCGGTAATCGAGCCACCGGGGAAACAACCGGCCATGAGGTCCCAGACATCACAGTCATCGCGAAGAGTTCCCACGACAGTTGAGACCAAATGCAGAACCGTTTCAAAGCGTTCGACTTCGCAGAGTCCTGTGACGCGAACTGTTCCCGGCTGACATGACCTGGAAATGTCGTTCCGCAGCAGATCAACAATCATGACGTTCTCCGCGCGGTCCTTTTCGCTCGTCGAAAGTTCATCACTGGCATACAGATCCGCGATCGGGGAACGCGGTCGGCGGCGAGTACCTTTGATCGGTCGTGTTTCCACTTGCCGGGAGCGATTGACTTTCAGGAATCGTTCCGGTGACGCGCTGACAAGCGAAAAATCATCGGTCCTGAGCAAACCGCAGAACGGGGCGGGGTTATTCGTGCGGATGCTGGCGTAAAGTTGAGTGGCTGTTCCGGACCACGGTGACATGAGTCGCTGCGACAGGTTGGCTTGAAAGATGTCGCCTGCCCGGATGTATTCGATCACTCGGGCCACTGCGGTCGTGTACTGATCTCGCGTGAAATCGGAGTAAACCTCGGACGTGGGTTCGATACGATGACGCAACGGAGTAATTTCGACGGGCGGCGACGTTGAAACGCCTGAGGCAGCTGGCTGTGGACTGGGATTCGACTTTCGCTGCAGTCGTGCTTCAATCCATTCGACGCGTTCGCGCTGGCTCATGGTCAGATGCGGCGTCTCGGCGTCCTCAAGTCGCAGAACGTAACGTCGCACCATGCCTGCCATGTGATCCCAGACGATGGCCCAGTCAAAGAGTCCGGCCAGCAAGGCCGGGGTTTTGAAATCGTCGATCGCGGGATTTGGGATTTTCTCGAAAGCCTGACCGAGTTCGTATGACAACATGCCTGCAATTCCGCCGCAGAACGGTGGCAGCGTTTCGCGTTCCTTGCCATACAATGCCGGGAGATGCTTCTGCCATGTTCGGAGTACGCTGAACGGATTGTCCCCGAGCACGGCTTTGTCGAGCCGAGTCACGGCGACCGGATCGGCGGTCAATATGGTGTATCGTGCGTCGCGTTCCCGATGTCGGGCTGCGCTGTCGAAAAGCAATACGAATCGCTCATCCTCAAACGCTGCCAAAGTGCTGAGGACGTCGAGTGCGGGATCGAGGCTTGAGATCAGGACAGACACGGGCATGATTCAGAGGATATGGCTTAAACGGACTCAACAGATCTTACTGTAGGGTGGAACCGGCATGCTTTGCGAGCGCCGGACCGCCATGGCTCTCATCGATTCCTGCGGGCGAACTCGGCATTTCAATTCCTGATCCCGTCTTGCGGCGAAGGCAAATGGTCATTGCGGGAAGTTTTTTCCGTGGATAGTATTGAGTTCTTTGTCAGAATGCTCACGATTCGATAAAATCCGTCTATCCGAAAAGGGGTATGACCCTCTCCGGCAAGACGGAAACACAACATTATCGCTCGCCTGCAAAGGGTCAGACCCCTTTTCGGATAGCGCGTTCTGAAAGCTCGTCCCATGTCGATTGCTGAAAAGACCAGCGCCCGCACGACGCGTCCGGTACGTTCACCACATATCAAGCTGACAAAGTACGACATCACCGTCTCGGCACTTTCCACATCTGCCCTGTGTGCTGTGCTGACGCTGATCGTGATGATCATCATTTGGTTGTCGAATCTGCTTCCGTCTCCGCAGAAGAAGCAAGTTGTCATGTTGCCTCCGGGCGACGGCGGCTGGGAAGACGGCGATCCAAACGCAACACCCAACGTGGAATCGCCCGAAGATGCCTCTCTCGATCCGTCACTTGCGAACGAAGAAACCGATGTGACGGAACTTGAAGAGGTCGTCGAACAGGTTGTTGAGGTCTCCGAAAATGCAGCCGCCGTTGTGGCACCGAATGAATTCACCGGTTCAAAGAATACAGGCAGCCCCGGCAGCGCCGATGGCACAGGTGGTCGGCCGTTGGGGACGGGCGGTGGAGGTCGCGGCGGCACGAAACGTGAACAGCGGTGGATCGTCGAATTCGCCGATAAGGGCGATCTCACGAGTTACGCTGCACAGCTTGATTTTTTCGGGATCGAATTGGGGGCGATGTTCCCTGCCGAAGGTAGACTGGTCTACATGAGCAACATGAGTGCAGAGAAACCGACGACGCGCGAGATCAAGGAAGGTGCCGCTGGCGCGGAGCAGAGATTGTTCATGAACTGGGCGGACGGCAGTGAAGATCGTCGAGTGGCCGACGTCGAACTGTTTCAGAAAGCGGGCATTGATGCATCTGCTGCCGCGGTGCTGCATTTTTACACATCAGAAACAGAGACGCTGATGGCCACGATCGAACAGGAATTTGGAGGCCACACGGCAGACGAAATCCGAAAGTCGTATTTTCGTGTTCGCCGAGCTGGCAGTGGCTATGAGTTTTTTGTCCAGAAGCAGTTGTTGAAGTAGTGGGAATCTTCTTTTCACCTTTCCGTTTCTCTTCTTTCGTCTTCCCGGAATGTCCTATGAACTGGTTGCAGAACAGTGCTGGCTTTGTATTCATGCTGGCTCAGGATAAAAAAGTCGAAGCTTCGTTCATGATGAAGTTGGTGGAGAATTCCATCTGGATCGGGATTGGCGCATGCGCGATGCTGGGTGCATTTTGCGGCTATCTGCTGTTTCGCAGGATCAAGCAGAAATCATTCCCGGGCGTAGAGGCTGAGCAGTCGTTTTTGAACGATATTGGTGAATGCTTCGATCGCAACGATTTCGACGGAGCGCTGGCGCTGTGCGATACGCCGGCACTTTGGAATCGCGCATTGCCGCAGTTGGCGACGCTGGCTGTGCAGCAGCGTGACCGTCCGATCGGAAAAGTCCGGCAGATGCTGATGGAACGATTTGAACGCGACATTATGACCGGGCTGGATCGGCTCAACAACTGGGTTTCCACGAGCATCAAGACCGCACCTCAGTTGGGACTGCTTGGTACGGTGCTCGGGATGATCAATGCGTTTTCCAAAATTGCCGGTGCATCGAATTCCGGTGTGGAACCAAAAGAACTGGCGGCGGACATCAGCTTCGCCCTCTGGACGACTGCGGCCGGAATGGCGATTTCGATTCCTTTGATTGTGCTGAACTCCGCGGCACAGAACAGAATCAATGGTCTGCA
>JBBJME010000256.1:0-10612 GCA_037719765.1 Planctomycetaceae bacterium
CTCACCAGTTTCGATCGGTTGCAGGATGCGTTCCCTAAAAACTCTCCAGACGTCGGCTTGATCGCGCAGATAGCATTCCTGCTGAACAGCATTACAAGCCTGATTCAGCAGGTGATTCGCCCAGGTAATATCTTCCCGCAAATCTTCAGCAGGATTTTCTGGAGTCGTGCCGGCGGAAGAATCAAGGTAATCCACCTGAACGACGGGAAGCTGTCTTCGACGCCGCTGGTCGATATAGAAATTATACAAGGCTCGCCGCAGGTAGTTGCGGAATCGCAGTTGAGCCTCAACCCGTTTGGCCGCGAGAAATTGTCCGGCGACATTTAGCTCCGGAGTCGGCTGCAGCAGTCGCGTCAGCAGAAACTGCTGAACGACCTCGGCGGCATCATCCTCAGAAATTCCGTATTTTCGGATCAGACAGCCGTTCAGTTGTTGTCCGTAGTTGGTAATCAACTGCCGGAGCTTTTCGTCCCGCCGCTCCGGCGTCAGGCCAGCGACTCCTTCCAGCATGGAATGCACTGTCGAATAAAACGGTTCGTGGTTTTCGAACTTGGACATTTCAATTGACTCCAACGATGAATGACATGATCGTCCTGCCGGGTAAGACGAATTGTGGCGTTCGATTCTGCGCCGACGATGCAGAATGTCTGGAATTGTTTTTCAGATACGACTTCTCTCAGCATTTCCCGAGGAAATTCAAGGCAAACTTGCCTCCTGGCAGGCACGTAGACCGGCAAGCCAGCTTGCCGGATTGCCTGTGATTTTGCTCGGAAGTTCGAACTGCATTTTGTGCTTGATAATGTCCTTTATCATGCGCTATGAAGAGGAAGGGGAATTGTCCCTGAAATTCAAAACCGCATGGAGGTCATCAGAAATATGAAGCAAAGTGATAACGCATTTCTTGGATTGGGTGTGAAGTTTCCGGCACTGGCAGAAGCACCGGGCATCGCACCGTGGAATCCCAATCAACTGGACATCTGGGCCGCTGAGTCAGCCGATGATGCTAACGCGGTGCATTCGGCGAGGTTCCTGCTGAATCTCTGGATGCCGGCACGCGAATGGCAATGTGGTCGCTTCGACATGAACGCAGCGATTCAGACATGGGACCGGAGTCATCGGCGCGCGTTCCTCGACTGGGCCGCTCGTGAAACGAATGTCGCCGATTCTGCGTGAACGAAATACCATCACTGGTAACATCGCATGTGGTGGTGCAGCAATCAACGACGGCCAGCGATCACCGATCGGTGCCCGCGATTATCGAACAGGCTGGTCACAGTGCGCGATTCGCGTTCGAAGAGTTCTTTCACGCCAAGATCCGCAATGCACACACGCGCCGAGCGTACCGACGTTGTGTGCTGCGCTTTCTGGAATGGTGTGAGCTGCGAAATCGACAACTGCAGCAGGTGTCTCCGGCGGACGTGGGAATTTATCTGGATGAACTGTCGCTCTGCATCGCGAGCAAAAAGCAGGTGCTCGCTGGATTGCGGCATTTCTTCTTCGGCATGGTGACCCGCCATGCCATCGCACTGAACCCTGCTCTATCGGTTCGCGGTGAACGCTATCAAGTGGTTGAAGGCAAGACGCCTGAGATCACTATCAAACAGGCTCGAACACTTCTGGCATCGATCGACACCAATACTGTTGTCGGCCTGCGCGACAAAGCCATCATTTCAATTCTGGTCTACACGGCTTCCCGCATCGGTGCTGTCGCGACTTTGAAGGTCAAAGACCTGTACGACGTTGGCGATCAGTACTGTCTGCACTTTATTGACAAAGGTGGAAAGTCCCGCGAAATCCCTGTCCGCCATGACCTGCAGCAATTGCTGCGGAGCTATCTACAGTCAACAGAACTGCAGCTTGGCGACCAGTCCGATCGACCGCTATTTCTGACTACAATCCGACGCACCGGAGTTCTCAGCGACCGCCCCATGTCACCCGGCGACATGAGCCGCATGATCAAACGCCGAATGAAAGCCTGCGGACTTCCAGCACGACTGTCACCCCATTCTTTCAGGGTCGCAGTAATAACCAATCTTTTGTCTCAGGGCATCCCGCTTGAAGATATTCAAAATCTGGCAGGCCATGCAGATCCACGCACCACTCGGCTCTACGACCGACGGCAGAAGACTGTGACCCGAAACATCGTGGAACGAATTTCGATTTGACGAAGCTGATACGCAGCAGCCTGAAAAGCCATTCATCCAAATCCGCATGCAGGTTATCCGAAGACTATTGAAGGCGATCGATCATGCGTTGCACATCGGATTTCGACGCCCGGTAACTCACGATGAAGATGTCCAGATCCGCCGAGGCAAACAGGCGGGCCGCTCGTTCGATGGCCGCCATAATCCAGTCGCTGTCATTTCCAAACGCACCACCGCCAAGCAGCGTGAGATACACTTGGCGGTTCCCCGTTCGGTCAGCGTTGAGCGAAGCAACATGCAAAGTGGCCTCGTAGGCCGCTTCGAGTACAAGGCAGGCGAACGGTTCCCAATGTTTTGAAGATTGCGATGAGTACGCGACAGGCAAGGCGGAACAGTAGGCATGAGTAACGCTGTGCTGACAGTCGTAACCGTACCCCACAACCATTATAGACAGCCCCTTCATTCTGTGTCGGTTTGAGTTTTCTTCAACCGAGCAGAGGAATGAATCATGGGTCGTCGTGTAGATGATGGGAAGCATTGTGAGTGGAGCGAGCGGATTCGGCGGCGGCGAGAGTCGGGGCTGACGGTGGCTGAATTCTGTGAGTGGGAAGGCGTGTCAGTTGCGTCGTTCTACAACTGGCAGAAGAGGCTGCGAGACACGAAATCCAGGAGCCAATCCGCGGAGCTGGTCACGCCTGAAGGCAGGTCACCGCGATCGCTGCAGAAAGCGTCGTTCCTTCCCGTGCATGTCATGCAGGCCGGGTCGGTCGCCTCACCGGCAACACGCATCGAGATCCATCTGACGAACGGCGTTCGTGTATTCGTTCCGATCTCAGATTTTGAAACGGTCGAAAACACGATCGGAGTCGTGAGTCGCCTCTCAGCTCTGAATGGCAGTGCGATGAATCAGGATCGCCCACTTGCGGAGGACGCGACATGCTGACGTGTCCGACGCATCTGCCGATTTACTTTTGTGCGCAGCCTGTGGATTTCCGCAAGAGCTTTGATGGACTCACCGGCGTGATTGCATCGGTGTTTGAAATCAGCGTGCTCGATGGACATCTCTTCCTGTTCATCAACAAGCGGCGTGATCGTATCAAAGCGATGTGGTGGGATCGAGACGGGCTCGTGCTGTTTTACAAGCGGCTTGAAAAAGGGACGTTCGAAATGCCGCGCGTCAGCGATCAGTCAACGCACATCACGCTGGATGCCACGCAGCTTTCGATGCTGCTCGGCGGTGTCGCGCTGGCCGCAGCAAAGCAACGACGAAAGAGATTTCTGATCACTCAATGAGTAATCGGAAATTCAAGAACCTGACTCAGAAAGAAGTCGGCAGAATTTTTATTCTGCCGGCTTCTTTCTTTACAAAATGTCTCGAACATTTTCCTGATCGCGACGTACTAAGAACATGCAAGACGCATCACACATTCCGACGGATCTGGACGCCTGCCAGTCGCTCATACTTGAGCAGGCCCGCGCTCTGCTCGATATGCAGAAGTCGACGGAAGATCAGTCGCAAAAAATCGTGGAACTGCAACTGCAGATTGACAAGCTCGTCAAGCAGCTCTACGGACCAAAATCAGAACGCAGCGTCGATGATCCGAATCAACTGACGCTGAACTTCGGCGATGATGAACAGTCGAAAGATGCGATCGCCGACGCGGTGATTGAAGCCGAAAAGATCGTGCAGGAATTTACGGTCCGGCGTGAGATCACAAAAAAGAAGAAGCCACGCAACGAGCAGCTTCCTGCTCATCTGGAACGTTATGAAGTCACAGCACCATCCTCAGCCGCCGACACGCACTGCGCCGAACACGGTGAACGAAACATCATCGGCTACGACAAAACTGAGACGCTCGAATTCGAACGTCCAAAGCTGCGTGTGCGAGTCACCCTGTATCCGAAGTATGCGTGTGCCAGTCATGCCGAATGCGGCATCGCACAGCCGGAACGAGCGACGGGCCTCGTCGAGGGCAATCGCTACGGAGCCAGCATCGCCGCAGAAATCATCGCAGCAAAGTACGACTATCATCTGCCTTTCTATCGTCAGCAGAACTGGTTCGCTGGCAGCGGCTGGTGTCCGACGCGATCAACCCTGCTGAATATTCTCACGGCAGCTGAGTGTGTGCTGCGACCGCTGGCAGATTACTATCGTACACAACTGATGCAGGAGCAGGTGATTGGCTGCGATGAGACGCGAGTGACTCTGCTGACTCCGGCGGGTCTGCCAGCGCTGAAAAAAGACGCTTCAGAGCGTGATCGCCGTCGTTACGAAGTTCTTGCGGAAGCGATAGCCAGACAGAAGCCAAGTCTGACGGCTCGGATGTGGGCGTACCGCGGTGTGAGTCTTCCGATCAACGTGTTCGATTTCACCGTAAGTCGCGAACGTTACGGCCCCGATGATGTGTTGTCGGAGTTTCGCGGATTTCTGATGGCCGACTGCTGGACCGGTTTTCAACAAATCGGTCTCCGCAGCGACCTGCGCATCACACGTGTCGCGTGCATGTCGCATGCCCGCCGGAAAGTCTTCGACTGCCGCACGACTTATCCTGCGCAGGCGAGCGTACTGCTGGCGATGTTTCGTCAACTGTATGACATCGAAGATCGCGGCAAAGAACTGTCGCCGGAGAATCGCCGGACGCTGCGTCAGACAGAATCGATTCCCGTGCTGAACCGTATGGGAGAGTATCTGAAAAGCGATGCGGTGAGTGAGCGCTGCATCCTGCCGAAGAGCGACTTCGCAGCGGCGGTGAATTATATCCGTAATCACTGGGAGCAACTTCAGCTTTACACAACGAACGGTCTGATCCCGATAGATAACAACGATGTGGAACAACTGATGAAGCAGGTTGCGACGGGTCGGAAGAATTGGCTGTTCATCGGCAGTGCTGATGCGGGCGAACGCGCGGCAAATCTGCTGACGCTGGTGAGTACCGCGCATCGCAATGATCTGGATGTGTGGATGTACGTGAAGGATGCGCTGGATCAGTTACTTGCGGGATCGACAGATTACGAATCCTTGCGGGCCGATGTCTGGAAGCAATCGCACCCTGAAGCAGTTCGCACGTATCGCTCCGACGAACGCCGCGATACAGCGGACCGCAACCGCCTGACCCGGGCTCAACGCCGACTTGCCAGTGCAAAGAAGCTGGCAGCCGCAAAGCTTGCAGCAAAAAAGAACGAAGGCGAACCGCCGAAATCAAAGCCGAACAAAGCTCGTGCCTGACCCCAGCTACGGCGATGGTCCTGCGAAGGACATATATGGTGCTGGAGTACGGTCTCGACAGTCTCCGAGAGTGACCTGAGTATCCCATTGGATGCCAATCTGAAGTCGTTGCAGCAGATCGTCACGCTCGGATTCGTCCATCGCCAGCAACTGATCGTGGATTTCTCGCAGTCCTTCAACTGAAGGAAGTGCGTAGCCGTTCCGCATGCGCCATAGACGATTGTGCTGATTCCCCAGAGCCGCTCCAATATCCTGCAGACAGTCAATTTGATTCGCAGCGGACTGCCCTACTCTGCCATTCACTGGCGCGAAATAGTTTCGATAAATCGTCCCGGCCCCTGCGGCGATTGCACAAGCTGGTCCTTGAGTCCGATCGTTTTCGTAGATCCCAATACCGTCATCGGGTGTAACAGATGGGCTGACCATCTCCAGCAGATTGAACTGCGACGCCACTTGAAACAATGCACCTGCGTTTTCGGCCTGCTGATGCAGCGACTGCACATTACCAATGACCTCAGACAGCCGAATTTGCTTGTTCGTACGCTGCGTTGTGGCCGTCCGCTTTCGCAAGTCACTCAGCGAAACGACTTCCAACGTTCCGCAACGAAACTCTAATCCATTCGCCCGTGACCGTAAGCGATCTCCGTCTACGTCAACAATCGAACGAACCTGACCACCCGATTGTTCACGAAAGCCAACGAGATCATCGAACCAGGTCATGTGTCACATTCCTCGTTATGCAGGCTCAATACTCTTCCGGAAGCAATGCCGTCGTCGCGGCTCGTTCGCCGTTGTCATTGGTGGCTTCCGTGATGATCCAGATCTTGACGCCTGTCTTGTCCAGAACGTAGGCCGACAGGATTCGTGATCCGTCGTGCAGAGCCTCGTCGTTTAGTTTCTTGTCTTCGTCGGACAGATCGCCCCAATCTTTGGCGATGTGACGCTCCACCAAATCAATGATCTCGACATCCGCTTCCTGCAATGCCTCCATGGCCGCGGGAGTCGCCAGCAGCTTGCCGATTGGGAAATCTGGTTTGCTGATTTGAATCATGATGACCTCAATCTGCTCAGAGATATGAACGCGAGGCAGACAGTCCCAACTGCGTCAATGCGATTGTAGTTATTAGGCGAGCAAGTCTGCGGCAAAATTGTAAGACTGCAATAGACAGATCGCTAGTTTCCACTGTCAGCAAGCTCGGCTGTCCGAGATAGTCAAACGCAAGCGGATCTTCAGCAGTGAAGTCGGAATCGATACCCAACCGGGTCGACCAGAACAGTCGTTTAGGCAACGCATTCAGGCTCTTCAAGGTTGCACGCATTGTTTATTCTTTCCGCACATTCAAGAGAATGATGCCATCTAAATACTTGCCCAAAAGTTATTCATGGCCGCCAGCCCTGCCGGTACAGCTCATCTTCAAACTCCTTGAATTCTGGACTATGCCCGACTGATAGCTTAAGGGATTTGCTTAGCGCATTTATGTCACGAGGAATAAAGCTTCCGTCGTTGGATGGCAGTAAGTGTGTCAGAAACCGGCATGTTGCAATCGGGTAATCGTTCCACACATTGGATCTCTTTAACTCCTCCAAAACGGAGTAGACAAAGACGCTCACCAATGGCATTTGCACAAATCGATCAACGAATTCTGGGAATGACCGTGTAAGGGAGAAGCCAGCTTCCTTAAATGCACTCGCTTCATTGGTCGTCAACGATGCGGGACGGCCGAGGAGTCGAAGGTCGAGGTATTCTCGCAGCCAATCCTGCCACGTGACTTCGCACTCCTCCGATGTCATCTCCTTTAGCCGGAACGATATCGACTGGGCCAAACCTTCACGGGCTGGGGGTGTCAGCAAAACTATGAATTCTTCAAGGAAGGCAACTCGCTTTGGTAACTCGATCACGTCCATCGCGATACGGGCGATGTGACGACCAAAGCGATCCTGAGCCTCCCGATTGAACTGCTCAAGGTGCTCACCAGTCTCTACAGCTACCGAAGAAATCTGCTGAGCAAAGCTCCTGTAAAATGGCAGTAGTTCAATTTCCATGGTCTTTGCAGAACCACGAGAATACGCAAGCAAGACAGACCATGTCTGTTGGCTAACTTCAGCATTTCGGCTCCAATCGAAGAGCGGAAGAAGGTGTTGCCTTGTGAACTCTGGATCCCAGACAAAGAAGTAGGCGATCCATGGTGTGAGGGCAATTCTCGCATTGATTGCGGTTTCGTCCTCATTACTCACGGCCTCAACCAGCCGAGCCCGAATCTCGTCCGGAATCTGTGCCCACGTGTGGTCCTCTTTCTGTCTGAGGTGCGAACAATAGCGAACCCATGAGTCACCGATCCACCCGCCGAGTTGATTGATGGCTGTGGTGTACCAGTCTCGAAAGAACTGACGTTCCCGCTCAACCGCTTTCTTTCGTTCGCACCATGCGAGGTTCACAAACTTCATGCACAGAACGATTGTGTCCTCAGGTACGTTGTGGTGGCAAGGCCACATAGTGTGATTCACGAGCCAAACTACGCCATGTAACGATTCTTTGTTTCGCAGCAGCAATTCGAGAATTGGCGTGAACTGAAGCCAGTCTTCTCTTGTTTTAAGAAGACTGCTGTATTCGACCAGGATTGTACTCCAGAGCGCCGAATCGAGCCCGACAGACTCAGCAGCACAGGTGAGAAAACTGAGCCCCCAATCTCGATTGATTTCAGCGAGCTGCGTCAGGTTGCTGCACATGTCGCGGCGGTCTTTGCCAAACCCTGATACGGGAGCCCGTAGCAGTTGTTCGAGATAAAGCGACGGGGGCCCTGAAAGTATGTCTGCAAAGTTGACGCCTTCACTGGGATCGACAAACTCTGCTTGTCCATGCCAGATATCCAGATCTGGATGCTCTCGAGGACCAAAATCCGGATTCGCGGTCGTGATTCTCGATAAGGCATTAAGAACAAACTCGCAATCAGGCGTTTTCATTTCCAGCCAGACCAAGACGTTGTACCGCTCGTACGCGGACACCAGACGGTCATTCTTTATTTTTCGACGATTCCCATTTGTTCCTTCAATTGCTCCAACGAGTACTTTTCTGCACTCAGTCGAAGCACGCGGATAGACGAAGGCCAGGAGATCAAACGTCTCCTTCTTTGTTTCGAAGGAAAACAGCAGCCGGCGCTCAATTAGCATAGCCACTAAATCGTCGGCCGAGGCTTGCGTATTGCAAGTTGCGGCGAACAATGCCAGACGATGCAAAAGTGGAATTTCTGACTGCCACCAGAGCTCAACCTGCGATGAAGCCCAATCCCGGTCTGACTGAAAAAGATGAGCAATCGTGTCACGAGCAATATCAATCAGGATGTCAATTAGGTCGCTTCGCTGGTAGGCGTCCTGCTCATGCTCGGCAATTGAACTGCGTGCAAAGTCAAGTCGTTGAATTTTTGTCATGGCGACTGAAACGGCAGGCACGAACTCATGTGCAGACTCGATAGTTCGAACTGCAAAGTAGCAAAGTTCGCGAGGCATTTGAGTCAGCACTGGTAAGAATTCTTCAAGTGCATCCGCCAGAGACGACCTTCTCTATTAGACCATCCCAGATTTGTTGAAAAATCCGTCGCAGGCAATCGAAGGGACGCCTGCTCATCGGCCTCACGAAACAGGCGAGTCCATTGACTAACCTGAAATTCCACAACGGGCCTTGTCAACCTTTCAAGGATAGCCAGAGCAAGGACCTTTTGTTTTGGCAACTCACATCCAAGCAGAAGCTGCGCACCGTGGTAGCCGGAAATACATTCGCGTGGTTGTTGCAGAAGAAGGCTAACCCACGCACCGAAATACTTATCCGTTTTCGATTTTTCACCACGCCGGGGCCGCAGATAAGAGACGAAGACTGCAACGAATCCCATAGACAACGGTCGCTTCTTCTGGCTGATCATTCCCAAGAGCCATGCAGGAAAACGAGACCGCACGAATCCTGCCGCGAGGTGAATAAAATGATGTTCGATGTCGGGCGACAAAGTACGTGGAGTATCTGATGCGCTATGCTCAAACAAACAGTCAAAGTATCCATGTTCGCGTAGCCATTCAAACCATTCCAGTCGCTTTGCACTTCGGCAGAATTCCATCGTGAGTGACTGGGTTTCCAGCCAATGTTTCAGTGACCCATCTTCCTTCTCGCCCTCTGGAGGTAACCCCCGAACTTGTGAGCGAATTCGTTTTACCTGAACTTTCAGGCTAAGCCGAAAATGTTGGCTGGATTCCCGGATGCAGTCCGTAAGCGACTGATGCCTGTTGGCGGCATTCGCGTCGGCTGGTGGGTAACGGATAACCTCAACTCCCAGACTCTTCCAACGGGCATAGTCATCCGACGGCTTTCCATCAACGTAAAACGCAAATCGAGGCTGCGGTGAAAACGATGTTAGTCCTCGCGCCAGATACGTCATGGTGACGTCTTGGTGTGAGTACCCGACAAACACTACCACATATTTTTGAAAGAGCGGAATCAAAAACCGTCGAGCCCAGCCACGAGTGATGTAGGCTTCGCCAAAGTCCTGGTCCGTAAGTACCAACTCACGAGACGATTTGGCAGCAGCACCATGCAAATAGACGATTCCACTGAAATCATCACCTAGCGGCAATGCCGGAGCGATGTGCTCCGAGACCTGCTTCTTGCCGAAGACGGACCTATTGGCCTTCGAAAAATGGGAGTCAAAGTTTGTAGTGACGATTCGGACTTGATCTGGCTTTTGAAAGAGTCTCAATAAATCGTGGTGTAATTCCGTGGGCGCAGACTCCCGCTTCAACAAAATCCGTGCGGCGATTTCATGCACGTTCGTCTTTTTGTTACGCAATAGTTCGCCGAGAAAAGCATCTTCTTTCTCATTTGGAGGGAGTTGATCAACGCCGGCAATTTGACTTGCTAGACGGTCAAACATCGGGAGATTTGATGGAGGAGGAAATGAAACGCCGGCGCCGCAGAAGAACACGAGTCGATTCTCCCGCAATGCAGTCACTAGATTGTCGGGCAGTCTCACTCCACCAAAGATCATTTTCTGATACTCCTTGATTGCAACCTGCCAATCAGTTCTTTTTCTCCAACGCCTTAAACGCAGCCGCCTTTAATTGCCGTAGAAGACTGGGGCCACATGTTCCGTGATATCGCCCCTGACTTCGAGCAACCGGCGTTTGTTTTCGATTGGGACGAGGGCGCATCTGGGAACTGGTACAATCGCGTCGCATTGCCTTAACGCGGGCTTCGCCCGCA
>JBBJME010000067.1:0-30020 GCA_037719765.1 Planctomycetaceae bacterium
GTTGTGGATCGTGTCGCTCTCGAAAACTACTGGGATCAGACCGGCCTGACACCCTTGGTGCGCGCTGATCAGATCGAGCTGCAGCATCACGGCAGCGAACTGTTTTTCAGGAACATGTACATCCGCGAACTGCCGTATTAGACTGCCTCCATGAATTCTCAGCAGGGAATGTTTGAATTTGCCGAGACGCCTGAATGGCAGAATGCGGCAAATGAAGACGTCATGGTGGCGGAAGTCGTCTTCAATCTGCCCTTGGAACGACCTTATACATACGCCATTCCGGATGCTATTCGCGATCGAATCAAAGCCGGGCAACGCGTCAAAGCACCATTGGGCCGGGGAAATCGCAGTGTTGTTGGTTACTGCGTCGCCGTGCGACCGACCGATCAATCGCAGCGCGTGCTGAAGCCGATTATCGAATTGCTCGACAGCGAACCGCTTCTCGACGAACGGATGCTGGAACTCACACGGTGGATTGGCGAACGCTATCTCTGCGGCTGGGGACAAGTGTCGACAGCGTGATCCCGGCAGGCGTACGGCGCAAGAGCGGCACGCGGGAAGTGCAGAGCTTCATCCTGACGCCAGGCAATGAAGAAAAACTGACCACGACGCGGTTCAGCCGACAGCAAAAGCGGTGCTCGAAATCCTGCAAAAGTCCGGCAGTCCGGTTGCGGCCGCAGACTTATGCGAACGCGCGGCTGCGGACCGGCGCCCGCTCAACAGTCTCCGAAAGAAGGGCCTGATCACCGCCCTGCGAATCCGTTCAGACATCACCGGCGATGAAATCGGAACCTTTGAACAGCAGCAGGATCTGAAACTGGCTAATCAGCAACAATTGGCGCTCGACAGGATTCTGCGTCCGATTCGAGCGAGCGAATACGAAACGCTGCTGCTGCATGGTGTCACGGGCAGTGGCAAAACGGAAGTTTATATCCGGGCGATTCGGGAGGTGGTGAGTTACGGACGGCAGGCCATCGTGCTGGTGCCGGAGATCAGCCTGACGCCGCAAACGATTCGGCGGTTTCGCAGTCGCTTCAATTCGGTCGCCGTGCTTCACAGTCACATGACCGATGCGGAACGACACTGGCAGTGGCAGCAGATTGCCAGCGGCGGTATCGAAGTCATCGTCGGGGCGCGGAGTGCCGTGTTTGCTCCAACGCCGCATCTGGGTCTGATCGTCATCGACGAAGAACACGAACCGTCGTTCAAGCAGGACAGCACGCCCAGATATCACGCCCGAGAAGTTGCGAGGAAGCGCTGCCTGGATGAAAAAGTCCCGCTCATTCTGGGATCAGCTACGCCGACACTCGAATCGTGGCTGCGGGCACAGCGAAAAACGGACACTTTGATTTCGATGCCGTCTCGCGTGGCCGAACGCCCGCTGCCGCCGGTTTTGATTGTCGATACGCGGGATGATCCTCGCATCAAGCGTGGTTCTTCTATCGGTCGCGCATTGTTTCAGGCGATCACTCGCGCCCTGAATGAAAAAGGACAGGTCATCCTGTTTCTCAATCTGCGGGGTTATTCGCCAACGGTCTGGTGCAGAAGTTGCGGTGCGGGAATCAAGTGCCCGAACTGCGACGTGACGCTCACATGGCATCGGGATCGTCAGGCGGCCGTGTGTCATAGTTGCGACTATGAAACCCCGCCACCGAAAGTGTGCCCGACATGCGAGAGTCCCGCAGTCCGCTATCTTGGCACAGGGACTCAGAAACTGGACGAAGAAGTTCAGAACACCTTTCCCAATGCGCGGGTCCTGCGCATGGACAGCGATTCCATGAAGAAGCCCGGCAGCCACGACGAGGCCCTGGACAAATTTCGGCATGGTGAAGTCGAAATCCTGCTGGGGACTCAGATGATCGCCAAAGGATTGGACTTTCCAAATGTGACTCTGGTGGGAGTCGTCGATGCCGACACAATGCTGCGTCAGCCTGACATGCGGGCGGCCGAACGCACATTTCAGTTGATCGCTCAGGTGGCTGGACGCACGGGACGCGGCGAACGCGGCGGCCGCGTCCTTGTGCAGACAACGAGTCCCCAGGACCCGGCAGTGAAGTTTGCATCGAAGCATGACTTTATCGGATTCGCGCAACATGAACTGGCCGAACGCCACGACGGCGGAGCTCCACCGTTTTCTCATGTCGCCCGCGTCATCTTTCGCGGCCCCGATGAAGACCGCGTCCGCCGCACGGCCCGCGACGTAGCCGATAAACTCCGCGCCGCCCGAACCGGCCCGACAAAGGACGTCCGCATTCTGGGAGCTGCACCCGCCCCGGTCATCCGTCTGCGGACACTGTGGCGTTTTCATCTGCAGATTGCCGGCAAGACGCCTGAACTGGTGCGGGAACTCTGGCAGTCCGTCGAGAGTACACTCACCCTGCCGGAAGGCGTTGAACTGGCGATCGATGTCGATCCCATCAACGCACGGTAAGGATCGCTCGATCAATAAGTGAGCGCCTTGCCGCTCACTTCATATCGGACAGTTATTTATTGAGCGATGCAAACCACTAGTTTCATTCCCCGACAACAACAAGTCCAATGCGGAAAAAACCTGACACATTCGAATCATTGGGTTATTTGGAACTGGTCAAGGATCGCCGGTTTGCATTTGCGGATGGCGTGGTAAAATCCGGGAGAGGTCGCAGAATGTACTGCGGCGATGTTTGGTTTCATGGAGAGTTTTGGATGATTCGGTTTTGGATGTTGGCGATCCTGTTGATTGGCGTAACCAGTGGAGTGACTGAAGCACGAGGCAGGCACCGTGTCTCGAATTATCAGAGAGGTTCCTGGCAGACTTCGTCGCCCATGCGTTACACTACAGGAACAACACAGGCAGCCTATTCACCGGCTGTCTATTCACAGAACGGCCACAGTGGTTCTCCGCAGCAGATTCAACCCGTGAGCTTTGTCAGCACAACTGGTTCGTCAGTGGTGCAGGGTAACTCGATGCAGGCCTGGGCAGAAGAAGAAGCCCGACTGATGGCCAGCCGTGGTACCTGCGGTCACGTACGACCAGCTCCGATGGGGTGCTTTGTCGGAGGTGGATGCGGACCGACATGCATGGGTTCCGGACGGCTGGTTGCTGAAGCGTCCTGCCAGGGCAAAACAGTCCGCGTCTGGCAGCGCTGAGTTCCGGGGGTTCCCGACCAGCAATTTGACCAGAAGCCACGCACAAAACCGGGACACTGTCCCGGTTTTGTTGTTTGTATCCTGAGGGATTCTGCACGCACGACGATCGCCGACAACAACGGTCGCCCGCAGTACCTGGTTGAGGATGGCGGCAAGGTCATGCCGGAACTGGTGTAAAATCTTTCAGCGAAGTACGAAATTGGCCTCAGCCAGTACTCCGTCCCACAAATAAATGCGTTGTTGAATCGCCGTCCTTGTCGTCTGGATGCACAGCTCCGTTGTGTCTGAATCGCCACACAGCAGATTGACCATGCGACGGGCCAGAGGTCCGTGATGGTCACCATCCAGTTCGATGTGTCGCCTGATATAGTAGCTGAGGGACGGAACCTGCATGTGAGCTTGTTCGGAAGACGTCAACAGCCGCTGAAACATATCCGGAATGATATCTTCGCGTCCAAAGCAGAATACACACGCTACCTCCGCAGCCGAACATGTGGTTGCCACATGATGAGTGAATCCGACAAAGTTCTGAACGCTGATCGGAGTGTTCGCAGTTGCGAGAGCGTCAGTCACACTGACGCCGCTTCGAAGGCTCTGCGTGAATCGGTTCATTGATTCACGATCAGCGTGTACATCCTTCATCGATTTCTGATACAGCTCAAAATGACTGCAATATCCTCCCTGGCCATCCTCGTCGGACTCCTCACCCAAAACAATTTCGTTCACGAACCGAGTCAAATCAGAGTCCCGTACCGGTAGCCAGGGGATTTCTGTGCAGGTCAGTTCTTTCTGCAATCGCTTCAGCAGCCACATAAAATCAAGGACAGCAAAGACGTGATGTTGCATGAAAATCTGCAGCGAAGGGACATCACAAATCCGCGTGTAGATGGGATGTTGCAACAATTCGGAACGCAGGTCGGCTGTCTCAGCAAGAATCATGTCGGCAGCAGACATCGCAGGCGACGGGACCCAGGGAAAACAGAAGTCTGAGAAGAAGTCACGTTTTCGATCCCTGTAGAGTCTGGAAAAGCTAAAGCAACATGAGACAGAAAGGGACGATCAACAGGTCCGCTCCGTGGTGGCCAGTGAGTCTGATGACCTCGTGAATGACTGCGAAAAAGTTATCAAGCCGCGATCAGTGTATCTGAATGACTGACCTTTTGTCGGAAGCCGTGGTAGAATTACGGCGTGCGGCAACGCCCCGTGTCCCTGCAATAGCGGCCGAAAGTACAAGTTCTGCTGGTGGACACAGCATTTTATGAGTGTCGCGAGAGACAAACAAGCGGTGGAGAAAGACGCGGGAGGCACGATACTGTGGTCTTTCAGGCGTTTCACTACTTCCTCAAGGTACGTATATTGGAACAATCCGGCATGAATCCAGTGTTTTCAGGCTGCGATGGCGAATATCACGCGCCGGGTGTGATTCAGAGTTAGGTGGCAGAGATTTCGACACAAGAACACATGCTTCCGTTGATACAGACTTTGATTCATAATCTTCGCAATCCCAGTTTCCACCAGAGTCAATCATGGCTACCGCACCCACTGATAATACGATTATTGTTGCCGGTCACATCTGGAGAGGGCAGGGTAAAACACACATCATAGGGATATTTGACGAACTGAGAGTTCCTCAACTTAACCCCAGGTACTCTCAAGAAATGTGCATCTATATCGCAGTCGCCGACGTTGCTTCTGACACGACGGCCAAGCTCAGCATCACGCATCTTGAAAGCGATCAATCTGTTTTCATCCATGATATTCCGGTGCCAAAGAGCGAGAAACTGTCGCAATCACACTTAATCATTCCGGTTCCAGAGAACACGCTGGACCTCCCGTTTCAGGGCATCTACGCAATTGACATATGCTTTGAAAACATAGCAATTAAGACACTCAGAATAAATGTTTCACATAGCACCTAACTAATAAGCGACGGTCTTAAGATTGGTCAACAACTGCAACAGTTTAGTCCCTGAGGTTCTGATCTTGGCGAGAATTTCGTCAGCGCGTAGAGTTTCGGCATTCGGGAAGGATGCCGATGCGATTCAGTCTTTACCCCCAGCATAAACACAATTGTGCAAATTTCAGCCACTGTATTCATTTGGGTGGAGCAGCGTTGGGGACGTTGGTGTTATGCGGGCTCGCGGTGATCGATTGTTCGCCGAAACGGAGCGGCGGCAGAAGGAGCTGGACCAGGTCAAACTGGAATTGAAGCTGGAGCGGCAGAACAAGTTCGCTACGGATCAGCAGTCCGGCGACACCGCGCGTGACTGGCAGAAGCTGACGATTGACGGATCAGCAGACTTTGTGAATAAGGGGACATTATACTTTAGTGGAAAAATAGAATGTCCCCTTATTGCTCGGCGCGGCGGGAATGAATGCTTCAGAACTCTTGCGTGACTTGAGCGACCTGCAATGCCTCGTTTTATTCTTGGAGCACTAGTTTATCGCGATGTCCTTGAAAACAAACTTGTCAATTCATCCTCAAGCTTTGACATCTCAGCCTTTGAAAATCCAGTGGATGAATACGTGATCCGCCCTTCCGGTGAAACAAGAAACGTCCTGGGGATCACCTCGTCAGCGAACGCGGAATACGCCGATCGGTTTGGATCCGCAGCCATTGGAAACGTAAATCCGTGCGTTGATTTAAAGTCCTTAACCGAATCGTTCGTTTCTTCGCGGCCGATAACAAGCAATGCGAAGCGGTCGTTCTCACGATTCTTGTTCCACAGTTCCTGAATCACAGGCAGTTCCTGGATGCAAGGTCCGCACCATGTTGCGAAGAAATTGATCAACACAATCTTGCCGCGAAGTTTGTCCAGGTCAAAGATATTCCCGGCTGTATCCGTCAGAAGTATTGATGGTACCGAATTACCCACGTGAACCACAGAAACATCATCAGCGAGTTCCTGATGCACACGACTGGCTTCGGCACCAAGGGATGGCAGGAAAACGCCCCACAACAGCGCTCGTTGTGAGCCTACCAACCCGGCAAACACGCCGACACAAACTGCGAACCTGGTCAATCGCCGCCGTCGCGGGGTTCCTCGCCACCCGATGATCGCTGCTACGAGATAACCCAGAGCAACGACCAACGCGATCACAGCACCTCAAAGGAGTACTTCGGTAAGCAAGTTATAATCATTGGATGTCACGGCAAATACTCCTGTGAACCGCTGGAAACAGAGCGGAAAGGCTAAGGTCGGCAGCCGCTCTGGGATGTCGCGGTGTCATCCTGAATCACGCACTGGTTTTTGTCATGAATCTGCATTTTACGCAATTCGCAGGGCGGGATTTATGTTTTAGCGCCATGCTGGACTTCGGAAGGGACCCGGAACCGCAACTGAGCGGCGAATGAGTTGCGGTCACATCGACATTCAGGGCGAAGGCCACATCGGGCGTACCGTTATTGGCAAGGTGCAAGCGCACACGGCGGAGTCCGAGAACCTGTGCATGCGTGGACATTCCAAACGCGAGAACCGGGAGGTCCGGTTGGTTTCCAATGGCAACGAGAAACGATGAATCTCGCCAGCGGAACGGTCAGCAAACGTTTCAGACGGACAGGCTGACATGAACGCCAACCGCCCGAGTTGAGCTTGCCTCACGATGAAGCGAGGCGGGCAGATGAGTCCATAGTACCTGCGACGTCGGCGAACAACGATGCTGCTGAAGCATTTGCGGAGTCGATCGAGGAAAGTGGCCCGAAAAGATTGAACACCGTGCCAGGAGGAACGACGTGCCGCACTGTTATCAAGCCTGACGATCACACTCGCCCCGATCTTCTCCGGCCTTGGCTGGTCACACCATTAACGGGATTGGTTGTAACATTGCTTCAAGGTTCCGTGGTGAATCGCGAATAGTGCTTCCAGTCCATGGAGATAGCGGTTAAAATGTTGAAAAAGTTCTAGTCCCTCCCATGCGGTGCGAGTATGAGTTCGTCAGCAATTTCTGAATTGAGCAGTTTTCGGGAATACCTCGACAATCGCATCGCGGACGGAGAAGCGGGGCTGTCTCCTGAGCAAGCGTTGAGTGACTGGCGTGAATTGCAGGAATCTTTGGTGTCGATTCGTCGCGGTCTTGCTGATGCCGACGCTGGACGCATTCGCCCAGCCGAAGACGTTCTCGAAGAACTTCGCGCCAGGCTCACTCAAAAATGAGCTTCGAAGTTGTCTTTACGGCTGAAGCAAGCGTTCAGGCACTGCAGATTCAGGACTGGATTGCCGAAAGGTCATTCGAAGGGGCCATCGCTTGGCAGAAGGCACTGTGGCTCGCCGTTGGGAAGCTGCGTGAGCGAGGCAGTGCTTTCAGCCTGTCTGCTGAGTCACATCAATTCTCAGAGCCTCTATATCAAATCCTCTTCAAAACGCGTCGAGGTTTCATATACCGGGGTCTGTTCATTGTGCGAGACCAAACGGTGTTCGTCGTGAGCGTTCGTGGCTACGGCGAGGATCTGGTATCTCCATCGGACGTGGTATTGCCCGATTGAAATCGAAGTCCCAAGCCGAGCGGGAACAGCATCGCAGTTCTTGAGTAGTTGATTTTGTAGGCCAGTACAAACCAAGTGTCGTTCCGGCAGTGAATCAATGCCGTGACCGTCAGAAGGTGCGTCAGCCAGCGGAAGAATTCGGTGAGTTGCGTGTCGGTCTGCGGCTGTACCACGAAATGCCAATGATTGGGCATGACAATGTAAGCATAAATGGGAAGCGGAACGCGGCGAAAGATATGCAATTTTCCTTCTGTCGAGTAGACTGGTACTCCCTCCTGAGAGCTCTGCTCGCCCATTCCTGCCTTCCAACCTGCTGAACGGTGCCGTCTCATGGGCCGAATCCGGATAATTCTTTCGATCGCGCTGCTGGCTTTGACTGGTGCCACTGCGAGTGCGTTTGATGATCTTCCTCGGTTCGAAAACGATGTCCGGCCGATCCTGAAAGCCCATTGCTGGCAGTGTCATGGCGAAGAGAAGGAACTGCATGGCGGCATGGACGCGAGGCTGGTGCGGTTTCTCTTGAAGGGTGGCGAATCAGGTGCAGCCATTGTGCCGGGAGATCACGCGGCGAGTTTGCTTTATCAGCGATTGGCCTCCGGCGAAATGCCGCCCGGCAAAAAGAAAGTTTCTCCGGAGGAACTGCAACTCATCGCCCAATGGATTGATGCTGGTGCTGCGACAGCACGCACTGAACCGGAGACTCTCGCCATCGGAGATACATTTACGGATGAAGAGCGAGGGCACTGGTCGTTTCAGCCAATCATGAAGCCCGTCATTCCGGATGTCATTCATTCTGAACTCATACGAACTCCCATCGATGCCTTCCTGCTGGCCAGACTTGAGCGTCAGGGCCTGAGCTTCAGCCCGGAAGCGGGTCGTGAAACGCTGCTGCGTCGAATCTATTTTGATCTGGTCGGATTGCCGCCTTCGATTGAAACCGTCGATGCGTTTCTTGCCGACGAGTCTCCCGAAGCCTGGTCCAAAGTCGTTGATCAACTCCTGAATTCAACGGCTTACGGTGAACGCTGGGCTCGGCACTGGCTGGACGTGGTGCGTTTCGGTGAAAGCAACGGCTTTGAATACGATCAGCCGCGCGACAACGCATGGCCGTATCGCAATTGGGTCATCAATGCACTCAATCAGGACATGCCGTATGACGAATTTGTCCGCCTGCAACTGGCGGGTGACATCCTCCAGCCGGACAATTTCAGCGCGATCACAGCAACCGGATTCCTTGTCGCCGGTCCGCACAACACAACACTGCCGGCCAACGACAAGATGCGAATGTCGATGGCTCAGGATGAAATCGAAGATCTTGTCGGCATCGTCGGTCAGACATTCCTTGGCCTGACTGCAAATTGCGCTCGATGCCACGATCATAAATTCGATCCGATTTCGCAAAAGGAATACTACCAGCTCGCAGCAACGCTGACCGGCGTGACTCATGGAGAACGAGATATCCAGGTTGCCTTGCCACCTGAGCAACAGCAGCGTCTGGCTGACATCGATGTGCTGCTCGCAAAAGTCCGCAATCAAAAGGACGCGCTTGAACAATCGGCCCGCAGTGCGATTCTGACAGAGCGCGAGAATGGAACGGCGTCGCCACCAGAACCACCGCAGGCCCTGGCGACATGGGAATTCGAACACGCCATAAAAGACAGCGCTGGATCACTTGATGCCACCGCACACGGCAGCGCAAAGATTGAAGATGGCAACCTTGTCCTCGACGGCAAGGACGGTTATGTCGCGACTCGACCGTTCACGATCGATCTGCAGGAAAAGACGCTCGAAGCATGGGTGCAACTGGAGAATCTGGAGCAGGGCGGGGGTGGCGTGATCAGCGTGCAGACGCTGGACGGAGCGACATTTGATGCCATCGTATTTGGTGAGCGTGAATCCAGGAAGTGGATGGCTGGCAGCAACGGATTTGCCCGCACGATGCCTTTCAACGGCACGGACGAAGCGGACGCGAAGGAACGCGCCGTGCATTTTGCGATCGTCTATCACAAAGACGGTACGATCACTGGCTATCGCGACGGTACGCCGTACGGCACAGCGTATCGGCCTGGCGACGTGCAGACTTTCACGGCCGGACAGTTTCAGGTCATCTTTGGCTTGCGGCACAGTCCTGTCGGAGGGAATCGAATGCTCGCCGGTCGAATTCAGCGGGCTCAGCTTTACAACCGTGCCCTAACTGCAGACGAAGTCGCCGCGTCAGCGGGCGTCGCCGATCGGAATTATGTCTCCAGCGCGCAGATGCTGGCACGACTTTCTCCAGAGCAACGAACGCATCACCAACAGTTGCTCGCCGAAGTCACGATGTTACAGGCTGAAAAAGATGGCCTGACAAGTTCACAACTGCAAAAGCTTTATACGTGCGTCTCCAACAACCCGGGCATCACGCGCGTCCTGAATCGAGGCGATGTCGGCAGTCCGGCAGAAGACGTTTCACCAGCCGGAATGGGTGCGGTGACGGGAGGTTCACCAGATTTTGGACTTGCTCCGGATGCCAGCGACGCTGATCGTCGCCTGAAACTTGCCGAATGGGTGACGCATCCTGACAACCCGCTGTTCGCACGCGTGATGGTGAACCGGCTTTGGCAATATCATTTCGGACAGGGAATGGTTACGACATCCAGCGATTTTGGATTCAACGGAGGCCAGCCCAGCCATCCGGATCTGCTCGACTGGCTCGCCCAGACATTTCGCAGCGGCGGCTATCGCCTGAAGCCGATGCACCGCCTGATGGTCACATCGGCAACCTACCGACAGTCTTCCGCGTTCAACACATCGGCTGCGCTGACGGATGCCGACAATCGATTGTTGTGGCGCAAAACACCACAGCGGCTTGAAGCGGAAGAAATTCGCGATGCGGTGCTGGTCGCCACAGGTCAGCTGAATTCTGCGATCGGCGGTGTGGGATATCGCGATGTGCGACATTTTCAGTTCAAAGGCAGCAACTTTTACGAATCGGTCAATGAGACCGGGCCGGAATCCCGCCGCCGCACGATCTATCGGTTTTCGCCCCGCGGAGGCCGTAATCCGTTTCTCGACACGTTTGACTGTCCCGATCCGTCGGTGACAACACCCAAACGAGCCGCGACGACCACGCCACTTCAGGCGCTCGCGCTGATGAACAACGCGCTGGTTTTTTCATTGGCTGATGATTTTGCCGTTCGAATGCAGCGCGAGGCCGGTAATACGACGGCTGCACAAGTTAAATTGGTCTATCTGGTGGCATATGGCCGAGATGCTGGTGAACAAGAAGTTCAACTGGCGAGTCATTTTGTGCGTGCACACGGGCTGGCGTCGTTTTGTCGAGTCATCCTGAACAGCAATGAGTTCCTGTACGTGCGCTGATCTCTGAAAGTTCTTTCCTTATGATAAATCACCCCCAGAGTCGGCGTGGCTTCGTCAGTTTCACCGGGAATTCACTCACCGGAACGGCGATCGCATCGCTGTTGATGCGTGCTCAGAACTGCCGCGCGGATGCGGTGCAGGGTGAAGCACACGGTTTGCCGCATCACGATCCAAAAGCCAAACGTGTCATCCATTTGTGCCTGTGCGGCGGCATCAGTCATATCGATTCATTCGACTACAAACCGGAACTCGCTGCATTTCACGGCAAGTCACTGCAAGCCGACGAACGGCCTGCGACGTTCTTCAACCAGATCGGTCTGATTCGCAGGAACGACTGGGAATTCAAGCAACGTGGCGAAAGTGGTCTTTGGGTTTCGGACCTGTTCCCGCATCTCGCTGAAGTCGCCGATGAGTTAACCGTCATTCGCTCGATGGTGGCAGATTCCGCAAATCATACGCCTGCCACATTCGAAGAGAATTCAGGTTTTCGTCTCAATGGATTCCCCGTGATGGGATCATGGATCTCGTATGGCCTCGGCTGTGAGACCGACGAATTGCCGTCGTACGTTGTACTTCCCGATGCACGAGGCTTGCCCGCCGGCGGGACGATCAACTGGTCCAATGGTTTTCTGCCTGCTCAACATCAGGGCGTGGCATTTCAGACAAAAGGGCCTGCCATCCACGATTTGTTTCCGGCACGCGACCTTTCCGACGCACATGAACTCGCCAGCCGCGATTTACTGACTCGGATCAACCGCACGCACCTGGAAACGGTGGGTATTGAGGACGCACTGCTCGCCCGGATGCGCAGCTATGAACTGGCCGCAAAAATGCAACTCGCAGTACCGTTGGTCACGGAACTCAACCAGGAAACCGCCGCGACGCGGGCGATGTACGGACTGGACAACGAAGCCACGGCGGACTTCGGCAGCCGTTGCCTGCTCACGCGTCGCCTGCTGGAAAAAGGCGTGCGGTTTGTGCAACTCTTCTCAGGCGGTTCGTTCGGATCGCCGCGGATTAACTGGGATGGCCACGAAGACGTGAAGGAAAACCACACCCGCGAAGCCGCTCGGCTGGATCAACCGGTCGCTGCACTGCTGCGAGACCTCCGTCAGCGCGGAATGCTCAAAGATACGCTGGTGCTGTGTACCACGGAATTCGGACGCACCCCGTTCACACAGTCTGCCCTCGATCAGATCGGGGCCGGACGTGATCATAACATGTACGGCTTTTCGATCTGATGGCTGGTGCCGGTCTAAAGCACGGTTTGGCGTATGGCGCAACCGACGAGATCGGCTGGAAGGCGGTCGAGAAACCCGTCCACTGGTACGACTACCACGCCACGGTCCTGCACCTTTTGGGCATCGATCATGAACGACTGACCTATTACCACAACGGCATCCAGCGCCGCCTCACCAACGTCCACGGCGATGTCTTGCATGAAATTCTTACGTAACCCGCACACAAGTACGTTGGACATTTTTGTCCGACAAGCCCTCCCCGGCATTGTCGCGGGGACGAAGTCTTTGCTGCCGGAAGACTGCCGCAAGCTTTGCCTGTCATGACGACGCAATGCGTTGTTTGCAGCAACGTGAGCCTGGCTTTGCAGCGGGCGGTTGATTTTTTATGAAACCGTTGATCATGTCCAACTGGCATCAGTCCGAGATTGTACTTCCAGCGTTTCCTCGCGGATGTCATCTGATCACGCAGCATGTGATTCAGGATCTTTCCGCCCTGAAGCGGTGCCGCATCGGGCTGATGCATGTGTTCATACAGCACACGTCTGCATCACTGACAATCAATGAAAACGCCGACCCGGATGTTCCTGATGACCTGGGTATGGCGCTGGACCGGGTGGCACCTGAATCCTGGCCGTACCGGCACATCTGCGAAGGTCCGGACGACATGCCGGCCCACGTGAAAGCCACGCTCACCGGGTCATCTGTTTCGATCCCGATTGGCAATGGTCGGCTGCTGACCGGCACATGGCAGGGAATTTATCTTTGCGAACACCGCAATCACGGCGGGCGAAGACGGTTGATCGTCACGATTCAGGGCGAACTCAGCGACTGAATTCGCGCACTACTCAGCGACGTTTCCTGCCCCCCTTCTTTCCCGTTCGGCGGCCCTTCGATGCGAAACCGGCGCTGTCGGAATCTTCTTCGTCGGGGACGGGCTGACCCATTTTCTTTTTCAATTCGTGAATGCGGTCTCTTAACTGAGCCGCACGTTCGAAATCGAGTTGCTCGGCGGCAGCCAGCATTTCAGTTTCAAGTTCCCGGATAAACTCCAGCGTGACGAACTGTGATTCCGCCGTGATACCCACAGACTCCCGTTCTACGCGGCGTGCCTGAATTTCTTCTTCAATCCCTTTGCGAATCGCTTTTCGAATGGTCTCGGGCGTGATCCCGTTGGCTGCGTTGTATTCCGTCTGCAGTTTGCGCCGTCGGTTTGTTTCATCGATCGCCTTCTGCATGCTTTCGGTAACCTTGTCGGCATACAGGATCACTTTGGAATTCACATTTCTGGCGGAACGACCAATCGTCTGTATCAGACTTGTTTCGCTCCGCAGGAAGCCTTCCTTGTCGGCGTCCAGGATCGCGACCAGCGACACTTCCGGCAGATCCAGTCCTTCACGGAGCAGATTCACGCCGATCACGGCATCGAATTTTCCTTCGCGCAATTCACGCAGAATCTCGACCCGTTCCAAGGCATTCAGTTCCGAATGCAGCCACTCGCAACGTATCGATTCCTCTTTCATGTACTTGGTCAGGTCTTCCGCCATGCGTTTGGTCAGTGTCGTGACCAGGACACGTTCATTGACCTCCGCTCGTTCTCGAACCTGTTCCATCAGGTGCTGCACCTGGCCGCGGGCGGGAATAACGAAAATCTCAGGATCAACCAGGCCTGTGGGACGAATCACCTGTTCCACAACTTCGCCTCCGGTCTGGTCGAGCTCCCAGTTCCCCGGAGTCGCTGACACAAAGACGCGATAGGACGGTTTGCTGTTCCATTCGTCAAACTTCAGCGGACGATTGTCTTTTGCCATCGGCAGCCGAAATCCATGGTCCACCAGAGTCGTCTTTCGCGCCTGATCGCCGGCATGCATCGCTCGAATCTGAGGCAGCGTCGCGTGTGATTCATCGACGAAGATTAAGAAGTCCTCCGGAAAGAAGTCATACAGCGTGTACGGTGGTTCGCCCGGCTTCCGTCCGGCAAGTGCCCGACTGTAATTTTCGATGCCGGGACAGAATCCTGTCTCCTTCATGAGTTCCAGGTCATGCCGAGTCCTCGCGGCCAGCCGTTGCGCTTCCAGGAGCTTGCCTTCTTTGCGGAATACTTCCAGGGTCGCGTCGAGTTCTTCACGAATCTCGTCGAGCGCTGCGTCGATGCGGCTTTGAGGCAGGACAAAGTGCTTGGCAGGGTAAATATAGATTTCCCTGAGCGACTGAGATTCCTTGCCCGAAACCGGATCAATCATGCTCAGCTTTTCGATCTCATCGCCCCACAATTCAATGCGATAGGCAAACTCTTCATAGGCCGGCCAGCATTCAATCACATCTCCGCGGACCCTGAACTTGGCGCGCGCCGGATCGAAGTCATTTCGATCATAATGAATATCAATCAGTCGCATGAGCAGTTTGTCGCGATCGACCTGCTGCCCGACATGCAGTGGAATCATCATGCTCAGGTAATCTTTGGGCGAACCCAGACCATAAATGCAGCTCACGCTGGCAACGACAATCACATCATTCCGGCTGACCAGAGCACTTGTCGCCAGCAGCCGCAGGCGATCAATCTCCTCATTGATCGATGCGTCTTTTTCGATATAGATATCGCGCTGCGGAATGTAGGCTTCAGGCTGATAGTAATCGTAGTAGCTGACAAAGTAAGTGACGGCGTTGTTCGGGAAGAACTTCTCGAAATTCACCATACAGCTGTGCGGCAAGTGTCTTGTTGTGCGAAAGGACCAGCGTTGGTTTTTGCACATGCTGGATGACGTTCGCCATCGTGAACGTCTTGCCGGATCCCGTCACACCAAGCAGCACCTGCGTGCGCTTGTCGTCGTTGATGCCTTTGATCAGAGCTTCAATGGCCGCTGGCTGATCTCCGGCCGGAGCGAACTCACTGACCAGTTCAAACTTCTGATTCTTGTGCGACATGTCAACCGTACTGCGACCCGTTCATTTGGAGGATGGACATTCATGTCCGTCGCCAGACTGTCACAGTTTAGGCCGGCTGACGTTCTTCTTCTGCTGCCGCTGTTGTTCCTTCTGTCGACGCTGTTCTTCTTCTGCGGCAAACTGCGGACCACGGTTCGCACCGCCGTCGGCCATTTGAGCGATCGCGGTGTGGCCTTCGGCCCATTCCCAGCCGAGCGGATCACGCAATTCGACTTTGGCAAGATACGCCCACGGCGTGCCAGGATGCTCAGTGATCACGCGATTGAGATATTCCATGGCCTTGTCGTTCATCTTGCGCACGTTGGCACCGGCATTGATGGTTTCTGCCGGAACCAATCGCCATTGATTGCTTTCAGGCTTTTCAAATTTCTTTGGATTGGACTTCATTTCTGCCAGCACCGCGTTGTATCCAAACGCTCGCACGCGCATTGCCAGAATGCGGCCCATGGCAAGATCAAAGCCAGCTCGCCAGCGGTCTGAATCCAGCTTGTCGCGATGCTTCTCGCCTGCTTCCAGAATCGTATGAGTCCGCTGCAGAAAATAGTCCAGGACCGCCAGCGGTTTTTGAGCTTCCGTGATTTGTTCACGCAGGATGTTGTCGTTGTTGGCCTGAAAGACGCGCTGTGGAATCGGAACGTCTTCGGTCATTGCCTGCTGAGCTGCCGCGACCAGCGACTGTTTGGCAAGATTGCCCTGAAGCTGCCTCATGTACTCCGCCTGCGGTCGATAATCAGGAGCATATTGCCGCATAATCTGCGGATCCCATTTATCACCAACTGCGTCGTCTGCTATCAGGAAGATACCACCTGTTTCGGCGGTCAATCGAGACAGCGTGTATGGGCCATAGCCTGATGACATCCGCGTCAGGTCACGGGGTGTATTTGTCCAGAACGGCAGGTCCAGCCCTTCGGCCATTGCAGTTTCCGGACCCTGATCGACTGGAATGTCTTCTTCAAATTCTTCGCCGTCGAATTCCCATTTGTATCGCACGAAGCCTTTCTCGCGACCAAAGATCGACGCATTTCCGATGCAGTAAACTTTAATGCCATCGCGACTGCAGCGTTTGACAATTGATTCCAGTGCCTGAAAATCGTCACCACGTTCATCCGTCACGATGATGATCATCATGTTCGCCCGCATTTTGCGCTTGTAGGGCGTGAAGACTTTAAGTGCCTCGTCAACAGCGGCAAAGACGTTTTCTTTGCCGGATTCGTCGTTCTTGATGCCCTTGACGGCGTTCGTCAGTTCCGTGAGGTCACTCGTCGGTTCTTTGACCAGCACATGAATATTTTCACCATAACCAATGATGCCGGTTTTCAGAGCGTCCTGTGTGTCAAGGTCGTCCATGAGTCCAAGCTGACGATAAATGCTGTCGAAACGATTGGTGATCAGTTCACGCCTCGCTTCAAGCGACAATGATTCATCAAACAACCAGACAGGAAGTGTCTTGCGCTGACGAAGCGAAGAGGCAATCTCAAGCGTGATTCGATCGACAGCACCTTCCGTTCCGCCAGCCTGTTCCGTTGTACCGGTCAGATCGATCGCGTCCAGAACTTCAGCTTCGTTCGGCGCTGGCATGGATTCGAACTGGGCGATCCTTGGATTGTCGAGGTCTTCCTGAATCTGTTCTACCTGTTCGAGGTGATTGTCCATACCACGATCCTGAGCGACAGCGGCAGATTCGCCCTGGATATTCAGCGTGCTGAGACTGCCGAGTGTCTCTGTTGGATTGGTAGAAAGTTCGTAAACTTCCTGACGAATTTCTTCAGGTTCGATGGTTGAGGTGAGATTGATTTCCGGCAAAATAATGTCGGGCAGCGTGATCATCGCCACGAGCAGGATCACACAGACATGGACAAGCAGACTGATGCCCCATGAAGGAACGCCATCAAGAACTGACCACACTGTTGAATCGACGTCCGACTCGAGCGGTTCCGCAGCGGAAGTTGATGTTGCATCAATACTGCTCACGTTTATGTCCTCACGCTGACACTTGCATGTTCAATTGAATGTCAGCGATTGTGATTTCGCACGGATTACAAAACCGATCCATCGGGAAACTTCGACAAAATCGTACCTCGTAAACCCCATGGAAGCAATGTTTTGACACCGATCTATGCCAATCCGACCGCTTTTGTCAAATTTCGGTGGCGTGATGCACCAGACGCTCTGCCGAAATGCCCGTATTTCCCGATAAACAACGCGCCGGAGACTGACGATGTTCGTTAGATTCGGGTTGAGACAGGGCACTCCGACGGCGGATGTTCCCTTTGACTACCTGGGGGCTATGCCACAGGCGGTAACGCATTGGCATTCTGAATCGAGAGCCGGAGGCAACTGTTTTTTTTTGCAGGTTGCCAGTGCCTGCGGCTTGCCGTTCAATCAATTCCAGTCTCCCACTATGATTCGCGCAACGAAGTCCTGCCGGTCTTTGCGACAATCCCTGATACCCGCTGTGTAAAGCACATCAAATTCGCATGCTCCTGCTCCAATTCCGACAACTGCTCGAATACACTGTTTTTCTCACCACGATCTTCGTCGTGAGGTGTCTTCCTGTGCGCGCGAGCGTCATGCTGGCAAAGAGTTTGGCGTGGATCATGGTGCGGCTGATCCCGCAGAAGTTAAGTCGCTCGGACGTGGCGAAGGACAATCTGAAACTGGCATTCGGTGAGTCCATGTCAGATGACCAGGCAAATCGTATCATTCACGGGATGTGGTTGCACTTGTTTCGCATGGTGTGCGAGATCATTCAACTTCCTCGCCGCTTCCGCCTTGCCAATTGTGCGGATGTCCTGGACTTCGAACGTCGCAACGACTGCGTGAAGGCCCTTTGTTCCGATCGCCCGGTGTTGTTTCTTGGAGGCCATTTTGGCAACTGGGAAATCAGCGTCAACACGTTCGGGCACTTCGGGTTTCCGATGGGAGTGGTCGCACGACACCTGGACAATCCATATCTGCACAAGTGGTTCAGGAACTTTCGTGAGTCGACTGGGAATTCTCTGATCCTGAAACAGGGTGCGGGCGAAGAACTCTCCGAAATCATGGAACGGCGTGGCATGGCATCTTTGCTGTGTGATCAGGATGCCGGACGTTCAGGTGTCTTTGTCGATTTCTTCGATCGGCCAGCGTCAACGTTTAAGTCGTTCGCTTTGCTGGCGTTGCAGTACAACGCATTGATCGTTGTCGGCGGTGCGTTTCGACTGCCGGACGCTGCGCAAAAAAACTGCCGCTGGATTCGATTCAATCTGACGACACAGGACATCATTGATTCGGCGGATTTTCAGGGTGCCAATGGCATCAACGAACTGACGCAGCGGTTCACATCCTCACTGGAAGCCTGATTCGAAAAGCACCCGAACAATACTTCTGGGTTCATCGTCGCTGGAAAACTCCGCCGGACGCACGGAGAAAACGCCGAGAAACGGCCGCTGTGTGAGTTTCAGTCGCGGCGGCGTGTGTGACCCGTAAATCCAGGACCGCACCCGTTTTCATTGCGGAAGGCTCAGCTGTTTGTGAGACGAACATCCGTTCGTGTAACATGTGAGCCAGTTTGAAGTTTTCACCCTGACAATAAAAGGACAGGAAAGATGAAATTCGTCAGTTCACTATTCGCTGTGATCACCGCAGTCGTTGCCCTGGGCCTTCTGCGATCAACTGCCAACGAGGCTCTGGCCGGTTATTCACCAGTCCCTTTGACAGACGACGCCGCGCCGGTTGAAGACAGTATGCACGAATTCATGGAGTATGTTTTTCAGCCGACTTACCTGCGACTCAAAGCCAGCATGGCTGCCGCGCCGATCGACAACAAGGGCTGGAAGGCGGTGAAATCAGATGCACTCATCCTTGCCGAAAGCTGCAATCTGCTGTTCGTCCGAAAGCCTGATGAGCACGGAGATGACTGGGCCAAACACGCCACGGCTTCAAAAACCCATGGTGCAGAATTGTACAAGGCCGCGAAAGAGAAAAATTTTGAAGCAGCGACAACAGCGTACAAGATGATGCTCAACAACTGCAACGCCTGCCATAAACAGTTCGAAGACGGCAAACACATTCTGCAGCCCTGAAATCTCGTCCCGCCACACATAACGGAGTACGACACAGCGTGGCGTCATGGCTTCGACAATTTCCGTGGACAATCTTCATCGTCTGCCTTGCGATCTCCATCCTGGGACTGTGCGGACTCGTTCGCGCTGATGAACTGTATGGTCGAACGCAACTTGTCGAACGGCAAATGGTCTGGTTATTTCTGGCGATGCTGGCAATGCTGGCGGTACTGTCAGTGCCTTATCGATTGCTAAGCCAGTTCAGCCCGTGGCTTTTTCTGGCAACACTGTTGTTGTTGGCTGTGACTTTGTTCATGCCGCCCATCAACGGATCGCGACGATGGATTCCGCTGGGGCTGTTTGACTTTCAGGCCAGCGAACCCGCGCGGCTGGCTTATGTCATGGCGCTGGCTGCGTATCTGATGTATCGTTCAAGTCAACGGAACATTGCGGGGCTGTTACCTCCGTTGCTGATGGCGTTTTTCCCGATGCTGCTGATCGTGCGCGAACCGGATCTGGATACCGCATTGTTGTTTCTTCCCGTTCTGTACGCCATGCTGTTTGCCGCCGGTGCCCGTACGAAACACCTTGCCGCCGCCGCGATCCCAGGTCTCGTATGTCTGCCGCTGCTCTGGACTCAAATCAGCCCCGAGCAGCAGTCCCGAATCGTATCAGTGTTGACTCAGCGTGACGGGGGCTCCGCACCGGCAGGTGATGGTTTTCATCTGCATCAGTCAAAGCAGATATTGGCACTCGGAGGCTACTGGGGCAGCAGCCATCAGGAAGAACCACCGATCGATGATCCAGCGGCATGGCAGCTTCCGGCATCACGTACGGATTTTATCTTTGTGATGATCGGCGAACGCTTTGGCTTTCCCGCCTGCGCTGTTCTGCTGCTGCTGTATTGTGTGCTGGTCTGGAAAGGCCTGCAGGTGGCACGACGTACGCGCGAACCGTATGGAAGACTTGTCTGTGTGGGAGTGATGACGCTCATCGCTGTGCAGACGCTGCTGAATACAGGAATGACCGTCGGATTGTTACCCATCACCGGTACCACACTCCCGCTCTGCAGCTATGGCGGCAGCAGTTTGATCTCCACATATGCCGGCATCGGCCTTGTCATGAACATCGCGATGCGGCAAGGATATGAAGTCACAGGCGAACCATTTATGTTTCGCGGCGGCACGACGAGGGGCTGGCACGACGTCAATGCATGATTTTGGATTCGTCCGGCCTGCAGACTCAACCCAAATTCCAGGTCCTGACGAAGCACCTGCGGTCAGCGATCATCGATCATCAAAACTCGTCGATCACGTTCCCGTCATTTCGGATGATCAGGTTTCTGAGGATTTCGTCAGCGATCGAGATTGGAATAAAACGCACAGAACCGTCTGTAAAGACCGCCTGAAATCCCTGTGGCCGGATCTCGCCGAGGCCCGCCGCCGGATTCTCCGGGTCGAATTGCAGATCTTCCGGCTTCGTCCAGATCACAGCATTCTCCGGATTGACTTCCATTACAAATATGGTGTTGGATGTGCCGTCGGTCACATCGCGAATCGATGTGCCTTCTGTCCCGTCCATCATCGTTCCGACACCGTCCGCAGTGAGGAAGACGGTCTTTTCCGGATCGTTGAAACTCTTTGACTGATAAACCTCCGGAATCCTTTGAACCAGCGTCAGGTTGTGTTCACTGTCCCATGGTTCATCAAGATGAAACTGTTCATACAGTTCGTTCTGGTCAAGGAATGGCAACAGGTGGACACGCCAGCTGAGCAGCGGATTTCCCGACTCGTCGTAGCTGGCTCGTGCCGGAAACTTTTCATTGACGTCGTGAGAGTTGTGCATTGCCAGCCCGATCATCTTCAGACTATTCTTGTCCTGTGTGCGGCGAGCCGCCTCACGGGCCTGCTGCACTGCCGGAAGCAGCAGCGCAATTGCCACGGGACCGCCCACCATTGAGCTGTCAATCAGGTTCGCTTCGATCACGACGTCAGTCCCCGACACATTCGGCTGGATCTGGCTGAAATAGCTTCCGGCAACTCGCCGGGCGTATGCCAGAGTCGCCTGCTGAACGGGATCATCGCCGGCCATGCTCTTTTCCATCTCCTGCATTGCTGTTTGTTGACCGAAATTTAACGCCTCAGTGAGCGCAGCGGACGTGCGGCCAGCGGCGTCTTCATCAGTCGTGCTCAGGACACAGGACAGTTTCAGTCCCTCCGAAAAATTCACCCAGGCCTTGACTGAATCCACGTCTGCGGGAAGTCCTTTGAGTCCTTCCAGAGCCGGAGGCATGGGAGGCGCTTCCTGCAATCCCGCCACAACGAATCCCCGGATGATCTCGATATTGGCGACCGCCACGATGTGACCGTTTTCGCGCGCATCCAGCAGCATCGTCCCCACGGCCCCACCGCCCGCCTGAGTCAAACTTTGTCGGACGCTTTCTTCCGTGCCAATCAGTACCGTGCCGTCCTGAAACTCCATGGCACATATCGCGTCTGCCGCGCCGGAGTTCGCCTTCCAGTAGTGCTGACCTTCGCCGAATTCAACCTGTTCGCTGTGCTCCGGCTGATGCCAGGGATATTCTGGTTGCACGCCCTCCTTCATCTTCATCAGAAATCCGAAGTTGAATGGTGGCTCGCCGATGGGCAGTGTGCCGAACGCCACGAACGCATCCACGTCCAGTGGATTCACCCCGAACTGCTGTTGCCCGGTGGCTTCGATCACCTCAAACGGCATCATCTGCAAACCAGGGTCAGAGATCAGACGACTCGGCCGAATCGCAGCAGCCGCTATCGTGCCGTTTGGCATGTGTGCCACAATGGTCGCCAGCGGATCGGCAGCCGAGATCCGCTTCTGGATCGCCGCCTGCTTATCCGTTTCGCCGTTGAGTTCATAGAGATAGCGAAGTTGGTTCAAAGTCTGCAGAAACGATTTGTCGGTGCCGCCCAGAATTGGCTCTTCGATCGACGCCGTTTCCAGATACGCATTTTCGGCGTCGGTGAATCGCTCAGCATCCTGATACAATCGACCCAGATTGAAGCTGGTGGCTGCATACTGCAGGTCCTTACCCGTCGTCGCTGCACGCGCTTTCAGACTGCGCTGATACACAGCCTCTGCTTCCGGAAATTTCTTCTGCAACCACAAAGCCTGACCGTATTCGTTGAGTGCGCTGGCGACGAACGGATGCGATTCTCCCATGACCGCAACCTGAGCATCGACCAGTTGAGAAAAAATCTGAGCTGCCACATCGTACTGGCCGCTCTTCAATGCCTGAGTCCCCTGCGGTTCGGCCCCGGTCGCAACGGAAAATGCGATTTGCTTTGCGCGCGGTGCGGAACTCAGCTTTTTGGCTGCAACAGCTTTCCAGTGCATTGTATGCGCGGATGGATGATCCGCGCCGAGAACTTCTTCAAAGAGCTTTACGAGTTCACTTCGCAGTGTCGCGGATTCTGTGAATTCGTTCCGTCGAAACAACTCGTCCGAAAGGTACTCACCATCGTTTCCGTAGACGTTGCGTAACTTGACAATCAGATCGTCATTTTCCTGACTGGCTGTCGCAACCTGAAACGCTTTGCGGTGAATGTTGACGATGGAACGCAGTGCCTCAATGGCCTTATCCCCCGGTCCGTTCGTTTGCAGTTCAGCAAACTCCTGCAGCAACTGAGTTTTCATCTGAATCAGTTGATCGAGATCGCTCGGCAGTTCTGCATCATCCTGAGCCGACCCCAGTCGCGGCATAGTCACAACCAAAGTCAGAAAAAGAAAAGCTTTTACCAGTTTTGCAGAAACCGTCTTCATCGTTGCGCACCTTATCGCATTGTGGGGAGTGTCCGTTCTCGCATCTTCGCATCCTGAATAAAGTTCGCAAGCAACTTTGTTGTGGCGCTATACAGAACAACGGGAGAATAACAGCACCAGGTGTCGTCGCGTTCTCACCGCATCCCATGGTCACACCCGACAGCACTTGCGACTCCTCCGCGCCGAAGAACAAATGCGAGGGTCGTGCTATGATCCGGAGATTGTTCTCAACTATGGACTTTTGTGTCCATCCGAAAGCAGGAGAGTCATTGATGAAACCCCCGTCCGCCGCGCCTGCACCGAAGCCGTTTGTTGAAGATGTCGAGGTCGCAGGCCATATCATCGACAGCCTGCTGCTTCCCAAAATCCTGGATGCGATCATGGTCCACAAGGGTACTTTCGAGATTCGGAAGATCACCGTCGGGCAGAGACGCCTTGATCCAAGCTATGCGCTGGTGCAGGTGCAGGCCGACACCGAGGAACAACTCGACAAAATCCTCAACACAATCTCCGACCATGGAGCCGTGCCCGTTGTCACGAGCGATTGTCGACTGGTGGCAGCAGATGTTGCCGGGGCTTTTCCGGAAGGCTTTTACAGTACAACGAATCAGCGGACTGAAGTTCGGATGAACGGTCACTGGATTCCTGTCGATCTGCAGGAAATGGACTGCGGCATTGTCATGGATGTTGATCAGCAGACGGCAGAATGCGTCCCGATGCTGAATGTCTGCATTGGCCAGCAGATCATCGTGGGGCACATGGGAGTCCGAGTCTTTCCGGAAGAACGCACAGTCGGAAGGCGGCTTCGAATTCATGGACAGCCCGGTCTCCACGGAAAAGCCGAACGCGTCGCTGCCCGACAGGTTGCGGAGTGGCTGGTCAGGACAAAACACAGCGGCGGCAGGACACTTGTTGTGGGCGGGCCCGCCATTGTGCATACCGGCAGCGGCGGTTATCTCTGCGAACTGATTCGTCGCGGTTATATTCATCGACTGTTCGCGGGGAATGCGTTGGCGACGCACGACATCGAACAATCGATCTACGGCACAAGCCTGGGAGTGCATCTCGAACGCGGTGATATCATCCCGTCGGGTCACGAGCATCACCTGCGGACGATCAACACGATCCGACGCGCCGGCGGAATCCGCCCGGCCGTCGAGCAGGGTCTGATCAAGTCAGGCATCATGTACGAATGTGTCAGGCACAACGTGGACTATCTGCTGGCCGGAAGCATTCGCGATGACGGTCCGCTGCCGGACGTGATCACCGATGCCGTCGTTGCTCAGGGACAGATGCGTGCGAGAATCCGCGATGTGACTTTCTGCCTCATGCTTTCCACGATGCTGCACTCAGTCGCCGTCGGCAATCTGCTTCCCGCCTGGGTGCAGGTTGTCTGTGTGGATATCAATCCGTCCGCGGTCATCAAACTGTCGGATCGCGGGTCATTCCAGACTGTGCCCGTTGTGACCGACATTGAACCTTTCCTGCGAGCCCTCCTCGAAGAGGTCAGTCGGCTGGAAGCCGAGATCAGTTAACCCGCATTCCGCCGATAAAGAAGGAGTCACGTCATGAATCATTTGCCGCCTCGTATTCTGATGTGCCGACCCGATTATTTTGGAATCGAATACGAGATCAATCCGTGGATGGACCGAACTCATCCGGCAAATCACGAATTACAGCTGTAGACCGGGCATCGAGGTTAAAAGCAAAATGCCTTAAGGGATATCCGCCCGTCGTATAGTAGTACTCTGGTTCAGTAGATATACTTTCTCCGGCAGGTTACGAAATTACAGCCTCACAAAATCTCACAGTTTCGACTGGATCGCGGGCGGCAGGACATGGCAAGCATTGTTTTTCTTCGCGGAGGACAGACGATCCGGTTTCAGCTCGGGGAAACTGACATCTCCATTGGGCGCCATGCCGACGCGGATATTCGCCTGGAGCAGGACCATGTGTCCCGCAGACATGCCCGCATCTTCAGGTGTGAGGGTGCGTGGCAGCTGGAGGACATGAACAGTACCGGAGGGACGAACGTTAACGGGAAAAAGTTGCTGCCAGAGACACCCGTCATTCTGAGACATCAGGATGACATCAGAATCGGGTCCAACAAACTGGTGTTTGAAAGTGCGGCGAAATTTCTGCCCCCACCCCAAAAGATTACTACGGCGGAAATTGAAATAAGTGATGACAGCGACAGCAGCGTTGAGGGATCGGCATCGAGCAGCGGCTATGGCCAGCTGTCTGTTCGCCCGGAAGAGAAGCTCGCTGGAATTCTGAAGATTAACGAAGCACTGGCAGGTAACGTTGATTTGCGGGCAATCTGTCCACTTGTCCTCGACACGCTGTTTGACATCTTTTTTCAGACCGACAGGGGCGCCATCATGCTGCTGCAGAAAGACAGTAATATTCCAGTCCCCGTCGCTCAACGGCATCGCAATACGGATGATTCGGCGTCGGTGAGGATCAGTCGAGTCATTCTTGATAATGTCCTCAAGACGAATTCTGCAATTCTTTCGGCGAACACATCGATCGATCCACGCATGTCAGGCAGCGATTCCATCATGGGTCAGGCGATTCAATCGACCATGTGTGCTCCCATGCTGGGTGTGGATGGCAAAGCCTTCGGAATCATCCATCTGGATTCGCAGGATCCACGACAACGATTCTGTCAGGAAGACCTGCAGTTGCTTCTGGCCGTCGCCAGTCAGGCATCGCACGCGTTTGAAAACGCGCGATTACTTACAATGTATATGCAGAAACTGAAACAGGATGAAGAGATGAAGATCTCGGCTCAGGTGCAGCGAGCACTGATCCCTGAAATCCTTCCGCAGCCTGCGGGATACCAGTTCTATGGCTCCTACGATGCCGCAGCAGCCGTCGGCGGAGATTACTTTGACTGCTTTGAGATGCCCGATGGGAAAATCTGTGTTTCATTTGGCGATGTTGCAGGCAAAGGAGTTCCCGCGGCCCTGATCATGTCGCGACTGTCCGGAATTGTTCGCAATACCATGAATTTCACCGACGACGTCGGGCTGGCAATGTGTCAGATCAACAGTCTGATGTGCAACAACATGATCGATGGACGATTCGTGACCTATCTGCTTGGCGTCATTGATCCGAAGACCCACGTATTTACGTTTGCCAATGCCGGACACATGCCGCCAGAAATACGCAGCCCGCACGGTGTGCTCTCCAACCTCGGAACGGAGGACTCTGGTTTGCCGCTCGGCATCGACAAGAACTGCCCGTTTCCAACTTCGACGATTCAACTTGCCGCCGGAACGAGTATCATCCTCCGCACCGACGGCGTTGATGATGCGATGTCGTCCAAAGAAGATTTTTACGGGTCTGAGCGATTCCGTAAAGTCGTTCGCGCCGAGTCGGCGGATCCGGAAGCGATCGGTCGCGCAATCCTGATGGATGTGAAGGCGTTCATGGCAGGTTACACACAACACGATGATATCACGATCATGTCATTCGGACGGCTGCATCAGAACCGGGTTTGTTAAGAACGGGTTGCCCGCAGAAATGAGAACCGGGATCGGTTCGACCGAAGTGAGTGGCGTCGCGATGGATCCATCTCGGTGGAGCAACGGTAAGCGAGACATCAGCAGGTGCGTCGTTTCTGCCAACGATGTCGTGACGAAGTTGGCCCCAGCCTGTTCCAGTTGTTCACGTTCCAGCTTGCCATTGCGTTTTTGGCCCCAGCGACCAACGATAATCTGGAGTTCGGGCGAACTGTCACGCAGCCGTTTGCACAGGTAACGGGCATGTGCCAGACCGCGTGGCGGGAGCGCAGCGATGCACATAATGGCGGGCGGATCCAATGCGATGCGCGCGACCAGTTCTGAAGAGAGTGTTTCAACGGATGTCTGTTCGATATCCCATTGATCTGCACTGAGTGACTGCCGCAGCATTGTCAGCGCCACGGCATCTGATGCGTCTGCGCCTGGGCAAATGAGTAACTTCACACGCTTGACCGCGACAGGTGCCGGGGCGTCCCGTTCAGCCATCGCCAATTCCAGCTCATCGTTTTTGCGTTGAGCCGACGACTGAAGAAACTTACCGGTGTGGCCAAGAGAGGTCTGAATGCCATCGAGAACTAATTTGTGATCCTCTTCCGTTAACTGCGTCCGCAGCAAGTCACGCCGGGCATAATTCAGTGTTGGTATCAGCATTTCATCAAACACCTTTTCCGCCGGTAAATCTTTTAGTCGCAGCAGAAGAAGTCTGGTCGCTTCCAGTTCATCACGCAGCATGAATCGCTGGTAAATTCCCTTATCAGTACGCAGCGCTGGTTCGCTCCCCAACAGCAGGTTCAGAAACGCAAGTTGCGGGATGTTTTTTCCCACGACCATGAGACAGACAGCAATCGGCGCTGACAAAACCAGTCCGATGGGTCCCCACAGGTACATCCACAGCGCCGCGGAAATGATAAGAGCCGTCGAGGAAACTCCGGTGCTCCGGCCAAAGACCAACGGTTCAATGATATTGTTGCTGACCAGTTCCAGAACCAGCACAAACCCAAACACCGCCAAGGGCTCAAACCAGCCCTTCGATGTGGCCAATGCGAGTCCGATCGGGCCGATGGCGCCAATCCAGGGGCCAATGTACGGAATGAATCGCAATGAACCAGCGAGAAATCCCCACAGGAACGCATAGGGAATCTGCAACGCAAAGAGTCCCAGACCCAGCATGATGCCGAAGCCTCCGTTCAACACCGCCACCATCAGGAGATAGCGACTGATTCGTTCCGTTACATCCTCAAGAGCTTTACTCGTCACCGCAACTCGGGCTCGTCCAGCAAGTACCACCACGCGATCACGAAGGTCATCGCGAGCAATAAGAAACACCACCAGCAGGATCAGGGAAAAAGCGAGTGTCGCCAGAACCTCTAACGCAGAGCTGAGATAGCCAGTCAGTCCCAGCCAGGGTATCGATTCCGTTTGTACAACGGCTGGTCCGGAAGTAACGGCCTTTTCCAGTAGAGGCGAATCGTGCGTTTCGCCTTCGTGGCGCGTTTGTTCCACAGAGGGCAAGTTTGTCGCCTCGCTGATTTCCGCGGCCATCTTTTCGAACTGCGCCGCCATAGGACCCGAACCAAATTGTCGAAGCGTCTTGATCTTGGCCGTGATGTTGGCGGTATTCTGAGGCAGTTCTGCCACAAGAATCGTAAACTGTCTCGCGACCAGCCCTCCAACCAACAGCATCGCCAAGCCAGCCGCAGAGACACCCAGCATGACCGCTGGCATGCGACCAAGTCCCCGCAGCTGCAGCTGCTTGACGATTGGGTTCAACAGAAAGGTGAGCAGAATAGCCAACGCGATGGGAACAAGAACGGGTCGACCCCATTGCAGACCAACAACAATGATGCAGCTCACGACCGTACCGGAAAGGATGACGATTGCGTTCTGCCATGACGGGACAATTCGAGCTCTTGCCATGACGGGTTTTGGTCCTTCTTTGTTTACGCCAGGGATTCGCCATCCACAGAGCGAATCAGTTCAAAAGCCTGCTGCTTGCTAATCATGAAGACTTACGGAATTTCATTCCGATTCTTCGCCGTGCCGACGTCTTGAGACACCCACACACCGGCGAGATCCGATCCCTGCTGATTCCGCTGCTGGTGCACGGCCTCGGTGGCAGTTTCCTTCAACTGGCCACTTCGTTGAACCATGACGCCAGACTGACAGTCCCAGTATTCCCACTTGTCCGCATCAACCCGCAGAAGTGCCAACTGCGGATCATGTACGCCACCGGGAAACCATGGCGCTACGTCTTGATTCCATAGCTCTTCGATCTTTTGTCGATCAAGTACCAAGGTGGCACGGCCAGAAATGGAAACGTAAATGCTTGCGTCTGAGTCTTCATAGGTGACGTTCACTTGTCCTTCCTCTTCAACCTCTCCAGCCTTTGCTGAGTCCGCACTTGTAAAAAACCAGAGCGTGCCATCAAAATCCGGTTCCTGCGTCGCCATGGGCCGACTTCGGAGTGAACCGTCCTTACAAACTGTGGTGATCATGGCAATCCGGATGCCCTTGATCAGTTCGGCGAGATGTTGAATATCCTGAGATGTAGTAGATCCCATCGGCCCGTTCATGTGTTTTTCCTTTTTTGTTGTGCTGTGCACGGTCCATGTCTCCAGCGCAGCATCTTGCGTGCCAATCACAGATTCCGGTGTTTGCAAGGGAAATTACGGGGGATTTCTGAATTGTCATTTGGACTCCACAGCCGCGCATCGATCAGCCTGGAAGTTGAGCGTTCGGTTGGGATGGGCCGCGCAACGCTGGCGACAAGACACAGAGATCGGGGTGGATCCAGCGGCGCTCCGCGTCGGTCAGGCGGAAGTCGCCGTCGCTGTAGCGGAACGTGAGTATTTCGTGATCGCGACCATGCGAGCACACAAGGAGTTATGGCATCACGAACTGATGCCCTTCCGGCCGCACTGTGAGTACGGGGCAAGGTGCCGTCCGCACCACACTTTCAGCGACACTGCCCAGCATGACGTGCGACAGACCCGTCCTGCCGTGCGTGGACAGGATGATTAAGTCGATATTCGCCTCGCGGGCATAGCGGACGATTTCAACTTTGGGTGATCCCTCTGACACGGATTGGATCACCGTTCGACCGGCCGACCATCCGGAGCCGATCAGACCGGCCAGTTTCTTTTCCGCAGCAGCTTTCGACTCGTTGACAAATGTCGGCAGGTCGAGGCCAAATCCGAAAGTGGGGGTCGATGAGAGATGGTGTTCCAGCGTGTGCAGGACATGGAGTTCAGAATTGAACCTCGTTGCCAGTTCACAGGCGTATTTCGTGGCGGCGGCGGAATAGTGGCTGAAATCAGTCGGCAGCAGAATTCGCTGAATTTGTATGGTCATGTTGCGTCTCCAGTGCTGATGTGGCTTTTTGTCGCGGCAACCTTGACTGTATCCGATTGTCTGTCGGAACAGCAATCAACGCGGGATGGTCGCCTTCGAAGCCATGATGAGTCCAAAATGGATCAGCGCGTCACCGCCATTGAAG
>JBBJME010000257.1:0-10581 GCA_037719765.1 Planctomycetaceae bacterium
AGGCTCGAAAAACAGACTGTCTGATTCGCGGGGCGTTGCGTCGTCTCGTTCGCTTAGCTTCAGGCTGCGCCGATTTCTCTGCGGCAACGACCAACGGTCGAACGAGCAGCTCGTCTACAATCACGTTCGACACCGCTCCCTGGAAGAATCTACAATTTCGAGCACCTCAGCACGGAGCGCGCCGAACAGCATTCACAATGTCCCATTTTTAACCCGAACTTGAACCGCCATTGAAACAAATTCCCGCATCGGGAGTCAGTGTTTTTCAGTGAAACGGTGTCATTGGTCCTGAAAAAGAAAATACGGAGTCTGGCTACGCACGGTTGGCAAGCAGTTCGAAGACGCGGCGTTGAAGAGTTGTAGACTCCGTCAGTTGATGGAGCTCCGACTCGCTGGACTCGAAACGAATACTGTTGCGAGCCAGCGTCGCCATGTCCTTCAGCAGATCCTGGAAGCTCTGCACCGGAAGGTCTTCCGGAGTTCGGCGTGTCGCGTCCTTTTCCTTCGCGGACTTTGACCGTTCGGCCGGAGCCACCACAGACTTTCGCGTCGCCTGAGCGCCGGCAATATCATCATCATCGAAGATCAATTCACGCAGCGCATCACGCATGTGCCATTCGACGTAATACGCCAGCATGCACAGGAATACATGCGCTCGAATGCGATCATCGTTCCAGTGGCGAATCGGACGAATGTGCAGATCAATCGACTTCACACTTCGAAATGCACGCTCGACCTTCGCCAGACCTTTGTAATTCAGCACCACACGTTCCGACTCCATCCGCTCCTTGTTGACGCACGTACGAATCACGTACAGCCCATTCAGCGCGGCCTCCGCTTCGATATTGTCCGCACGACGCGCGTAGGTGAAACTGTTTTCGGTGATTGTCAGATCAAAATGCTTCTTCATTTTGTGATCGCCGATCACCTGGCCCACAGCGATGCCGATCGCATCCTCGCCATGCAGCGGCTTGCGTTTCCGCTGCGTGGCCGCGACGATTTTATCGAGATCCTTCTCCGTCGCCCTGAGCAGCTCTTCACGCTTGCAAGCCCGTTCGTCGGCCAGCAGCGGATTCCGACACACGATCAGTCGTTCGCCTGGGAAATTGTCTTCGTCAGTGGCCTCCGCCAGATCCTTTTCGTCCAACAGAGAACGGCTGATTTTGCCCGCATCGACAAGAGACCGAATGCCATCCGAACGCAACGCCGAAATCCATTCGAGCCCTTCCACGTCTCGCAGATCCTCGTTGATTCGCTTCGACGTGATCATCCCGCGATCTCCCACGAACACCAGGTTCGTGATACCGAATCGCTTGCGAACCTGCGCCACGATGCTGGTAAATGCTTTCGGGTCTGCCGTATTGCCAGGGAAGACTTCGACGGCGATTGGGCGACCTTCCGGGTCACACAACAATCCGTACACAATCTGCGGTCGGTCACTGCGATGATCGCGACTGTAACCGTGCGTGATGAGATTCGATTTCTTCCCCGTGTAGAAACTTGACGACACATCGAACAGGATCAGAGTACCATCTTTGAGATGTGTCTTCGCGAGCTTGTTTTCGATGCGTGTCTGTCGTTCCAGTACCCAGTCCATGGCGTTGTAAAGTTCATGCACATCGACTTCGCCAAGCTGCAGTTCCTGCGCGAGCGTGTTCTGCGCCGTGTCCGGATGCATGCCTGTCGAACAACTGAGTTTTGACCCTGGCGAAATGATCCGATCGGCAATCATGGCCATGACAAGGCTTCGCTCGCGACAGGGCCGTGCGGCGATGAACTGATCGAGGCCGATGTTCCGCATGGTGCCGAGCACTGCCGCGACATTCCCATGCGGCAGGCTTCGCTCAATCGTCATCGTGCCTCCGTCACCGACGAGCGGTTGTCCAGTGGCAAGTCGATTTTTGATGACGGCGAGCAGATCGTCCGGCAAGTCTGAGATATTGGCGACGGTCTCATGCATGACCTTGCCATCCTGACGAAAGGTCCTGCGGAGGTACGTCGAAACATGCACCTTGCCTTTGTACGTCTTTTTGATTTCCGCGACATGCACTGGGCGTTTGTTTGGCTTGCTCATGGCGGATTTGTAGCGGCCGGAAAAACAAAGTCCAGGAAAATCCGGATATTTTCTGGCTACAAATGTAATTTAATAACAGCCGTTTTTTGATAAAATCACAGTCTTTTACCGAGCGAAGCTCAAGTTAGTGCGGTTCAAGTTCGGGTTAAAAAATTAACGATTTAGACTTGTGTGACGTAATCACGGCATTAATAATTTGACGCATCGCGGATTGTCACGAGATTTTGCGGCTTCAAATTCGCGTGTCTGCAGGAGTGAACCATGTCGAAGTCTTTCGAATTCAGCCGCCGCGAGCAGCAGATTATGAATACTGTTTTTGTACTGGGAGCGGCGACCGTCAATCCGGTCGTTGAAGTCAACCCCGATCCGCCCACTGCGATGGCGGTCCGCAGAATGATGCACATCCTCGAGGAAAAGGGGCATCTCAACCGTCGCAGCATTTCCGCAGCGTTGACCACGATCGCTCTGGCAATCATCGCTGGAATCTTTGTGCCGATTGACATGCTGCGTGCGGCGGATCAGGTGCCTGCAGACAATTCAGAGTCCGCATCCAGCACTATCGAGACCGACGATGAACAGCAGGAAGAACCAGACTCCTCGAAGCCGAGAGAAACGAATCACCCGAATGACGGGACAAAGCTTGACCCAGCCGCACTTGAAGGGGTTTGGGGAGGCAAACAGGATGGCGTGCAGGTCGAATTGCGATTCTTATGGTATTCGGAACACCAGGAGGTGCAGTGGCAGGTGTTGCGGAAAAGCTCGAACATCGGCGCGCAAATGTCGGTTGTGATGGAGCCGGATGGCAGCGCCGCAAAGCTTGTATTTCGCAAAGGCGCGGAATTCGAGGCCACGCAGGGCCGGTTGTCGCCTGGCGTGGCCGACACTCTGCGGCTTGAGATTATCCCCAACCCGCGACTCACTGCCCCCGGATACCCGGCTGTGAAAAATCTCGTGCTCAAGCGGTTGATTGGTCGCAATGCGCGGCTGCTGCCAAAGAGCGAAGCAGCACGTCCGCTCTTCAAACAGTGGCAGGAACACGCGAATGGCGATGGCACCATTCCAGCCGCGCTTCCTGAACAACTCGGAGTCAGCGTGAAGCAGTTCCTGAAGAACAATACAGACCAGAAACAGTCGCACGAGCTACAGGTGATGCTCTCGCCACTGCTGAACACTGCGAGTGGACGTATTCCGCCGGAGGAAGCGGTTTTTATGCTCGATGCAGTGGCCGACATTTCGGCACTTCCCATCCAGATGATTCTGGACGGAGCGGTCGAGGGTGTTATTCAGAAAACGGATTCGCGGAGTCCAGAAAGAGATGCCTTGCGCAAGTTCATCCTCGAATCGAGGTTGCAGTGGGGCGAGACAGTGAATGGCCTGCGGGCGGCTCTAAGCATTCGCGCTGCGGCCCCTGAATCGAAAGAAGAAGGCGAGAGACTTGATCTCTATCTGGCGGTGCAGAACGATTCGGACGCGGCGATTCATCTGCATGCGTCCGCAGCAGCCCCGAACCCGCGATCCATTGAAATCAGAGGCCGTGGCCTGACGCAGGCGACGACCAGGATTGAACAGCCGATGCCCATCGATGTGGTGCTCAAGCCGGGTCAAATTACTTACGTACTCATGGTCGAACCTGCTGCGAAATCGTCGAACAGACTCGACGGGACAAAGTTTGTCGGGACGGTGCTTGGAAACACCTCTGAAACGCTGATTGGGGCGATGACCATCGAAAAAGCCCCGGATGGTGCGTGGACAGGCAACCTGATCACAGGCGAGACGAACGGTGCCGCTGCGGCGGGTTGGGAGCCTGGACCCCGGGATGCGCGAGCACTTTTCAAAGTATGGCAGGAGAATGTGCGGACGAATTTGAAAGTGCCCGGAGCACTCATCGGTCGGCTGGGAGCGAAGGTGCGGGAGTTTGCCGCGGCGGACACAGGCGGCGGCTCAGGCAATCCCTATGCTGAGCAGTTTGCGCCGCTGATAGCGAGATTCGATGCTAGCCATGATTGGTCCCTTGCTGACGCGAGCGAGTTGCTGGATGAAGTTTGCGCCGTCAGCGAAGGCCCCTGCTGGTTCAACATGCAGGATTTGAAGGAACAAACGATCGAGCGTGGCCAGCCGCTGCCCGCAGAGTTCAGCGACGCTCCCTGGGGACCGCCAGCCCCGAACGGCTTGCGTGCCGCATTGCTCCTGGAGCCGCGTGCGGAGGAATACCGAATCGGCACAGTTCTTACCTCCCGCGTCCTGATCCACAATTCGGGGAAAGTGCCCGTGGTGATCATCACGCGATCGTGGCAAAAGGGCGCGGATCAGGCTCGTGACGCGACGGGAGCGAACATCAAGGTTGATTCGCTGTTCTGGAGCACGTCCAGTCCGGCGATGATCCTGAGGCTGGCACCCGGCGAGTACTTTGAGTTGCAGGCTCCTGAAGTCGGCTTGGGCATACAAGACCGGGATTACGATTGGCAGGGCAGACGCATTTATGAGTGGATTGCAGCAAAGGTTGACGACGAAGTGACGTTTGTGCCAGGGCCATGATGACGTTGAAAGGACGTACCAGCCCAGTCGAGGTAACCACCTCAGAAGAGGCCCCTGATCTGTGGCAATCCATTATCAGGGACAGGGTGCAGCGAGAACTCCCTCTGCCACCTGGAGCCAGAGATCGCGAGCAGATCCTGTATCGCGTGGTCCAGCAACTCTTCGGTGCCGACCCAACGTCCGAGGAGTTGACTCAATTTGCGCGCGATCAATCGTCCGACACACAGGCCGCGCTGATGACGTTGCTCACCAATCGCCCCGGTGTTGAACCCTGGGTGGGCATGCTTCAGGCCGGGGAAACGAAATTCCGTGTCCTTCCCGCTGACCTCGATGCCGCGAAAAAGCCCCGCACCACGATTGGTCCAGGAGAATACACGCTCGGCACAAATGCGACCTTCGTTGTCACGAGAAAAGACGAGGGGCTTGAAGGATCCATTGCCTTCACATTGCCCGATGCACGCCACGCACTCAAGCTGCCAGGCGGTCGTCTCACATGGGCTGGCGCATGGGTGCGACACTCGGACCTTCTGTGGATTATTGAGAAAGACATCATTCGCCGGATCGACTTCTCAGACCGAGATCAGGTGCAGGAAACGGTATTTGACGGGATTGAAGGCCCCGACACTGTGCCGACACCGATCAGAGAAGCTCTGCGCGCGGCACTGGACGGGCCGGACGCACCGAGTCTGACATTTGAACTCCTGCCGAAACAAAGTTCATCGGCCACAGACCCTCATCCGGCCGCGGAGGATCATCCGGCTGCGGAGCCGGTGAAGGGCGCAAAGCTGCAGCCTGCCACCGAATCCATGCTGGAGTGGGGCCAGCCAGTGAACGGCCTGCGCATGGCTTTGGCATGGCCGCCCACGCTGGACGAGCCGACTATGGGTGAAGTGTCTGAGTTTCATGCGGTGGTGCAAAATATTTCCGACACTCCGGTGCGTCTGTGGACAGATGCGGAAGCGTCTGAACGAAGCTGGATTGACGTCAGGCGTCGGGGCGTAGTGGCGCGCATGACCAGCGGGGAGCCGATTGGACTCGATGTGACTCTGCAACCGCAGGAAGTGGTGTTTTTCAGAATGTACGCCGCGGATACCAGTGACGCCAGCAACGCGCCCGTCGGAGCAACGATCGCTTCCGACATCCGCAGGGATCCCGTCATGACACTGCAGGCAGGGCTGGAGATCGTGAACGCTCCTTCCGGAGAGTGGAAAGGAACGTTACTTTCGCCGGACACACGTGCCGGAGTCGGAGCGGAGGCACCAAAAAATTGAAAGGCACAACTGCCTGCCGCTTCCGAAGGATCTGGAGAATTTGCCGTGGATCCTGCGTAAAGCTCGTGCATTGCATCAACCAAAATTGCGTTAACCCAACTTCCCCAACTCGTTGAAAAAGCACTGTGTTTTCGTGAGTTTTGGGGTGTTTTTTCTCACTACATTGGTTTCAAATTGATTTTTGTCGGCAGATTCAGGCCCAGTTTATCGAGCAGGATTTGTTGGTGATCAGTCGGTTTTGAAACGCAGCGAGTGCGGATCTCCAGACCAGATTTTGTCGGCAGGACGACATCCATCGAATGGATCTCGGACAGTTCGTCCAGCACACGGCGGGGCTCGTTGCCGAGACCCGCTTTTATGCAAAGTTGACCGAGCGATTTCCACAGCACGTAAGCGATGAAGCACACAAAAATGTGAGCCAGCACACGATCCTCTTTCTGATGCCAGATCGGACGAATCGACAGATCACTTTTCTGAATTCGAAACGCGGCCTCGGCTTCTGTCAGCTGGATGTATGCCTTCCACAGTTCTTCGTCGGACCAGCCTGAGACGTTCGTGCGAAGCAGGTAACAGCCGGCGCTTAACGTGGCCCAGTTGCGAGAGCCATCGACCTTTGACCATTCAACAATTGCGACACCGCTCTCGGCCTTTGAGACTTTGATGTCGAAGAGTTTTGCAGCCCGGCTGTTCTTTGCAAGAAGTCGACCGATCTGCCGCTCCACTTTCTGAACGTCGCGGTTCTTTTTTTCGCAACCAGCCTTCATACGAACCAGCGCCTCTTCGATCTTCGTTTCGAAACGCTGCGTCATCGCTTCTTCCTTCTTCGATCGATCACGACTGCGACACAGGATGAATGTCTCCGGTGCCGGATCTTGTTCAGACACAGCAGCATCACCGTTCGCATTGGTCGTTGCCGCGACAGGCTCAGCGCCGGACTCATCGTCATCATCGTCCTTTGGCCACGGCACGATCTTTACTTCAAGACCATCGCGGATCGCATGCCAGTCGTCTTTGAGAATCTCCTGTTCGAACTTCTTCAGCGTCGCTTTCGGAGTCCCGATGATGTAGCGACGACCGCCGTCGCGAAGAAATTTGATGTTGTCTTCGCTCACCATGCCACGGTCCATCACCCAGATGCGCTGGCTCTTGCCATAGCGGCGTTCCATCGTTTCCACCACGTGTTCCACCGTCGTCACATCGGCCGTGTTGCCCGCGAAAACTTCGTACCCCAGCGGCATGCCGCAGCGTGAAACCACGAGCGCAATGCACACCTGCTTGCAGTCGCCGCGTTGGTCTCGCGAGTAACCGCGCTGCGCCAGAGGGAAGTCGGCCCGGCCTTCGAAAAACGTGCTGGTGACGTCGTACATCAACAGGTCGTATTCAAGTTCAAACAGGTCGCCCGCACGCTGCTTGAGATGAATTTCCAGCGCCTCTTTAAGCGGCAGCACCACATCGAGAGTTCGATAGAGCCGGTTGTCATCGACCTGTTTTGCTGGCACACCCAGCAGATCCGGCAAGGCAGTTTTCGGATACCATTGTTCGGCGATGTAAAGTTCGCTGGAAGGTTTGAGCAGTCTCGCAATGATGAGGATGAGCGAACTGACGTCCCACGGAACCTGTTCACGTCCTTCCGGGATTGCCTTCTGCAAAAACGTGTCGAGCTGCAGCATGCGAATCAGATGCAGCGCGAGCCACGGTCCTCCAAACTGCCGCGTGTTCTCGACGCGGACACCGGCGACATTGACTTCTTCCCATCGCGGCTTCGTAGTGTTCTCATCATCGTTGAAGAGTAACTGCTGACGGTCATGGCCGCGCGTGGATTTGTCCTGCAGACCTGTGGCCGTGTCCGTGCTGTCGATGGCCTGCCTGACCCCAAGCCGCCCGGCTTCGTCGAGCTTCCCAAGCCACGCCACAACCCGCTGCCGAGGGCCTCGCCTGGTTCGATAAGATTCGACGAGCGCCCAGTACGCTGTTCGCTGTCCGTTTTCTTCTTTGAAGTGCTGTCGGATAAACATGGCCGGGATCTTATGGCCCGTTTTTGTGCCCGCCAGATATCTTCTTCTCACTACATCGCGTTTCAGATTTCAAAACACGGCTGTTTTCGAATTTCAGATCCCAAAACACGGCGAACTTTTTTCGGTCGGTCGCGCTTTGTTACACTTCTGGGGAAGTTGGGTTAAACATTTAACGAATTGCACTTGCGTGAAGCCTGTGAATGCGTTAATAATTTAACGCAACGCGGATTGTTACGAGATTTTGCGGCGTTAAATTCGCGTGTCTGCAGGAGTTGACCATGGCCAAATCGTCCGAATTCAGTCGCCGAGAGCGGCAGATCATGGATGCCGTCTTTGTACTCGGTGAGGCAACCGTCAATCAGGTTGCGGAATCGATCCCCGATCCGCCGACGGCGATGGCAGTGCGGCGAATGATGCACATTCTTGAAGAGAAGGGGCACCTGAAGCGTCGGGAAGATGGCCGTGAGGTGATTTACTTGCCTCGCGAAACCAGGGTCAAAGCGGGTCGCAGTGCGTTTCAAAACGTGCTGGAGACTTTTTTTGGCGGTTCACTGGAAGAGGCTCTTGCGGCTCACCTGCATTCTCGTAAAGACACCGTTTCCAATGACGAACGCGAACGTCTGATTGCGTTAATCGACCAGGCAAAAACGGAGGGACGCTGAGATGCATCGAGCACTGCTTATTCTGGTGTCGGTGAGTGGCGTTTCCAGTTTGCTGCTGATTGATTCGGCCATCAAAGGAGCCGTGTTGCTGCTGTTTGCCACTGGAGTCGTATTTTTCCTTCGACGCGATTCTGCGGCGACACGATATCTTGTGTGGCTGGTCGCGATCATCGCGATGCTGGCGGTGCCGCTGCTTTCGGCCATGCTGCCTCAGTGGAGAGTACTGCCGGAATGGGCCAGCGTCGTAGAACTGCAAGAAGAGAATCGCAATAGGAGTGATGTGAAGAATGGGATCTATGAAATTGATGATTCTCAAGCCTCCCATGATTCCCAGCGGTTCGACATGACTGGCAGCGAAGACACCGACGAGTCCATGTTGCCGTCATTTCCCATTCAGGACTTTCCGTCATCGTTGGATACTGACGTTGCATCATTCGGACCTGAAGCAGTTGCCGTGTCCGTAGCGGAACCACAGCCGGCACTTTGGAATTGGAAAGCAACGACCGTCGCCGTATGGCTTGTTGGATTCTGCAGTCTGATCCTTCGACTCATCGCCGCACAGGTGTTGTTATGGCGGACGGAACGTGCCGCGATCTCCCTGCGAATTCCTGCGATTCCGGCCCAGCGGGCCGACACATCCCTTGCCGGTGGCGTGAGCCACCGGATTGCAGTCAATGAAAGATCATCAGGCCTGAAAGGCCGACACACTTGGCCGCGTATCGCGCGCGCTGTGTCGGCCCTCCGGGCCTTTGTTTTGCGGTGCACTCCATTCCGGGGCCACACGGCCCCGGCAGAGGTTGCGCCAGCCTTTCAGGCCTGTGACGAACAATCCTCTACCGATCAAATCTTCACCTCCTTCGCTGCTGCCTGCACCACGCTCAGCATCCGCCAGGATGTCACGCTGCTGCTTCATCCCGACAAAACGATCCCTGTCGTTTGGGGTGTCTTTCGCCCGCGACTCATGCTGCCCGTCGGCGCCACAGACTGGTCCGATGAGCAACTGCGATCCGTCCTTTTGCACGAACTTGCACACATCAAACGTCGCGACATTCTCGGACAACTGCTCGCTCAATTCGCGTGTGCCCTGCACTGGTTCAACCCGCTCGTCTGGTTTGCCGCATGGCGTCTGCACGTTGAGCGCGAACGAGCCTGCGACGACCTCGTTCTTTCCAGCGGCGTCCGAGCTTCCGCGTACGCCGAGCATCTGCTCAACGTCGCCACAAAACTCACGTCATCGCAGTGGACTCAGGCGTGTGGGCTGGCGATGGCTCGCAATTCGTCGTTGCATGGTCGGCTGAGTGCCGTACTGAGTGAAAAACAAAACCGGCGGCGTGTTTCAACAACGATACTGGCAGCAGCGTTGCTGATTTGTACGGCCGTGGTTGTGCCAGTCGCCATGCTCTGTGCCGCAGATGAAACTTCCACTGACAACACGGATGTTTCTGTTCCTTCTTCGCCCAGCAGTAATGAACCAGTCCAACTCCTGAACTCTCTTGCCGGCCCTATCGAGCGGACACCGCAAACTGTCAGCGTTCTCCGAGATCCTGGTGAGGGTGAAACATTCAATCCTCGCGATGGCTCCGTCCGCCTTCGGCATCGACTAAGCAAAGACATTCCTACGCGAGTTTCAGAACTCGTTTATCTGCTGCGGAACTACAGAGTTTTCGTACGCAGTGAAGAATGGGCCGAGGCAACTCACGAACTCGTGAATATCGGCGAACCCGCGCTCGCGCCGTTGTTGAACGAACTTGACCAGACAGATCGAGATGAAACGCTTCGCGCTCTGGGTTTTGTGCTGCACGCGATGAACGATCCTCGCGCAGTGCCTGCGCTCATCCGAGCCATACCGAAAACGCTGCGGCCGCCAGGATCCGGTTGCGGCGTGAGCATCCGTGATCCGCAACTCTATCAATTTATGAAGCAACACGATGGCAGCCGAGATCCCAACGACGACTCGATCACGATCAATTGTCCAGTGAACGAGATTCTTGATGCGATGCAGCATCTCACTCAGCATCAATGGC
>JBBJME010000258.1:0-10577 GCA_037719765.1 Planctomycetaceae bacterium
ACTGGCCCCATTCTTCCAGCCCTTTCCGCCAGGTTTCGGCGGTCTTCTTTGCGTATTCAGTCGTCGTCATGCCGCCGCGGGCTGCGTCCTGCGGATCAATCCAGGGCTCAAAGTCAGCTGCCTGCAAGCGAGGAAACGTGAGCATCAGATTCCCAAGATCACCCTTGGGGTCGATGCAAATTGCGGGAATTCCGTCGAGCGCTGCTTCTTCCAGCAAGGCCAAACACAATCCTGTTTTTCCACTGCCCGTCATGCCGACACACACGGCATGCGTCGTCAGATCCCTGGAATCGTACATCAACAACTTTTCAGGATCCGTGATACCTGTCTTCAGGTCGTGTTCTTTTCCCAGATAGAACTGTCCCAGTTTTTCGTAGTCTGTCATATTGGGTCAAGTCGAGGTGGCGAATGCGGAGTGTTTCAGATCTGAGATTTCAAATCTGCCATGATGAGCAGCCTTTGAATGGCCACAATCGCTGAACTCTGGTGGATCCATCTGGTTTCGACAACATCGGTCCTGCGATTTCCTTCAGCAAGATGGCACTCATTCTTGACATGCGGCAGTCAGTTTGACAACATTCGCGATTCTCATTGCAGACGTCTGCACATTTGTCGAGTTGCGTCACGTTGGAAGCAAGCCGATTTGCGCGGATTTTGTTGACTTTGGTTTGTGATGAATTCTGTGATTAGTTTTGGACAACGATAGCGTCTGGAAAAAGTGTCATGGCCGTACCAAAGAGAAGGCAGTCAAAGTCTCGTTCGCGGAAGCGCAACAGTCACAACACCATAAAGCCCCGTCAGCTTGCCAAATGCACTCAATGCAGCACAATGGCGCCGACTCACGTGATCTGCCCGACCTGCGGCTACTACCAGGGACGCACGCTGGTTGAGGTCGAGGAATAACCAGAATGCGGATCGCATTGGATGCGATGGGGGGCGATTTCGCTCCCAGCCCCAATATCGTTGGTGCATTCGAGGCGGTCGAGCGAAATTCAAATCTCGAAATCCTGCTGGTAGGCGATCGTGCACGCCTTGAAGAAGAGATTGCGAAAGTTGGCTCACTTCCCGACAGTGTGCGGATCATCGAATCAGATGGTGTCGTAGGGATGGAAGAAAAGCCCACCGTCGCGCTGCGTGAAAAGCCAAACTGTTCGATCGCCCGCTGCTGGAAATTGATGGCCGCAGGAGAAGCCGATGCCGTTGTCAGTGCCGGCAACACAGGGGCCGTGGTCGCGGCCGGACTGCGAACGCGTTTGTTCCTGAAAGGCGTGAAGCGTCCCGGTATCGCCGTGCGGATGCCGACCGTTAAGGGCTACTGCGTCATCATTGATGTCGGAGCAAACCCGGACGCACGCGCGGAGCATCTGGCACAGTATGGGCTGATGGGTGCCGTATTCGCGCGGGAGTTGCTGGGCGTCAAGTCGCCACGCGTGGGATTGCTCAATATCGGCAGTGAAGAAGGCAAAGGCACGGATCTGTATCGGGATACGCATGCGTTACTGGTCAATTCGCCAGTTAAGGCAAACTACATTGGCAACGTCGAAGGTCGAGACCTGTATCACGGCGACGTCGATGTTGTCATCTGCGAAGGCTTCGTTGGCAATGTCGTGCTGAAAGTCAGCGAAGGCATGGCGGAGTTTGTTCTCAAGACTGTCGGCGGGTCATTGATGAAGTCCCTGACGACGGAATGTGATCATGCGATGAAGGCACTCACTAAAGTGACAGAACAGTTCCACTATCAGGAGTCTGGTGGAGCGCCGCTGCTCGGAATCGATGGGATTTGCATCATCTGTCATGGTTCAAGCGATCACCGTTCCATCCGCAATGCGCTGAAAATGGCTACGGAAATCGACAACCGGCATATCAACGCTCAAATTACAGAACTCCTGGCTCAGCAGAGTCCTTAGCATGTCCAAAATTGCACTTTTCTTCCCCGGCCAGGGCGCTCAGCATGTTGGCATGGGCCGCAAGATTGCAGCACAGTATCCGAAGGCGCGCGAACTCTACGAACGCGCCGAGGCGATCCTTGGTTTTGACCTCGCCAGATTATGCTTCGAAGGCCCTGCTGCCGAACTTGACTCCACCATCATCAGTCAGCCAGCCCTTTTCGTGACCAGTCTTGCCGCGCTGGAAAAGCTGCGCGCGGATTCACCGGAAATCGTCCTGGGATGCGAATTCGCGGCGGGCTTGAGTCTCGGTGAATATACGGCTTTGGTGTTTTCGAGCGCCATGTCGTTCGAAGACGGACTGCGTGTGGTGCAGCGTCGCGGTGAAGCGATGCAGGCTGCCGCCGATGCCACACCGTCCGGCATGGTGAGTATTCTGCTGCTCGACCGTGCCCACGTGGAACAAATCTGTGAAGAAGCCTCCGCGCACGGTTCCATTCAAATCGCCAACTATTTGTGTCCTGGAAATCTGGTTGTGAGCGGCGACAATGCGGCGTGTGAACGAGCGGCGGAGCTGGCGGTCGCAGCAGGCGGAAAGGCCATCCCGCTGGCGGTCGCTGGTGCCTTTCATACCAACATCATGCGGCCTGCAGATGAGGCGCTTGCTGACGTGTTGAACGAGGTGGACATCCGCACTCCCGAAATCCCGGTTGTTTCCAATGTCGATGCACAGACACATTCGGATCCAGAGGAGATCCGTCAGCTGCTCATTCGCCAGGTCGTCAATCCCGTGCGCTGGGAAGACTCCATCAACCTCATGCTCACCGAAGGCTGCACGGACTTTTATGAAGTCGGACCTGGAAAAGTCCTGAAGGGACTTCTGAAACGCATTAGCCGGAAAATGGCTTGCACGACGATCAACGATTCGTTTGACGAGACCGGCGGAATGTGATTCACCGCGGTCTTACCGTGCCTGCGGAATGATGCTCCGTCAAATCCAGGAGTGAACCTCGCCGTCCCAGGAATTGAAGTCGATTGCGCTCGGACAGAAGTCCCTGATCGCACCGCATTCCTCTGCCGGATGTGTTTTGCGTATCGAAACGACCTGTTTTGTGGTACACTGTTGAATCAGGAGCCATTGAGGCAGTTCATGCGGGACCGAAGAGGTGCTGCGTTCCGTCGCAAATGAAGCCCCTGAATTTCATTCGGAGCCTCCGATCGCAAAGAATCAGAACACCTACGCCAAGCGTCAACGAGAACAAGAGAAGAAACAACGAGCCGACGACAAGCGGGCGAAACGAGACAGAAAGAATGGCGGCGGCGGCAACACTCCCCCACCGATGTATCGATTCTTTACTAAACCCGACGATCCCGTGGCGGAAGACTAGAGCGTCGCCAGGACTAAGAATCTGGGTTGAGTCTGTGGGCAGTATGCCGGACTTTTGGCTGCGCAAAAGCAGGGAATCTGAGTGATCCGAAAAGACCGATTCTGTTCCCGTCTATCGGGCGAGAAGGTTGTTCACCGAGCGTCCCGCAATTGAAGTTGGAGTTGCTCCTGAATTCACTCTGCGCCAATTGCTCACAAAGCGTTCTGTGCCAAAGGCACAATATGTGAAAGCCCAGGGCAATGCCTGGCGTTGCCCTTGGAAAGGGCAAAAATCGAACGTGGAAGCCCTGAAAGGGCGTGATGGCAATGCACTCAACGTCAGTTCCATTCCGGATTGCGAACGTCGTGCGGGAGAACGCGAGTCATGCGATGCAGCCGTCGCATGCAGACTTCCCACAGGCCGTAAGGATCTTCCTCAAGCAGCAGACTGCCGGTTGCCGGCAGGACATTCCAGTCGCCGCGTGCCATTTCACTTTCCAGTTGTCCTGCGCTCCAGCCGGAGTAGCCGCTGATCAGTCGAAACTGAACGTTCACGTTCGGCGGTGCTTTCTTCCGCACGACTTTGTCAAACGAAGTTTCACTGCCTGCGAGAAACAGTCCTGGAGAAACCTCCTGATCCTGCTTTCCAAGTGTCACACAGTTGTGCAGGACGAAGAGTGCGTTCTGTTCAACAGGTCCGCCGCAAAAAACCGGAGAGTCGGGCCCATTGACCGGGTCATGCTGCGCCAGTGCTGTTCCGATCGTAGTGCTTGTCGGACGATTCACAATGAGCCCCATTGCGCTTTCTGAGCTGTGTTCGAGCAGCAACACAACGCTGCGATAAAAATTCGGATCGCGCAGGTGATGAGCGGAGATGAGAAAAGATCCCTGGAGTGAAACAGTCATGAGTGGACTCACCAAATCGGGCGAGAGCGGCTTTGAAAAAACGGGCGATACAGGCAAAACGTTTGACACGATGATTCATCGCGAGGGAAACACAGTGGTAGTTTGTTATGATGGCGGTGTTGTTCAAGGTGACAATGCCGAATTTATGCTGTGATTGAGAAAAAGTTCAAAAGATTTACTTCGCATGAATTCCCCGCTGCTGAACTCCCCGCTGCTTGTTGAACTTTGTACTGGAGGTATCAACGACGTGCAGCTCTCCGCAGAATTGCTGGTCGATCGGATCGAACTCGTCTGCCATAAGGCATTCGATGCGACACCAGATTTGCAACTGGCCAGTCAGCAGTTGATCGACTGCGGCTTCAATCGTATTCTGACCAGTGGAGGATGCGTCGCCGCGATCGACGGATGTCAAAAGATTCGAAGTCTGCTCGACGCGTACGGCAGGCAAATCGAATATGTCATCGGTGGTGGCGTGCGAGCCCGCAATCTGGCTGCCGTTGTGGGTGAATCAGGATGCGATCAGATTCACACGGCTGTGCGCAGCGTGGCAACAGATTCATCAACGAACAATAACACTGCGCTGGATTTCGGCAACATCCGTGATGGGGAGATTTCGGGTTACGGTGCCGCTGACAGACTACAGCTTCACGAACTGATGGCAGTCGCCTCAAGGATTTCCGCAGAACGCCGAGTGACGGAGTCGTGGCGATGACGACAACACTGACGATCATCGAATCGTGTGATCACTGCTCTGCCTGCTGTCGTCGGACTCCAATTCCCCCATTTCAGCCGGGTGAGGAAGCCGCATGGAATGTACCGCGAACTGACCCGTGCAGGAACGAATTGTGGCTGATCAGCAGTTTGAACTTCTCCCGTGCGTCTGGCCGGACTGCCACCGACCGCTGCCTGCATTACGAATTCCGTCCCCAGGCCTGCCGCGACTTCCAGATCAACAGCGACCTTGCCGCCTGTCACGCTGGGATGAAGAAAGGCGTGACGATCAGTGAATTCAAGAGTGTAAACGGTGTTCTCGCTGGACGTTTTCGTTCAGTACATCAGCATGGACCGGTGTGATTATGACAGGCGTGGACGGTCGTTTGTGTCTGCACATTACGGGGCCATGCGAGGATCGTACACTTGAGATGCGGACGGGGTCTCTACAGTCTGTTTGACCGGGACCACCGGGAAACGGCGTTCCTCGGTTTCGCGGAGATGCTCCAGGAGGATACGACGAACTTCGGCGACGGCGTCCGGGTGGCGATGGACTTCACTGTGGCTGGCTCTGACAATTTTTTCGCTGGATACGCTTTCGCAGTGAGCGCTGCGATAGGCGACAACGCCATCGGTCCAGTTCGCCTGAGACGTTCCTCGCTTGATCCCGACGATGTTGTGATGTTTGACGTCGTCTGGAACCTGCGTCTCCCGGATCAGCCTCAGCACACCCGATTTACTTGTGAGCGAATCCATACTGGTCCGCGGGGCTGAGAAACTTTCCCACCAGCTTTTGTCATCCTGCTCAAATATCACCCGACTCAGCTGGTAGGTCTGTGCCGGAAGCCAGACGAGCGAACCACTCAACAACTGCGTAAAGCGATTTGAGATAGAACTGCCGTAGTAGGGGCTGGCAATTGTAACGATGCGATCTACCGACGGATTGGATTCAAAGAAGAACACCCGACGAATTTCCGCCTTCACTTCAACATTTGCCTTCAGGGCATCGACAGGTTTGCTACTCACGGAACTCCACAACTTGTCACCGCTGTTGATGGTGAGCATCTGCGAGATCAGTCCGCCCATGCTGTGCCCGACAACCACCATTTCATCCAGTCGTTCGTCGCGGTGATATGGATCGCACTCGCGCCGCACCTGCTGCAATTTGTCCCGGAGTTTGGCGGCGGAAAACGCAATCGGCTCACCGGTCGGGTACAAATAGAACCAGAACTGGTACTTGCGACGGATTTCAGGGTCGGCCTGCAGGTCGTTGAACATTTCCATCCATGTCATCGGACTGGACCAGACGCCATGCACCATCAGGACCGGGATGCGGTTCGGATCGTAGGGCTGTACCATGTACAGACCCGAAACTTTGTCCGCTCGATCCGGACGCAGATAGCCCCATGTGTCGAGCAGACTGATATCTTTATTGCTCAGATAACGGGCCAGTGGGGTACTGACATCTGTCTCCAGTGGCATCATCGTATCGCCGACCAGCATGCCATCGGATTCGCGAGGATCGAAGATCTGGAGGCGTGCACCTGACGAAGATCCTTCGTCGAATCGCAGCACAAGCGTGGCAGCAAAACTCATCCCCTTCGTGTAGTATTTTTCAACCGATTCAGGATGTTCTGACTGTTTGCGAATCGCAATAATCGGCACGCCAAGTCCTGCAAACGTATTGCGGCTGCGAAGATTCTTGAGTTGGTAGTCGGAAACAAACTCGAAGTCTCCCATTTGATCGTGCGTCAACAGTCGCGACGAGAATGGAATCTCGAAAGTCAATTGTCTCTGAGAAATCGGCATGAAAATCGATTGCCCCAGCTGCACTTTTCCGGCGGTCCGGGCAATCCGCAACAGCTGCTCTGAACTGGCGTTGTAAACTTCGGCAGTGCCGCGATTCTGAGGGGCAATCGGATCCGGATGCCGACCGCCGGTGTCCGGCGTGGCAAAGTATCTCCATGCTGACTCAGCAGAATCATAATACAACTCCGATGCCAGCTGCACATCGTGGAGTTTTGCAGCTTCGCCTCCAAGGTACATAAGTTCCGCCAGGGCATGAGCCGCTTAGTGAAAATGTTCGGTGCTGAACTGTCCCTGAGTGTGCAGAATCATGCCTTTCAAATTCGCATTACCAACGTATCCGGTTTGACGAAGAAACAGATCAGTGCGCTGCGAATACTTCACCACGCCGAAAGCGGTCGTATTCATACGGTCTGCCAGCGGATTGTGCGGCCGCTCACGCAATTGGACAAATTCCGTCGTCGCGCAGCCGCCAGCCGTCAGCAGCAGGCCGCAAAGAAGCAGCACAGGCCGAACTCGCAAAACGAAATAGCGAGTGGACGACATAGGATGGGAATCTGGATCGAATCAGAAGAACGAGAGACAGGAAAAACGAAAAAGCAACCGCGCAGCCTCAGCCCGGAACGCGACGCAACTCGTTTCGCCGTGTAGAGTCATCGTTCTTGAAAACTGGGTCAATATGTCATTGTGCGGAGTCGGGGCTTTAGGGAGGCTGGTGAGACTAAACTGGGTAATTCTACGATTTGCGGTGGTTTATGCCTCAAAACCTGCCGAATCATGCGTATCTGTATTCCTGAGAGCTCCGCGTCTTTCTTTCCATTCAGCACTAATTAGCTGTCAGGAACCTTGTGGGTAGCCACCGTTCAACGTTATGGCCAACTGTTTTGAGTGCCGTCTTCGGCTGCGTGCTGATGTCGAGCATGATCTGGATTGTCCTGACGGAACCTCGACTGAGCGACGGATTCTGGCCACGTGACATCGGTCAGGGCGTCGTGCGAGCATTCGGGGGAATAGCAGATTTTCGACTCGCCGATGCAGCGCAGATTGAACTTTCGTGGTTGTCCGTAGCGGTGCGACTGACGGCTGTGCTGATGCTGGCCGCAACAGCCTCACTCATCTGGACTCAGTTGCGTGCGAAGAATCATAGCAATAGGGATTCGGGGCAACGAGTCCTGCCTGTATTTCTGACAGCGATCAGAGGAGTTTCACGGCCATGGTTGCTTGCGGCGATCTGGATTGTCGCGTGGTTGCTTGCCACATCGACGAGCAACCCCGCGCTGTTGCGTTTTCTGATATTCACAACACCGCTTTTGACAGCTCTGGTATGTGCTTTGTCACTTAACGGATTTTGCAGTTCGATTGCAACTGCGGCTGCAGCAACGTCGCACATCCAGAACAGCAATGGAAGCACGCCGCGAGGTCAGAAGGAATTGATGGTCGTGCTGCTGGCGGCAGCTTGCTGGGAAGCCATGTCGTTTTGGATGAACGAACGGCTCTATGCCGGTCTGCTGGTGCCACATGGAGATTCGGCCATGTACGAAGAACATCTTTGGAACGTCTGGCACGGCAAAGGGTTTCGCAGCTATCTGGATCAGGGGCTGTTTCCGGGCGAACACATTCAGGTGATCCACCTGTTTCTGCTTCCGCTCCACAGAATCTGGCCATCGTATCTGATGATGGAACTGGTGGCATCGTGTTCGCTGATGATTTGCGTCGTGCCGATATTCTCGATGACAAAGCGACATTCCGGAAGTTCGCGAGCCGCCATGTGGCTGGCGTTGGCGTGGCTGCTGTTTTTTCCTATGCACTTTCTGGATATTGCGATCGACCTGAAGACCCTGCGCCCCAGCTGTTACGGACTTCCGTTTCTGTTTTGGGGAATCGATTTCGCCGAACGCCGCCGCTTAATTTCGTCAACCGTATGTTTCCTGGTCGCGCTGACGACTCAGGAGGATTTTGCGCTGGTTGTCGGATCGGTCGGAGCTGTCTTGTTTCTGGTGGGACAGCAGCAATCCGAGATCACATCGCCGAATGATTCGAAACGCTTTGCGCGCTGGTCAGTGGGAGTGCTGGTGTTTTCCGCTGCCTGGGTGCTGCTCGCAGTGCTCGTGGTGATTCCTGCGTTTCGCGGTGGCGAGGCGGTCCATTACAGCCGCTACTTTGGGGATCTTGGAAACAGTCCTGGCGATCTGTTTCGCACGGCTCTGCATTCGCCCGGAAAGATACTTTCGCAGCTTTTCAGTCTCAGAACACTTTTCTATGTGCTTGTCCTGACTGTACCGCTGGGCCTGAATCCCCTGCGGCGACCGATGTATCTGATCGCCGGCGTCGCCACATTTGGTATGTTAAGTCTGATCCAGCTGGGAAATATTTCCGCCACGACCGATATGTCCGGTCTTGCCGAATTGCCGCCGATCCCTTTTCATCATTTTCACGCTCCGCTGTTGCCGGTATTGTTCTGGGCGGCAGCGGCCAGCCTGCGTTCGAACAACGTCATCAGTCGGCGAGCGGGACGGCGTCAGCCCCCCGGTACAATCCGATCGAATCAACAGACTCGCGACAACGCGGTGAGTGCTTCCCGACTGGCATTTCTCTGTGCTGCGTGTACGGCAGTGTCAGGTTCACTCATGCCCGTCGGGGTAACGTTCTGGTCGGATGATTCACCATACGGCTGGAAAAACCTGTACGTTCCCGGCGAACGCGCGACGGAGTTCCGAAAGGTGCTCGCGCTGTTGCCGACGGATACCCGAGTCGCTTCGACCGACTTTGCGCACACGCGGCTGACGCACTTTGATCGGTCGTATGATTACAGCGGCTATCGGCGAGCCGTCAACAACTACCAGGCCGGCGTGCCTGCGGACACGGACTATATTGTGATCGATACAAGTCATCGCTACAGCGAGATCAAATCGATTGATCAGGTTCGTGAACTCAGGGACGAACCGGAGCAGTGGGAAGTCGTCCCGGTTGATACGCACGGACTGTTCATTGTGCTGAAGCGAAGTGCCGTTAATGGCCGGTGAAGTGCTCGCAGGATGGACATTCATGTCCGTCGCAATGGCCATGAATCGCCGGTTTGCCGCAACGCGGCACAGAGTGAATTTAAAAGCAAGTCCAACCCGGCATCAGCGCAAGAGAAGGGCCGTCGCGAAACCCGCACTTCGCGACGGCTCAGACCCCGAAACTGCTCAACTGCAGTGAGGACGAAAGACTGATTTCAGCACTGGCGTTCCGATCAGACCGCACCTGATTCGGGACGCTGATTCCGAAAGACAAGTCTTTCGGAATCGACCGCATCCAGCCTGGCGTTTATTCAGCGGCAGTTCCGATGACGTTCTCTTCTTCTTCTTCCTGAATGATGATACGAGGCGTAACCATCAACATGATGCTTTCCGTTTCGCGACCAACTCCGCTGTTCTTGAACAGGCGGCTGATGTAGGGGACCTTATTCAGAATCGGCACACCATTCATTTTGCGACTTTCTCGCAGTCGTTTGATCCCGCCCAGAAGAACGGTCCCTCCGTCAGGAACACTGACGGTGGTTGAAACGGTGATGGATGAAATTACAGGCAGCTGAACTGTACCTTGTGACGAACCGCCACCAGCCACACCACCCTGGCCACCTTGGCCACCTCCGCCCTGGCCACCTCCGCCCGCACCACCGCCGCCGAAGCCACCGCCGATGCCGCCGAAGCCAAACTGGCCACCGCCTCCACCGCCGCCGCCACCGCCTTGACCGCCGCCAAAGCCACCGCCGCCCTGGCCACCCTGGCCACCGCCGAGTCCAGCTCCCCCACCCAGGTTCACCTGAGTAAACGTCTGAACTTCAATCAGCTGCTGGAACTGCGGAGCCAGCGACAGGCGAACATAGCGACGATCGGCAGAAATAACTGCCACGACTG
>JBBJME010000068.1:0-29976 GCA_037719765.1 Planctomycetaceae bacterium
CATTTGGCTATTGGTTCCTGACCCCTTTTTTAAAGCCTGACAAAGCACTAGACTCGGATTTGAAATTTGATATCTGAGATCTCAAATCTGAAATCTCGAATTGAGCTGACCATGCTCCCGCCACTGCCCACGCTCAACACCTTTCCGATTGCGACCACTCCACATGACCGATACACGACCAAATCCCTATGAAGCACCAGCAACAGATCCTTTTGAAGCTCCATCGGCAGTCGCAACAAACGAAGCTTCTGTCTTCGATGCCGGCCCTCGTGATCACGGCTGCCTTCCGGACTGGCAAACGGGCGATCTGCCTGAACCATTGCCATTCAGTGTTCGCAATATTCTGCGCACGATCGGGCCTGGAGCCATCCTGCTGGCGGCATCGATTGGCGGTGGCGAATGGATCGTCGGCCCGATGGTGGCGGTCAAGTACGGCACTGAGATTCTGTGGATCGCTTCGGTCGGCATTTTTCTTCAGATGATCTTCAACCTTGAGGCCATTCGCTACACGCTGTACTCGGGCGAACCGATTCTGACGGGCATCATGCGACTTCAACCCGATTCTCGTATCTGGGGAATCTTCTATATCGTGATGGGTGTGATTCAGCTTGTTGCACCAGCGATGGCGCTGGGATGTGCGAATGTGCTGTTTGCGGCGGCGGCAGGCCGCGAACCTGTGAAGGCGGATGCCAACTCGCTGCTATGGATCTCCTTCATCGTTGTTGCCGTGGGAGTCATGTTGCTGCTGTCCGGAAAGTCCGTGGAGAAAGTCCTGGAGCGACTTTCGTGGGGCATGGTCATTTTCATTTTCAGTTTTCTGATCGTTGCCAATATTCTGTTCGTGCCTGCAGAAATCTGGAAACGCACGGCGATGGGATTTCTGGTACCACACGGATTGCCTGCGGAGGCTGACCTCATGTTGCTGGCGGCGTTCGCGGCCACGGCCGGATCCGGGGGACTTGGCAATCTGGCGATCTCAAACCTCAGTCGAGATAAGGGCCTCGGTATGGGAGCCTGGATGGGATCATTCGGCGGAATCATGGCGGATGAGAATTCAAAACTGGCAACGATCGGCCGCGTCTTTCTTCCAACCGCCGACAATCTGCGTCGCTGGCCGATCTGGTGGAAGTACACGCTGCTTGACCAGTCAGTTCTGTGGGCGATGGGCTGCGTGCTGGGGATGTTTCTCAACGTGAATCTGGCTTTGGCAATCGTCCCGCCGGGAACCGTGCTGGAGGGCTATGCTGCGGGTGCGTTTCAGGCACGTCATATGTCCGAACAATTGTGGAGCGGATTCTGGATGCTGGCTCTGATCAACGGATTCTGGATTCTGTTTTCCACGCAGATTGGCAATGCAGACTGCCTGACGCGGATTGTTGCAGATGTTCTGTGGTCCGGCTGGCCCGGCGTTCACAGCATATCCGCTAGCCGTGTCTATGCCAGGTTGCTGCTGGGCTTTACCGCAATAGGAATCGTCGTGCTGTCGATGGGTGACAACGCGTTGTCTCTGTTCAAGATCCTCGGCGCCTTCGCGGGACCAATCCTTGCCGTCGGAGCCTTTCAGATTCTGCGCGTCAACACGCGTTTTCTGCCCAAAGAGATTCAGCCTCCGATGTGGCGGCGAGTCGCGCTGATCGGTTGCGGTGTGTTCTACGGCTGCATTACGCTGGCGCTAATCGTCAAACAAGTCACGGGAAAGTAAGCGTCCAGGGTGTGACCGACCGGAAGTGGGGACTGTCGTATTATTCTCCTGGGTCGGCATTTTCGATTATACTTCGCGCGGCCAGAAATGAGTCCGGCGAGCGGAGCGGCGTGAGCCCTCCGGTACCTCGTTTTTGTACCGGCAAGCTGACGCATGCCGCTCGCCAATTCTGTCACTCATGACCGCCTGGAGTATAACGGCGAGCCGCAGGCGCAGGCGAAACCTGGCAACGACGCCTGCGGCTTGCCGTTAAACTATTCGAACGACAACCCCCAGGCGCGGTGGGGTTCAGAGATTCGACCGTCGAAAGCCTGGATGTCCCGCATCAAACAGCTCCGGCAACCATCGGGCTCCGATGCCGGAGCGTCGGGGAATTGCGAGGTGTCCATCAACGACGGTCACGTTCTCGTCAATCAGTGCCGGATAGAGTGTCGCGATGTGCGCCCGCACGGTCTCCTGAAATGCGACGCCGGAATTTGCTGCGGCCACGTTGACACCGGCCAGCAGCGTGAAAGGCCCCGTGCAGTCGTGCATCAGCGTCGGCACGTTGTACAACTGAGCCAGTTCTGCAATGCGTCGCGTCGCCGAGATTCCGCCGACCCATGTGGGATCAATCATCACGTAGTCCGCGGCGCGTGCTTCCAGAACCTGACGGTAATCGTCGGCCATGGTCAGCATTTCACTCACGGCGATCGGTACGGCGATCTGCGCGCGAAACGCGGCCATCGCATGAATGGAATCCGGACGCAGAATGTCTTCCATCCACAGCGGTCTCATCGCCTGCATCCCTTCTGCAATGCGCCGCGCGGCGGCGAGCGAAAAGAATCCATGACCATCGAGCATGACTTCGATTCTGTCGCCGACTCGTTCCCGGATCTTTTCGAACGGTTCCACGCCTTCACGGATATCTTCCCGCGACAAATAGTGACCTCCCTGACGGCGGTAGACGGCATCGAACGACCACAGCTTCATGCCTTTGTATCCCAGCGCCACGAGTTCTTCGGCCAGATCGGCAGGCGAATTCATGCTGGACCAGTTGTCTTCCAGTGGTCCAGGTTGTCCCGGATCTCCATGTCCCGGCCAGCCGGAGGCGGACGGGGTTTTCCGATTGGATCGACCGTAAAACGGACCACCGCAACTGTTGTAGACCGGGACTGCATCACGAACCGGACCTCCAAGCAATCGCCAGACAGGTTGCTCGGCCAACTGCCCGGCAATATCCCACAACGCGAGATCGACTGCTGACAAGGCACGCAATTCTGCACCCGTTCCGCCGAACGCAGTCATCCGTTCGTAGAGGAATCTCCAGTGGCTTTCGATCGCGCGGGCATCACTGCCAAGGAGTCGCTGAGCCATGAAATCATGGATCACAGCAGCCGCGGCGGTCGGGATATAATAGGTCTCACCATGCCCGATCACCGGAGTACCGCCAACTGTGCCCGCGTCCGTATGAATTCGCAGCGCCAGCAGCCCTGGCATCACATCGTGCGGAATCACAGTTTCCAATGCCGTGATGCGCGGCCCACTGCGATAGGCATGTGCCTGAGTTGGCCCGGATGCCCGTTGTGTAAAATCTGCCATTGGTCAAACAACTCCCTATGGAATGTCAGTAGTATGCGATGCCCTCTTTTTTCACATCGTCACCAACGATTGCGGATTGCAACAGCGAGCCACGGCTCATTTTTCACTTTTGTTGTAGCGTAGTGTTTCCATGCCTGCGCGTCGCTCGCTCGCACACTGGCGCATGGAGAATGCCGAAACGCCTGGCAATCTCGCAGGTGTCGGAATAGGATGCGGTTGAGATTTCTGACTTCTGTAACCTTGCGATGCCCTTCGCTGTCGATCACCTGACTGGACACGCCCGATCATGAATTCTGTCCCTCGCTGTCAGATCATTCCGCTGGCCACGCACCAGGTCTCGTTTCAGATCGAGGGCCGCGAAGTGTTGCGCTGGAACTCAGGGACCGATTATCCTCGACCGTTTTTCTTTCCCGTCGTCGCGCCCTCGGGAGCCCTGCTGACTCGTATGGGGCATCCCGGCGCGCCGGATCATGATCATCATCAGTCCATCTGGTTTGCGCACCATAAAGTGACGGGGATTGATTTCTGGGGAAATGCGCCCGGTGCCTTGATCCGCCAACTGCAATGGTTTGCCTATGACGACGGTGAAGATGTCTGTTGCATGGCGGTGGAACTGGGCTGGTACGACGGACACGACCCCGCTCCGTTACTCAAACAGGAACTGATCTGCGAAGTCAGACCTCTGGATGAAACAAACGAGTACACCATCGAACTTCAGAGTCGTTTCGTGCCGGTGTCTGCATCGCTGGAATTCGGTCAGACGAATTTTGGGTTTCTCGCTGTGCGCGTTGCGAAGTCGGTCTCTGCGGTCTTTGGCGGAGGCGTTCTGGTTGGCAGCGAAGGAACTCAGACCGAACGCAATCTTTTCGAAAAATCTGCGCGCTGGATCAGTTACAGCGGCCAGACCAGTCGTTATTACACTCGCATCGAAGGCATCACGTATTTCGATCATCCGTCCAATCCCGGACAACCGACCGGCTGGCATGTTCGCGACGACGGCTGGCTGTGTGCTTCGCCGTGTATGAAGGATGCGATCACAACCACAAAGGAAGCCCCATTGACTCTGCGGTATCTGCTGCACGTTCATTCTGGCGCGGTGCAGCAGGATCGAGCGGACTCCATCCACTCAGAATTTGCTGCGCGTAAACCGCTAAGTGTCATCAAGGGCACTTCGCCGCATACGAGATTGCAAGTCGTACGCGAGCCGTACGCGAGCCGTAGTTAGTGTTCCCTGCCGAACCACCGGCTGACAACAAATGGTATTTCAGGTCTACTGCAACAGCGTCCTCAGCCGCACTGTCACTTCCTCACGAGTCAACGAGCCGCAGGCCACATCGAGAGTGAGCTTTTCCCAGTGTTCACCATCCGGTATTGGTTTGTATCCGTTGAGCTGCAAGTGAATCAAACATGCGCCCAAAGCCGTGCGTTTGTTACCATCGACGAACGGATGATTACCGCAGAGATAAAACAGATACGCTGCAGAAATCGAGACGGTGTCGTCGTACACAGACTTGCCACCAAATGTCGCATTGGGTGCAGCCACCGCCGATTCAATCAGATTGGTGTCACGCACGCCGGAAGATCCGCCGAATTTTCGAATGGCAGCAGCGTGGATTTGAAGAACATTCTCCACGGAGAGATATAGGCAGGTATTCGGATCGGAATTCACGCCAGCCGTTTCATCGTCGAAGCGTACGCATCCATCGTTGATTCAATCAATTCTGAGACGCATGTACCTTCCCCCGAATTTCCACTTGGGGAAATCATGATTGTTCCGTTTGGCTGCACTTCCACGTGAACTTCGTCACCGGCCTTCAAATGAGCAAGCTGCTGCAACGCCAGATCGAGTTCAATGCGATCCGGATGATTCGTGGTTGAGATGACTTTTATCATGTCGAAACTATACGCTGTTGCGTCAGGATTTGTCCACAAGAGTCTGCTTTTTTGAATTGGTGAGCACAAAATATGAACTACATCCCTTCAGCCGCATCGGGCTTTATCCCTGCGTCGCATGAAGACCCGCAGAACCCGGGAGTGCTCAAACGCGTGATAGCAACCCAGCGGGAGTTTCAGGCGGGCCAGGTGCAGATGCTCAATTGGGCTCAGTTGCCGGTCGGTTCGTCATTTCAGCCGCACTTCCATGAAGACATGCAGGAGGTGTTTGTGCTGTTGAGCGGCATCGCCACCATGAAGTGCGGCGAACAAACGGTGACGATGCAGGTTGGCGACACAGTGATCGTCGATCCCGAGGAGATTCATCAGATGCAGAACGTCGGCGATGTTGTCGCGGAATACATTGTGTTCGGGATTTCTGCTCAGAAGGGTGGACGGACGGTTGTGGTCACGTGAATGCATTTTTGGGTAGGATGGACATTCTTGTCCGTCGCCGTCATAGAGGGATTTAGATTATGAGTACGATTAAGATTAAAAGTATGAGCTGACCTACAGGAATCAAATGATGCCCACCAAAATCACGGCCTTCGAAACATTCGACATTCGCTTTCCCACCTCGCAGCAGCTTGACGGTTCGGATGCGATGAATCCCGATCCGGACTACTCGGCTGCGTACGTTGTGCTCCGCACAGACGCGGCGGATCGCTGCGGCTACGGAATGACCTTTACGATCGGACGCGGCAATGAGATCTGTGTCGCCGCCATCCGGTCGCTCGCAACGCTGCTGATTGGCCAAACCGTCGAATCGTTGATGGCCGAACCCGTGACGTTGTACCGCAAACTCACAGGAGACAGTCAATTGCGCTGGGTTGGTCCGGAAAAGGGCGTGATTCATCTGGCCGCCGCTGCTGTGATCAATGCGGTCTGGGACTTGTGGGCTCGGATTTTGAGCAAGCCCGTCTGGCAGGTCATCTGCGACATGTCCCCTGCACAATTTGTGGCAAGTGTTGACTTTCGCTACCTCTCCGACGCACTGACCCCGAATCAAGCGGTGGAACTCCTTGATCGTCACACGGCGACGCGAGCGCAGCGGATCGAAGAACTCAAAGGCATTGGCTATCCCAGCTATACCACTTCCGCCGGCTGGCTGGGCTATTCGGATGAAGCCTTGAAGCAGAAGTGTGCCGATCTGAAAGCCCGCGGCTGGAGTCATTTCAAGATTAAAGTGGGACGTGATCTGGAAGACGATCGACGCAGGTGCAGTGTGTTGCGTCGCGAAATGGGCGATGAAGCTCATATGATGATCGATGCGAATCAGGTCTGGGACGTGCCGCAGGCGATCGAGTGGATCCGCGAGCTGGCTCCGTTTCGTCCCTGGTTTGTGGAAGAACCTACCTCGCCGGACGATATTCTTGGCCATCTCGCGATTGCGAAGGCCGTCAAGCCGATTCGTATTGCCACGGGAGAAATGTGCCACAATCGGATCATGTTCAAGCAGTTCATGCAGTGTGGCGCATTGCAGGTGTGTCAGTTGGACTGCTGCCGTCTGGGTGGCGTCAACGAGGTCATGGCCGTACTGCTGCTGGCCGCAAGATTTGGCATCCCCGTTTGCCCTCATGCGGGCGGTGTGGGACTTTGTGAGTACGTCCAGCACGCCAGTATCGTGGACTACGTCTGCGTGTCCGCGTCGATGGAGGACCGTGTCGCCGAGTATTCGGATCATCTGCACGAACATGTTTACGATCCCGTCGTGATGAAACACGGTCGGTATATGCCACCGACCGCGGCTGGCTACAGCGTGCAGTTCACAGAAGCGGCGCTGCATGAGTTTGGCGTATCCTGAGGACAGACCTTATTTTTTTGACTCAGCATCCAGCAGGAAGCCCTCATGAAATATGCATCCTATTGCTTGCCCATGATTCTGCTGATCTCGTCGATCGCGGCAGGTTCCGACATTGTCAGCGAACGAAAACAGGTCGCAGAGGCCCTGAAGATCCTTGATGCGTGGCATGCGGAGCGGCCTCAGCCAGGTGAACGGTATCTGCATCTGGTCTGCTGGACTCCATTGGATCGAGACTTTCCAGCTGACTATCAGGCGCGCCTGACACGGATCATGGAACACATACAGGCATTCTATGCCGATCAAATGGAGCATTATGGAATGCCCAATCGGACGATCAGGCTGAAGTACGACGGTCAGCAGGTCCTACTGCATAAGGTTCGCGGTGAACATCCAGCTGCGCATTATGCCCGAGAATCGGGCTCGGAGATTCGCACAGAATGTTTGCCGGTCGTAAAACAGGCGGGCATTGATGCAGACAACGAGACGATTTTTCTGGTGTGCAATCTTGCGGACTGGGATGCGGAGAAACTTCGTTTCACACACAAGTCGCCATACTACGCAGGCGGATCGTTCCGAAACGGAACCGCATGGCAGCTCGACTCTCCGGAACTGGATCCTCGCAATCTGGAACTGCAGGAGCCGATGATTGATGACGGAGAATACGGACACATCTCTCTTGGCAAGCACAACTCCATCTTCATCGGCGGCATGGCCCACGAACTTGGACACGCCCTTGGGCTGCCTCACTGTAGTGCTCGCCCGGATGAATCCGTCAAGGGCGAAGCACTGATGGGCTCAGGAAATCGAACCTATGGTGATGAGCTGCGTGGCGAAGCCAAAGGTAGCTTTTTGACATTGGCTCATGCCCTGAGGCTGGCTTCGCATCCGCAGTTTTCCGGTTCAGTGAAAGGCCTGAATCAGGAAGCTCAAGCCGAAATGAATGACGTGCAGATTGAGTCAACAGGCAAGGCACTCTATGTCTCGGGAGTTGTGAAAGGTGATCCGCCAGTCTACGCCGTCGTGGCGTACTTCGATCCAGAAGGAGGCAGCGACTACGATGCAACGACGGCAACGGCCGTTCCCTTTGCCGACGGCCGGTTTTCGTTGAGTTCTGATGCCCTGCACGCCGGAAAACAGGGTGAGTTACGACTGTTCCCGCTGCATGCGAATGGTTCGGCGGCTGGTCAGATGTCGTCGACGAAGTTTCGCTATTCGTATAACATCGCGGCGGATGGAACCCCTGATTTGACCGCGATTCAAACGCGCCAGCAACTGCAGCCGATTCTCGAGGCGCTGGCCAGCGGTGATCTGGAGAAAGCGAAAACACTCGCCGCTGACATCCGCCTAAAGAAGGCCGCCGCCATTGCCGCTCGGTTGATCCAGCCGTTCGTTGCGACTCAATCGCCCGCTGACTACCACGGTGCTGAAGATTCGGTCGCACTGACAGTTTTCAAACCGTCCTCCGCAAAAGTCGGCTGGGGTCAGCCGGTGTTTGATCGAGTCCCCGATGAAGGAATGCTCCTGGAATCTGCCGGACAGTTTTTCGAAACCGGAATCTACGCCCACGCACCGGCGCACCATGTCTATCAGCTCAACGGCAAGTGGCTGTCCTTCAGCGGCCACGCCGGACTGGCCGCAGGTCACGATGGCTCGGTCGAGTTCGAAATCAAAGGCGACGGCCGGACATTGTGGAAATCCGACGTCATCAGATCTTCAGCGACAGTCGACTTCGATGTCAAACTCGGCGGAGTGCAGCAGTTGGAATTATTGACCGCCACCACCCCTGACGGAGCAAGCGCCGACTGGGGCTTCTGGCTTGAGCCAACGCTGAAAAGAATGGGTGGCAGGTGAGGCACTGGACTTGCGGCAGACGCCTCTGTCAAACTTAAGCCACTCGTCGTGACTTGTTGTCGACAGATCGATCCGCTGCAGGCTAAAAGACGTTCTGTCAAGCAACAAATTCCAGCAGCAGTGATGCCTTAGCAACGTGAAATGGAGGCCAAATGTCGGAGAAGTTTTACAAGGTGTTTGTGAGTTCAACGTACGAAGACTTAAAGGAAGATCGTCAAGAGGTCTTTGACGCGCTCCTGAAATGCAACTGCTTTCCCGTCGGCATGGAACATTTTCCCGCGTCAAACTTGAGATACTTGAACTGATCCAAAAGTACATCGATCAATGCGACTATTTTGTGATGGTAACAGCTGGCATTTACGGTTCACTCGTTCCCGGCCAGGACCGAAAGGTAAGCTATGTTGAATGGGAGTATGATTATGCCCAGGGCCAGCTGCCGTGTTTTTCATTCATCTATTCAAACCTCGACAATCTCTTGGGCGGAAAACTGGAAAGGGAGCACAGGAAACTGCTGGACAGATTTCATGAAAAGGTCAGGGGCAATGGGAAAAACGTAGCCTTCTACTCCTCCGCACCGGACCTCAATGCAAAAGTCTTACACGCATTACAGCAGGCGCCGAGACACTCGAACGCAGTGGGATGGGTCAGAGCAGACAGCGGTTCCTCACAAGATACGCTGATCGGGACTTGGGCGCTCAGGTCTTCAAATGTGGCGACTTGGCAGGACAGCAGGGTCTTTAAAATTTATTCTGCCACGGAATTCATTTGGTTACAAATTGATCAACAAGGTGCCGCGAAGTTTATTTGGGGGACATACACTCGCGATGGGTAAGACGGCACGATCCGTGAAGTGCCGGAGGAATCGACTTTCAAGGCATTAATAGGCAAGCCTCAGGACTACGCCATCAACGTAGACGGAGATATCCTTACAACCGAAGGCCTGCGATCTACAGGGGTTCAGATCACGGAAGTTTTTCATCGTGTCGAATGACGAATGCATGAGGCTGCGCACGCGAATCGCACCCGCATGAATTGCGAACGAAGATCGGGGAGCAAACCGGGACATTCTACTTTTCATCCGTTGGCCTGCTGTGAGGCCGGAGTGAGGACTCCAGTCCGAACTGCATTTATATTGTCTGATGGGAAATCCCTGGGACTCGAAATCTCTTCGCCCCCTCAGGGACGACGTCGGTCACAGAAACATCCCCAGGCCAATCGAGAACGGTCATCGGCTTCGGATTACAGTTCCTTTCCGCCACTCAGCTGATACCATATCTTTCGGGCAAGCTTTTCAAAGTCGTCGTAGGCGTCCTTGACCGATTGAGCATGCGCACCGATTGCACCGTCACTCGAAGTGAGCTTGAATATCGGCTTGCGCTTTTCCTGAGACATGGGGATGAGGCTTCGATAATGTTTGATCGTGGCCAGGCAGTACGGATCGACCGCTGGAATGGTGGACTTCTTTTTTTCGTCAAGTACGCTTTCGCGATAGACGACAGGAATTTGTTTGACCCAACGATCGTAAGCTTTGACTGGGCGACTGAGACGCACGCTATGCTGCTGGACAAGATAACCTAGGGGTTGCATATTCCCGTTCGGCAAGTCAAATTCCGGTTGTTCCCAATTCTCCAGTCGCTTCTGCCACTGTTTTCGCCAATTGCGCAGCGTCGGGCCAAGATTCTTGAGTCCTTGTAAAGAAAACAAGTCGGCCCCTAACGGAATGACAACGTGATCAGTGCCAAGCAGGACTGAACGATTGATCGCTCCCAGGTTTGGCCCGACATCAACGATGATGAGATCGGCCTTCAGTTCCGCGGCTGCTTGTTGTGCCACTTGCCAAAAGGCAGTCAGAATCCGAAATGGTCGATACAGATTGTTGTCCGATAGCGCCTTGGGCCATTCTTCGGACAGTGCATCCTCGAAACCGGAAAGCGCTACATCGCCGGGAATGAGATGCAATCGCCTGCCGAAGGCTTGTGTCTGAGGCGAGAGGATGTCGCCCACATTAGTCAGAGGCTTGATACAGCGATAGATGGTCGTCGGTTTGGAGGGATCATCTTCCCAGAGTTGCGCCAGTTCTTCCTCGTCAATAAACGCCGCCGTGAGGTTGGCTTGAGGATCGAGATCAACCGCCACGACGGTTTTACCGAGTTCGGCAAACATCCACGTCAAGTGATAGACCAGCGAAGTCTTACCGACTCCGCCTTTGTTGTTGAAGAATGTCAGTACGGGAGTGCTCATAAAGGATCGCTTTTCCTGACGGTGGCCAGCACATGTTCTTGCGAGACTGTAAACTCGAGTGGCGGGTTACCATTCTTCGCCAGTTCTGCTTTGGCCGTGGCAATCCCGACACCAAATCGCTGGACGAACCCCAGCACTTTCATGGCATCGGCGATATGAGGATTTCGATAGTCGGTGATACCCGGTGTCCCGAAGTTCTCGACCGTTACGGTTCCAAAAGGTCCACCGGGGTTGTGGATCTCGATGCGGTCGTTGAACCAGTACACTCGCACAGGTGCGTTGGTCGATTCGTAAGTTCTGTGCAAGACGGCATTTCGAATCAACTGTTGGAGCGCGGCTTTGGGGTAAGGCGATTGCCTCAGCTCGGTACTCGCGGATTTCAAATCAACCGCTGATCGATTGTGTGATTCGATTTTATCGTCAATCCTGCGCAATATGTCCCCCAGCGACCCTGAAATAAGCGACTCATCAATGATGGGGGCATCGAGTTCCGTGCCTTCAAACCGAACGAACTGAATGTACGCACCTGGCAGCCAATCCCGTGGCGATTTCCCTATCACTAACAAGCCCAGGACGGTCGGGATGGGTTCTTCCGAAGACGCGACCATGCGGCAGGCAGAAAGACGCTGTTCGTACGAGCGCTCATTTGCCTCCAGCACGTCCCGCGCAAACGCATTTGGCAAATACTCGTTTTCGAAAATCAGCTTGCTGAGTTCCGAAAGCGTGGCGGATGGAATCGGCTGTATATCAAACGGCAAATCTCCAAACCGTCTCTTCTCGTTGAGAATTCGTTCATCTTGGACTGTTGCAACTCCACGGCGCGGACCGAGTCGAATCCAAACCCTTCCGCTGTATCGCACCGGGGGAGCGTGTGATGGCTGAACATGCACGACAGCCATCGCCGCACCTTTGAGCAATCGTTTCTCAATCACAATCGTGGGCGGCGGGAGGATCTGTCCATCGGTCTTCAAGTCGGAAAGCGTCAGTAACAGTCGATCATCAATGGCCGCGCCGGAAGGTTTGCCATCGTCTTTCGCGCCGACGATCAGAACGCCGGGTAGTCGATGATCGGGTAAATCGTTGCTGAAAGCACAAACAGCCTGGCGGGATTTTTCAGGAGCGTCTCCTTTCCACGATTCCTTTCGTTCGATTCGATCCGATTCGACCTCATCAAGCAAAGATTCCAGTTCGGTGTCCGTGTACTTTTTCATTCGTCGATATCCAGCTACGAGCGATCGAGTGCGTTGTCGTACTCTATAGCGAATCTTTCGGAAGACGCCTTGTATGTTGTACAAGATTGTCGGAGGTTCACCAACTGGGATTATTGACCACCACCACCTCCGACGGTCCCAGCGCCGACTGGGCCTTCTGGCTGGAACCAACGCTGAAGAGAATGAAAGCACCAGGTGAGTCTTGTTCACTTCTGTTGTCTGAGTAGTGATTGCGTCGCAGGACGACTATTTAGTCGTGAGTTCTCAATTTGAAATGCATCTACTAAAAACGGGATGTTCAAGTAAGCGTTCGGTCAGGATTTGGATAAGAGGCGTACTGATGTCGGTGCTGAAAGCCGTGTCGATTCGCAAGCGTCCCTGTGGTAAGACTGCGATGGTGATCGGAGTCTGCCGGAGTTGCGTCGCTTCGCTCCTTGATCCGGCCTGCATAACTGTTCTACAATCACTTTGCGTGTTCGTTGTCGGCACAGTCAGATTTCGGGATAGTGAACTCGTGCTTTTGGAGTAGTCGCGATGGTGGCAATCGAAACTGATCGAAAACACGAAAAACGTTTGAGCGAACTTGCGGCTGCGTCCGGTTTGTCTCCATCAGCGATTGCAAGACGCATCGTCGAAGATTTCCTCGACTTGAAGTCTTTGCCTGAAAAAACCGACGATGAATGGGCACAGGCATCCGTCGCCCTCGCACCCGAAGTCATGGATATTCCATAGGAATTGCCGTGAACACATTCATTGCCGCGTTCTCGCTGCTGATGTTGCTCTGCAATTCCGTTTCAGCGCAGGAGTGCGAGGCGAGTCAGTCCAGCCGGGCTGCCGAGGTGGAACTTGGATCGAAGACCGCGAAGGGAGGGTTTCGAAATGAGGATGAAATTCGCGACAAGTTCGAACACTGGAAGACAGACTCCGATGCCCGCGCATGGCTGGAGGCGATGAAGTATCAGTTCGCGGACATCGAAAGTGTGTCCTCGTCGAAACCGCATGGCGCGAAGGCGGACGTCGAAGTCCGAGTGAAGAGGACGTCAGGTGAGCGAGTCGAACGGATCTCGATCAAGCTCGTCAGTAATCCGAACGGATTCAATCAGATCGACAAACGCTGGCTGGCGACTTATGCCAAAATGTGGCGCATGCCCCGCGACGTGCAGGAATCTCTCCAGTTGTTTGTCGGAGAAACGCCGCCGCGCGAATCTGGTCGCAACGACGAACGAATGTTTCTCGACGAACTCGATCAAAACGAACAACAGGCTGTTGTCGATTTTTTCAGGGCGCACAGAGACGAGATTCTCTCAGACCTGTTCGCGGGCGATGGCGAACATGCGGCGGACTGGATGCTGGTGGCCTTCAAAGCGACGGATGAACCGAAATGGTGTATCCGGTCAACTGCGGATGCAGTCAGTTTTTTTGGTGACGGAGATGTCATCATTACGCCAGCTGGCAGCCTGAAGATTGGTCGCATCACTCTGCAGCGCAAAGGCGGAGACAACGGTCGTCCAACGGCGAAGATGCTGCAGTTCAAGATCAATCCAGTTGAGCTGTTTGAGATTCCCGGCCCGGAGCCGGCTTCAGGTAAGTATTGTTCCCGCCATCAGTTCACTGCAACCAGCAGTGGGTACATTGTGCTGGCGATGCGATGCAAAGGAACCGTTGAGACAACTGTTCTACTCTGTGCTATGCTCTGGCAGCCCGCTGCCGGAACCATTCCGCAGTGATCTTCAGACCGTCAGCCACTGTGACGGTGGGTCCCAGAAGTTCGGCAAGGCGATCGGCATCCAGCAGTGAACGTTCCACGTCGCCGGCGCGACGGTCGCCGTAACGAATCTCACTGTGACTTGAGAGCGTCGTGCGGATGTGTTCGGCCAATTGAAGCGTATTGGTTTCGCGACCGGTTCCCACGTTCAGTACACGTTCAGGAATCTGACCCTGCAATGCGGCCATATTGGCCTTCACGACGTCGGCGATGAACACATAGTCCCGGACGCAGCCGGGATCTCCCACCGCGGTGCGAGCAAACACGCTCACCGGTTCATTGGCGAGCATGCGATTACAAAAGATCGCCACGACCCCCGCTTCACCATGCGGATCCTGTCGAGGCCCATACACATTGGCGTAACGGAGCACGGTGAAATTCAGACCATGTTCGTGGCGAAAACAGTCCAGATATTTTTCAACAGCGAATTTGCTGCAGGCGTAAGGACTCAGTGGCGACGGAATAGTTGAAATCGACGCCCGCGTGCCGTCGGGGACTTCGCCATAAATGGCACCGCCAGTGCTGGCGAAGACCAGATGTGCGACTCTGTGATTGACGCAGGCCTGCATCACATTGATCGAACCGATAATATTGGTCGATGCATCTTTCTGCGGCTCGCGAACGCTCACGGCCACACTGGCCTGAGCCGCCTGATGACTGACGGCAGTCGGCTTGAAGCTGGCAAAAGCTTTCCCGATGCTGTTGGCATCCTGAATATCGACCTGAAAAAATTCGGCGGCTTCGGGAACATTTTCCCGTCGCCCGCTGCTCAGGTCATCCAGCACCGCAACTTTCCAGCCAGCTTCGATGGCCTTATCCGCAAGGTTGCTGCCAATAAAGCCCGCTCCGCCGGTAATCAAAAGTCGCATGTTTCGTGGTCCTGCCTGTAGTTCGCTGCTTAACGTCCGTCAATACTCTAGTCGAGATTCGACCAGGATTGCCAACCAGGATCGGATTACCTGGCGCTCGATCATGGCTGTGTTCCTGAGAATCCGGTCATAATGACACCTTTCGATCGTCATCCGTCAAGAGCGTACGCCTATGCCAGGTTTCCTACATGAACAAATGTCGTCATGAACGCTCAGCTATGCCAGAGAAATTCCGTGTTTGCACCAACAAGGATTTAGCATGGCATCCGATTCCAGACATTTCCGATGCGGTCCTTTTGCCGGATGGGAAAAAATCTCAAGTGTAGAGACTCTCGAAATTACCAGACTCTCTTGATTTGACAGGCAATCCAGTCATCCTTATCGTTACACATTGCCCTGTCTTATGTACTTGCGTCGTTTGCGTGGGTTGAGCGGGCTCAGATTTAACAAATTGGAGGTTTGTTATGAAATTCGCTCGTTTGGTTTGTTTGGGTGCTTTGGCTGGAATGATCGCTTTTGGCGATCTGTCTGTAGCTGGTCATCATCACTCCAGCGGTTCCTATGGATCGGCTGGCAGCACTGATGGTTCGACTGGCTCGTACGGATCAACAGGTGACTATGGTTCGACTGGATCGCACGGATCTTATGGCTCACGCAGAGCGCGACGCTCTGCTGCATCATGTGGTTCAACAGGAGCGTACGGTTCAACAGGAGCATACGGTTCAACAGGAGCGTACGGTTCATCCGCATCCTACGGATCGCCCGGATCGTATGGATCATCGCACGCTTCAAGTGGCGGATCAGCGGGTCGTCGGGTGGCACGCCGTGCTGCTCGTGCTGCACACGCCTCCACGGGTTCGTATGGCTCAACAGAGGCATACGGCTCAACAGGGTCAACAGGGGCATACGGATCTCACTCATCAGTTGGGTCGTACGTATGGTAATTTCTCTCGCTGCTTCAGGTCTGACGGCAGCCTGCTGAAACTGGAATTCAGGAAACGCCATCTGGTCACCAGCAATTCTGGCTGACCACTGGCGTTTTTTTGTATCCTGTGGGGACAAGATAACAGCGCCACGGAGGCCGCTCAGCACTTCGTTGCCGTTCCCATCAGGGACAACGCGAGCAGTCGGCAGCATGGTTTTGATTGTGGACCGTACCGATGATCGTCGGTCTGAAACAACTCTGTTGCAAAGTCGGCTACGCTGTACTCAGCCTGTGGCTGGCATTTCACGTCTTCGCAGTTTTTATTTCACCGGCTGCCATGCCGCCTGCGTCTCCGCTGCTGGAAGACGGTTATCGGCTCGCATTGCCGTACAATGAAGCACTGTTCCTGAATCATGGTTATCACTACTTCGCGCCCGATCCTGGCGCCAGTACGTTGATTGCCTGGGAGATTCCGCGTGACGGTGATGCCCCGGCAGTCGGACGATTTCCGGACGTTACTATTCGCCCTCGTCTGATGTACCATCGCTACTTCATGCTGGCGGAGAACGTCTGGGCTTTCGATGATGAGACTCAGCAGGACATGCTGAAAGCCTATGCGCGGCACTTCGCAGACCGCTTTGGTTCGGATCGTATTTCCCTCAGTCGCATCAGCCATGCACCATCGTCGATGATGCGACTGCAGGCTGGCGGAAAGCTGGATGATCCCGAGACGTTTGAGAAGGATGTGCTCGGAGACTTTGATCTTTCTGCCAAACTTGAGGAACCAAATCCCTCAGTGGCGAAAAATTTCTGAGGCAGCACAGCCGTGACCGAGCAGCTTGATATTCATCCTGTGGCAGGTGTCCTGACGAGCGTCCGTCGCGTTTTGGAACAGGGAGTGGCCGTATGGCATCAATTCTGGTTTGATCCTCTGGATCCGTTGATGCTGGGGATGATGCGGCTGCTCACAGGCTGGATGCTGTTCTACAATCTGCTGGTGTGGTCGCTGCAGCTGGAAGCTTTTTTCGGACGCAACGGGCTGCAACCGCTGGGAGCCGTGAAACGGCTGTATGAGTCACGATTTGTGTTTTCATTCTGGCTTTGGGTCGATGACCAGTATTTGTGGCCCGTTCACATTGCCTGCCTCTTCGTGGCCGCGATGTTCTGCATTGGAGCAGCCACACGTGTGACATCGATTCTGGCTTTTTTAATCACGACTTCCTATTCGCAGCGCGTTCCGGTCGCCAATTTTGGATTCGATCAGGTCCTGGGAATGATGTGCCTGTATCTTGCTCTGGCTCCCTGCGGAGCGGCGATTTCTGCGGATAATATGCTTCGCAGGTGGTGGCTGCGGCGAAGAAGTCCGGTTGCTAATATCACTCCGGTCCCGTTTGCGTCGGCGCGAATGGCCAGTCGTCTGATCCAGCTGCACATGTGTGCGATCTATTTCTGGTCTGGTTTTTCCAAGCTGAAAGGTCCAACATGGTGGACCGGTGAAGCCATGTGGAATGTCATCGCGAATCAGGAATACCAGACGATTGATCTTACCTGGATGGCATGGACACCGTGGCTCTCATACCTGATTGCACATGTCACCGTCGCGTGGGAAGCATTTTTTATTGTTCTGGTCTGGAATCGTCGATTGCGGCCGTTCGTGCTGGCGATGGGGGTCGCGATGCATTTCGGGATCGGGGCGTTCCTTGGAATGTGGACGTTCGGTCTTATCATGACATTTGCATATCTGTCGTTTGCCGATCCGGAGATCTGGCGGGCTCGCCTACTTACTGTGAAACGCCGACTATGAGATCATTTTACGCTTCGATGGTTGGTACATGCCTCGCGTCAATTGCCTGCCTGATACTGCTGGTCTCTGGTTGCGCAGAAGCACCGGATTCGCCGGAGTTGATGCTGGCACGCGCAAAGATTCTGATGGATCGAGGTCAGGGGGCGGAGGCCATTCCGTTACTCAACCTGGCGTTGAAGGCCATGCCGCAAAACCCGGATGTGTACTATCACCGAGGACTTGTGTATGAAAATCTCAACTTGCCCGAGAAGGCTCTGGCGGATTACGACTCCTGTCTGCGACTCGACAATCGGCGCACCGACGCTCTCAATAACAAGGCCGTGCAGCTTGCGAAAATGAAACGATACGACGAAGCGATTCTCGCTTTCTCTGAACTCGTTGATCTGGATCGAGAAGATTTCCTTGGATACCGTAATCGGGGACTCTGTCGATTCGATATGCACGACAATGCTGGCGCGCTTGAGGACTATGACGCGGCCCTGAAGCTGAATCCCGATGATTCGTCTTCCTGGTTTCAGCGTGGCAACGTGCATCTGTCCATGGACAATCTGGACGCTGCAGAAAGTGATTTTTCAGAGGCACTGGAACTGGATGCCGAATTTGCCAAAGCATGGATGAATCGCGGCGTCGTGCGGTATCGCAAGGGCCAAAAACCATTGGCGGCTGAAGATCTGACGAGGGCTCAGGAACTGGACAGCAATATTGTGCTGCCATCGCTAGATTTCTTCAAAGATGTCGCACCATCGGCAGCTGCCACGGAAGTCATGGCCGCTTCGGCGTGGGAAAGCTGCCGTCCGTTGATTGAAGAAGAATTGGCCGAACGCGGATTTACAAAATTGGTCTTTGTGCGAGAATTCCCTGATCTGCAGTGCGCGGAATTGACTGGTGAATTCGACGGCCAGCGAGGCACGGTCCTTGTGACATGTCAGCAGGACGGTCAATCGACTGTCACCCTGCCCTGCCCCGACTTGCCAAAGCTAACGGGCGGTGAGCGCCGACCATGTACCCTGCTGGTGCTGCAAATGCCGGAGGGGAACGGCATTGCTCCGAAAGTCGCTCGGTTCGAACAGCAGTGGAATCCCCAGACTCAAAATGGTTCGCCTGTGATTATGGACTACGAACTCTGATTGGTGTGTTTCGCTCCGCTTCACACACCCTACGATTGCTGTTGTCGCAAAATGACGGCAATCGCTTGCAGGCGAAACAGAACCACCGGCACACATCTGTGTCAATTCTGAAAACACTCGAAGCGTGGCAATACTGACGGCTTATTTGATTTTGGGCTCTCAATGAAGAATGATCGTCTATGAATGCTCCGTCGACTTCGCAACTTCCTGTTGGTTTTCAGGCATCCGGCTCAACCTGTGGCATTAAAGTCAGCGGCAAGCCTGATTTGGCATTATTTGTTTCCGATCGTGATGCGACGGCGACCGGGGTCTTCACCACGAACAAAGTCTGCGGAGCCCCGGTGGTTGTGTCGAAGCAGCGCGTGCCATCGACGGTCGCACGCGCCGTCATTATCAATTCGGGCAACTCGAATGCCGCTACCGGCGAACCGGGGATCCAGGACGCCATGCAAATGACGTCGGCTCTCGCTGAACAGCTTGGCTGCGATGCAGAATCGGTCTTCGTGTGTTCGACGGGCGTGATCGGTGTGCCCTTGCCGATGCGCACGATCCTCGATGGCATTCCCCACGGGATACAATCGCTGGGTGCATCCAAAGAGCATTTTCTGAGTGCCGCCACGGCGATGATGACGACCGACACGTTTCCCAAGCTGACGTCTGTGGATGTTGCCGTGGCTGGCGGCACTGTCCGCGTCTCAGGGGTCTGTAAAGGCGCGGCAATGATTGCTCCGAACATGGCCACGATGCTGTCGGTCGTCATGACGGACGCTCAACTCACACCGGCGCAGTGTGATTCAGCACTGCGGTTTGGCGTCGATCGCACATTCAATTGCATCAGTGTCGATGGTCACATGAGTACCAGTGATACGGTCTTGTTACTGGCCAACGGAGCGGTGGGCGGTTCGCTTACAGAAGGAGACTTCGCCAGAGTCCGTGAGGCGATTCAGGAGGTTTGCCAGAAACTGGCAACGGACATCATCCGAGATGCCGAAGGAGCGGATCATTTTATCACGATCGATGTCACGGGCATGGAGACTCGGGAAGCTGCTTATCGGATGGCGAAAGAGATCGCCGACAGCGCATTGGTGAAAACGGCGATCGCCGGCGGAGACCCGAACTGGGGCCGCATCGTCTCAGCGGCAGGTTATGCACACGTCGATTTCGACACTGCCTTCGTTTCGCTGCACATCAATGGCACCGAAGTCTACCGCGCCGGCATTCCTGTCCCGTTCGATGCTGCCGCCCTTTCAACACAACTCAAAACCAACCGCGATGTTCATCTGGAACTTGCGATCGCCGGCGGACCGTGTTCCGGCAAAGAATCCGTCCGCTTCTGGACGTCGGACCTGACGCAGGAATACGTGCGACTGAATTCTGAGTACACGACGTAGAGCTTGCGGCGATGACCATCTGACCGGTCAGGTGCTGGTCGAACTGGATTCAGCGGGAGTCGCCAGTCAGTCAATCAACTGAAATCAGGTGTTCCGTCCTTCACGAACTGGAATCATTCTTATGAAACGTCTTGACCTGTTCACAGGGACAGCCCTGTTACTGATGACCCTGGTTACTTGCAGAGATGCCGCGTTTGCCGACGATTTGCTGATCGCAGATTTCGAATCGGGAACCTACGACGGATGGACAATCACCGGCGAAGCGTTCGACGATTCGCCTGCGACGGGAAGCCTGCCGAATCAGATGGCCGTGTCCGGATTTCGTGGCACGCGTCTGGTGAACACCTTCCGAGGTGGTGACGATTCCGTCGGATCAGCAACCAGCGGTGACATCACCATTGAGCGTTCTCATATCGCGTTTCTCATTGGAGGCGGTCCGCACAAAGAAACGTTGGGCATCGAACTGCTCGTGGACGGCAAGTCCGTTCGTTCAGCAACAGGGCCGGAATCCGAGGAACTGGAATGGGCTTCATGGGACGTCTCCGAGTTTTCCGGCAGGCAAGTCTGGCTGCGGATTTTCGACAACGCGACCGGCGGATGGGGGCATATCTGTGTCGATGAGATCATCCAGACAAACCGCCCGCCGCAGCGATTTGACCTCGAACACAAGCTTGTCGAGTATCGACGCTCCGGTGATTATCTGAACGAACCATTTCGTCCGCAGGCGCATTTCAGTCCCGAAATCAACTGGATGAATGATCCAAATGGACTGGTCTTTCACAACGGAGAATATCATCTCTTCTACCAGTACAACCCTGCAGGCAATTCCTGGGGACATATGAGCTGGGGACACGCTGTCAGTCGGGATCTGACTCACTGGGAACATCTGCCGCTGGCGATTCCGGAAGAAGACGGAATTATGGCGTTCAGTGGGTGTTGTGTGGTCGATCACCAGAACACATCCGGATTCGGCGATGCCTCGCAGCCGCCGATGGTGGCTGTGTACACGGGGCATGGGCACGGCAGGCAGGTACAGAATCTGGCATACAGCAATGACGACGGTCGCACATGGACGAAATATGCGCAGAACCCGGTGCTCGACATCAGTAACCCGGACTTCCGCGACCCTAAAGTCTTCTGGCACGCACCAACAGCACGCTGGGTGATGGTTGTGTCACTGGCAGCCGAGAAGATCCTTGTGTTCTATGCCTCAAGCGATCTGAAACAATGGAAGGAACTCAGCCGCTTCGGTCCCGCTGGTGCCGCCACGAAACCGAACTGGGAGTGTCCGGACCTGTTTGAACTGCCGGTTGAAAACGAAGCCGGGAAAAAGTTGTGGGTCCTGGAGGCCGATATGGGGAGCGGTTCCTTCGCTGGTGGAAGTGGAGGTGAATACTTTGTCGGTGACTTTGACGGGATCCAGTTCACGACGATTCAGGACGCACAGTGGGTCGATTTTGGCCGGGACTTTTACGCACCAGTGAGTTGGTCCGATATCCCGCAGTCCGACGGTCGCCGCATCTGGATTGGCTGGCTGAACAACTGGGAAACCTGCCTTGTGCCCACATCACCATGGCGGAGTTGCATGTCAGTTCCCAGAACACTGAGTCTGCGAAGAGTTCCCTCAGCCGAGGGGGCAGGTTCGGGGCGTTACGTCCTGGTTCAGCGGCCAGTGCAGGAATTCGATCAACTCCGTGAAAAGGCCGTAGATCTTAAGACAGACTTCGCGACCTGGCCTCCGGTGGCCATCACAAAACCGGGCGACCTGACCGACATGAACTTCGTGCTTGAAGCAACACTGAAACCCGGGACTGCACGGTCCTGTGGATTTCGAATTCGGACAGGTGACGATGAATTCACAGAAATTGGGTACGACGGTGAACCCGGTGTCGTGTATGTGGATCGCCGCAAATCCGGCAACGTGGATTTTCACAAAGCGTTCGCAGGTCGACATCAGGCTCCAACCCGACTCATCATGGGGGAAGTCAGGCTGCACATTATCGTCGATCGTTCTTCCGTTGAAGTGTTCATTAACGACGGTGAAGCTGTGATCAGCGACCAGATTTTTCCCGGCAGTCAGACACCACTCATAGAAGCCTTCGCGGGCGACAATTCCGCGAAAGTCACCAATACCATTCTGCACCCACTGAACTCAGTCTGGCACGATTGAGACGAACTCCTGCTATTTTGGTGTTGACGCTCGCTCAGCACGGACATGGTTGTGACAATCGAAGCAGCGTCCCGGTGACTGGATTTCCACGCGCGGGGCGTTGCTCACGCGGTTAAACGAAAATGTGCCATTCTCAATTGCGCGAGGTATATTATGCTTCCCCGGGCGTCGCGTCTTCGAATTGGTGACGACAACTCAATCGGCGACCGCTGGGTCAAATTGGCACGCTTGTGCCTGCAGCCGCTGTGCGAAATGGCGTACGTTTTGGCGAGTCAGACGAAGATTCTGGAATTTGAGTCGGCACTACAAGCGAATCTGGGACAGTGGAACTATTGTGCCGCGGGGATGGGCTTTACCTTGATCGTGATTGGCTGGCTGGGGAGCGACACCAATGTGTTTGGGCGGTCGGTGGCCGTGGCGTCTTTGCTGAACGGAACCTGTGACTGCCCCAGAATCGCCAGAGTATATTGGCCGGGGCGAGTGCCAGCCTGCACGGTGATGTTCACTGTTGTGTCCGCCTGGTCACCGGTAATGCCGCCATTAGACATCGTGAAATTGCCGGGGAACGCCAGGGGCTGAATCGTCACTTCGTCTTTCCAGTCGGAAATGCGTCGCGTCAGACGTAGTTTCAGATCGATGGTCTTTCCTGCGTCTGCTTCGACCGACTGCTGATCCCATTCCAGTCGATAGGGAGCTCCGTCACGGACGGCAATCACAAGACTTCGCATCGCCTGACTGGAATTCGTTCCGGAATCAACTCGCGTGTATGCGCGCACCTCACGCCGCAGAGTTTCATCTCCGCGCTTCGCCGTCGCGATGATCTGAATCGGGCCGGTGAAGTCGGCGGCGTCATCATCGGCCCACAAAATGAAGGTGCCTCGCGAATTGTTGTTGATCACCATGGGAACGCAGTGGACTCCGGGAGGCAGGCCTTCGGCCGTGAACGTGATTTCCTCGTTGAAACCATCACGCTGATGAATCACAGCATCCAGATACACGGCCCCGCCCCGCCAAAGATTTGTTCCACCGGGCCCTGGATTCTGGCTGTGGATCACAGCTGGATAAAAGTCGGGTTGAGGTTTTCGGATTGTCAGGACGTATTGGTACCGAGCACCACCGCGCTGGTAGCGGTCCTGGACCAGCACTTTGTACTTTCGCTTGTCGTTCAGATTCACCATGCCGGCGGGATCACGCAAATGTCCGTCAAAGGCGTTGATCCGATGTCCGAAATCGTCCAGTTCCTGAACGCGATTCCCCTGATCATCGACAACCACCAGATACGGATCGGCGCCGCCGTCAATCCTTTCACAGTAGACGTCGAATGCGTACTGCCCTGATTCCGCAACTTCCAGCTCGAACCAGTCGGCATCCCGTGGTCGGTCGAAGCGACCGCTGACGACTGCCGGAAGCGTGAGCGGCTGCGGCTTCGTGGAGTCATCATTGGGTTCCGCCTCCAGCGAGACCGGAGAGTCTGTCATGAGCAGCGTTTGTGCGTGAAATGAGACGACGTTAGTACCGATCATCGGCTGTACCTGAAATCCGGTCAGCGTACATGTTGCAGCCGTGGGCAGAACGCTGTGTCCACTGGGGTGTTCGAAGAATTGATAGCCGCCGATTTGAAGGACGTCGCTCGGCACATCGACAGTGAATGCATGTTGCTGAACAGGCAGGTCGTTGATCTGCCACTGCGACTGCGGGCTGTCAGCCGGGAAGTTTCGTCCGAACGCCGTCAACTCCGCTGGTTTGCCCGCCTGAACCGCGCGAGGAAAAATGTTCTCCACGTACGGACGATCTGTGACGAGCAGCCGATACGGCAAGCCGCCTCGATACGAAAGATCGTGAACCAGAATCTGATATTCTCCGTCGCGAGGCACCAGAAAATCGATGAACGGGTCACGGCCGCGATAGTCGCTGCTGCTGGCGAGCAGTTTGCTCTCCGACATCAGTGACATCGTGGCGTCCATGCTGGAATCGAGCAGGCCTGCCTGGCAATCGATCACAATTCGCTGACCGGTCGTCGCGGCAAACCGAAACAGGTCTTGCCCGTTTCCGTCCGACATTCCGCCGACCGCACTGTTGATATCTATCGCCTGTGCCTGCGTTGAGTCATTATTTGGTTCGGTCTCTGCGACGTTCTGCAGGCCATGCGAAACGGCAAACAACCGAGGATTGCTGATTCCCCAGCGTAGCGACAAGCCAGACATCATAAGTTCCCTGCGGAACGTCAGCGCAATCGTGACGTTGAAGAATCGCTCTTTGTCGCTGACGGGTTCGGCAGACAGTCCTGCGTGATCAAACCACAGTGCGCGAATCTCTTCAATATCTGCTCCTGCGATCTCCACTTCAACTGTTGTCCCGGCGGTTGCTCCCAGCGGGGCAATTCGGTCGAAACGAATCGACGGCAGCTCCGCGCATGCCGGTTGCGCGATGACGAACAGGAGGAGAAAAGCCAAGTGGCGATACATGGTGACTCCAGCGTGGAAACTTATCCCGCGATCAGTTCCTGAATCGGTTGGCCTTCGTTCAGAATCGGCAGAGGCCTCTGGGCGTGATCGAAGAACGCGTGCCGGTAGTCGATGCCCAGTGTGTGATACATCGTCGACAGCACGCAGCCTGGAGAATAAGGTTTGGTTGTCGGAAATTCGGCGTAGCCGTTTGTCGAACCAATGACTTGTCCCATCTTCAGTCCGCCACCGGCATACAGGACGCTCATCGCTCCGGGCCAGTGATCGCGACCTGCCCCCGGATTGATTTTCGGCGTGCGACCGAATTCGCCCAGTGAGATCACCAGCACATCGTCCTGCATTCCCCGGCTATACAAATCCTGCACCAGTGTCGCCACAGCCTGATCATATTTTGGCAGCAGGTTGTCTTTGAGCTGCTTGAAATTGTCGCCGTGCGTGTCCCATCCGCCACCCGCCTGCACCGCCACGAAGGTCACACCGGCTTCAACCAGTCGCCTGGCCAGCAGGCAGCTTTGCCCCAGATCATTGCGGCCGTAACTGTCCCGCACGGCTGCATCTTCGCTCCTGATATCAAAGGCCCTGGTTGCCTTGTCGTTTGTCACCATTTCAAGGCCGTCTCGATAGAACGAATCGAGCCCTTCGATGTCGCCGTTAAGATCGATGTCGCGGCGGATCTGGTCCAGTGAGCTGAGCAGACTGCGTCGCCGATTCATTCTCGGCAGATCAACTCGGCCCGGAAGTTTCAGATTGCGGACCTGATAGCCATCCGAATTCGGATCGCTCTCCGGAGAAAACGGATTGAATGAGGCACCCAGATAGGCAGCCTTTCCGAACGACAACGGCTTTGGCAGGTTCACATAAGCGGGCACAGCAGGATCATTGGCACCGCGGGTTTTTGCGACAATGGATCCGATCGACGGATAGATGTTGTTGTTGACTTCCAGAGTTGGCTGGTAACCGGTCAGCATCCACTGCGAACCCATCCCATGCCCGCCGTTCGTATGAAACGCCGAACGAACAATCGCCAGCTTGTCCATCATGCCCGCCTGCCGCGGCAGATGCTCACTGATCTCAATGCCTGAAACATTGGTGGAAACTGGACGGAACTCGCCCCGGATTTCCGCAGGAGCCTGCGGTTTCAGGTCATACATGTCCAGATGGCTGGGCCCTCCGGCCAGCCAGACAAGAATGACCGACTTCTTTTTTACAGGCTGACCGGCTTCAGCTGCCAGAGCCTGCTGTCGCAGCAAACTGGGAAGTGAAAGGCCGCCGATTCCGAGCGACCCGACATGCAGAAAACTGCGCCGTGCAACTCCGTCACATGTGCGATGCGTTCGACCCGAAAGTGTGAGCATGGGTGAGCTTTCTTCGGACGTAGGGAAAGTTTTCGGCTTGCCGACATGGTCGTCTCAGTTTCGATGACAAGCTGGAAGCTTATCCCACTTTAATGATTGAACATGAATTCCTTTGAATTCAGGATCGTCCACAAAACGTCTTCCAGGGCTTTCCGTTTATCTTCCTGAGCCTGAATGAACTCCATTGTTTTACTGGTTTCCGATTCGGTGGGCATTCGCGCGCAGGCTGTCAGATACAACTCGGAGATTGCTTCCGGGATCGGCCGTCCTGTGTTGATCATCTGCGCAATCTGTCCCCTGTCGTCCGCCAATTTGTTTTCAATCTCGTCGGAATTGGCGAGCAGCAGGACCTGAGCGAGTGTTGCGCCGGCGGAACGCTCGCATTCGCAACCTGTCACGCGTTGCGGACGGTCAAATGTATCCAGAAAATACGAGCCAAAGCCTTCGTGTGGAAGATCCACCGCACGCGCGTTGTCGCTGATGCCGCCGAATTGCGTGTGTGTGCCGCAGGCATGATCAACCGCGTCATAAAACACTTCGGCAATCAGACGTCGCGCATAGAAGCGTGCGAAGCTCTGTCGGTCATTCTTGTTGGCGTCCGTCGGCTCGGAGGCCAGTTGATAGACACGGCTGCTGACGATCGTGCGAATGATATGCTTCACGTCGAATTTGTGTGCGACGAAATCCTTCGCCAGCGCGTCCAGCAGTTCTTCGTTGGCAGACGGATTGCTGGCCCGCATGTCGTCGACTTCGTTCACCAGGCCTCGGCCCAGGAAGTGTCCCCACATGCGATTGACCAGCACTCGGGAGAAGAACGGATTGTCCGGCCGAACCATCCAGTCGACCAGCGCGTGGCGAGGATCTTCTTCCGGAGTGAATTTTGCATATTCACCGCCCGGATACCTGGGCTCGGGCACTTTGCCGGTCAGTGGATTGATTTCACCGGTCGTCGGGCTGGACGAAGAAAAATATGGCGGCGGTTGTCCAAAACTCTTGCGGCCCAGTCGGGTGAAGAAGCCCGACAGCCCATAATAATCTTCCTGGCTCCAGCGTTCGTACGGATGATGGTGACAACGAGCACACTGTAAACGAACACCAAGAAACACCTGAGCCGTATCCGCCGTGACCTGATGCAACTGATCATCCCGCATCTGCCAGTACCAATTGATCGCCGGAGCGTCCTGCCATTCACCGGCCGCCGCGACGACACCGCGCACGAGTTCGTCATAGGGGCGGTTACGAGCGATCAGGTCTTTGATCCAGTTGTGAAAAGCGAACGATGCCTGATCGGCACCCGCCAGCTTCGAATTCCGCAGGATCGCTCCCCAGCGGAGAGCGAAGTATGCCGGGTAGTCGGGCGATTCCAGTAATCGTTCGATCAGGTCAGGTCGTTTGTTCGACGACGTCTCCTGCAGAAAATTGCGCGCTTCATCGGCGGTGGGCAATCGTCCGCAAAGATCAATGGTGACCCGACGAATGAACGTCGCGTCGTCGCACAGCGGCGACGGCGTCAGACCCAGCTTCTTCCATTTGGCGGCGGTCAGTTCGTCAACATAATTCTGCGGCTGGAAGTCCGGGATTGTGTCCAGCGGGGGACCATGAGGAACGACCGCGCGAAACACGGCCACATGGCCCATGTAGCGAGCCATGATTGCAGCTTCGCCGCTCTGCCCGGTTGCTTTCACCATGCCGTCGGCGTTGACACTCGCCACTGGATCGAGATTACTCGAATACTCGGTCTGTCGCGTGACATCCCGTTTCGCTCCGTCGCTGTAGACTGCTTCGATGACCAGCGGCTGAGTGCTGTCGGCGGTCAGGATGTGTTCCACAGGAGTTACATTCAGGCTGACAATTCGCGGTGCATCCGGCGACATCGCTGGTGCGCCGGTGGCGATCCATGTGTGAATCAATCGGTAAGCTTCACTGTCCCGAGCAAACCGAACACCACCTCCATGCGGCATCGCCCCAGTCGCTTTTTTCAGCAGCAGACTTTCCTCCGGCACAGCAGGGAATAATCGCCGTCCGCGATCTTCTTTCGCAATCGCATCGTGATCGAACGCCTGGTCGAAACCAAACAAAGAAAGCTTGAAGCCGTTTTGTCCGCTGGCTTTGCCATGGCAGCCACCAGAGTTACACCCATAGCGACTCAGCAGAGGCACAATCTCGTTTCCAAAATCGACGACACTCTGAGGATGAGTGTATGAAGGTGAATCCCGCAAATCGTCAGCTTTGATTTCGAAACTCGCAAGACAAACCAGACCCCCCAGCAGAAGGAAAACAACAGCGTCCGTCCACGATCCAGGCAAACAATCATCGCACTGCTGCGGCGACACGGTGAAGCACTTGTTCGTCATAGAGGACAATTGCTGAGGCAGGGAGAATGGTCGGGGCTGGAATGGAAGTCGGGGCGAAGCTGGAATTCTGCGGGACTTCAGTCTACCAATAAGGACTCGAGACGCAATCGTGAAACACCTGGCAAGCATGATCGGCCAGTCATCCGACAGCGATATGGGCAGAATCTGCCTGATAAATTGTTCTGGTTATTCCGATGAATTTTATCAAATAGATTGTGGCGATTCGTCAGATTGTTCCGATCACAATAGTGGTAAGGATTTTTCGCAATCTGCCAAGGCTGGCGATTGCTCCTTCGAGGATATAACAGAAGGTTTGAAAAAGATGCGAAAGCACACGATTCTCGCCAAGGCCGCCAGCATCGCTGTGTGCTTTGGAATTCTCCTCTCCAGCACCGCGTCTGCATTCGAAGGAGGTCCCTCGCCGGTCGCTCGCGATGTTGAGCTGACAGGCGATGGAACTCTGCACGGACAGATTTACACTTCTGAAGGTCGAGTGGTGGAAAATGCCGCCATCGAACTCCGCTATCAAGGCACCACTGTGGCTCGGGCAATGACCGGTGCCAATGGTGACTTCGCCATCACTGGTGTTCGCGGCGGGGCTCACGACCTGTCCGTCGGGGCAGCGACAACTTCTGTCCGGCTCTGGAAGAACGGCACGGCACCGGCTGGTTCGGTGGACAACCTGGTGGTTGCAGGTGACGAAAACGTGGTTCGCGGTCAGGCATGTGATGAGTACGGTAATCCGTGCGGCACCTGTCCCTACGGGCTCAGGATTCGGACTCATCGATGTCGTCACACTGGCAATGGTTGGTACTTCGGTGGCGGCTCTGGTTTTTGCAATCGAAACGCAGAATGATATTGATGACCTGAAAGATCAGCTGGTTTCCCCATAGGATCACACTCTGAGCACGGCCATGCCTAGTGGTCAGAACATTCATCACGAAGCAGCCCGCAGTTTTCTGCGGGCTGATTTTGTTGGGGAATCACCCTGAACGGGTTTCTCAACAAAGATCTACAGTGCTCCTTCACCGGTAATCACGACGCGGATGGTGCGGAACAGAATCTTGATGTCGTTCCACAAGCAGCAGTTCTGGAGGTACAGCAGGTCATATGAGACCTTGCGACGAAAGCCTTCAAGTTCGTTGTCATAGCCATTGACGACCTGCGCGATTCCGGTCAGCCCCGGCTTCAGGCCAAGACGGTCGATGAAATTGGGAATTTGCTCCTGCAACTGCTCCATAAATTCGGGGCGTTCCGGTCGTGGACCAATCAGAGACATCTCGCCTTTGAGAATATTCCAGAGCTGCGGCAGTTCATCAATTCGAGTTCGCCGCAGCAAACGGCCGATCCGAGTAATTCGAGGGTCACCTTCCAGTGCAAACTGGGCTCCGTTTTGCTCCGCGTCATCTCGCATGGTGCGAAACTTGTA
>JBBJME010000259.1:0-10571 GCA_037719765.1 Planctomycetaceae bacterium
CAGAACTGCCGGAGTTCCAGCGAAGACTTCTTCACGTCGCTGTGTGTACTCACCGCGATACAGCACGTACGCCTTTTTCGGCTCCGCCAACTCTCGCATCACCATGATCTCCTTGAGGCCATCATGGAACTGGGCGAGTGATGCGCGGGCAGTCTGCAACGCTGCCAATTGTTTCGCCCAGGTGTCGTCGGTCGCCATCAGAAAGTGATCAAACAAAGTCGCTCGCTGGGTTTCGTCAAGTTGCTCTGCAGGCAGAGTGAGGAGACTGTTTGCGGCGGCTTGATCGAACGTGGCCAGTGCTTCGAGGCCGCTCAGTCGCCTTGAGAAGACGCGGAAATCATCGACCATTCCGCCTTTAAAGCCACGATCACGAAAGCGTTCCCCCAGCGCGATATTGTCACCACCGCCGCTTTACCGGTCCTTTGTTTTTTAAGTCACAGGGACCACGTACCAGGGGTCAGGTCTCAATTCGCCTTATTTGAGACCTAATATCACCAAGTCCGATGCTTGACAGGTCAGTGGCCACAGAGTTTTCTTTACGGAAGAAAGCTGCACCGGGATGGCCTTCCCGGGGGAGAGGAGATTTTGTCTCGACATACGGCTTTGTTGAAGATTAGGAACAATTCTTTGTAAATCCCCAGTGACATTTTTCATGATCCATGCCACTGAGATGTCTGGAACGAAGCAAAATGGAAACTGATTCGCAACTATTGCTGCTGGAACAGGTTCGCCAGGGCAACCGAATTGCCCTCGGAGAGCTACTGGAAGACCTGCGCCCGTACATTCGCGTTGTCGTGCAAATTCAGCGTGGAAACCGGCATTTGTCCGGGGGCGATGATTTAGATCTGATCCAGAGCGCGCTGGTGCAGGAGTCTCAAAGTGTGGCATCCTTTCATGGTGACACGCATGCGGAATGGCTTGCCTGGCTGAGAACCATTACAGTGCGCACCACCTGCCGCACCCTGAATTCCCGCTGCTCTATGCCGAAGCCGTCGCCTTGATCGGGCTCACAGATTCCCGCACTACAACGCCCAACTCACCGCATAGCCCGACGAATGACGAGAAAGTCGCCCAACCACTTGCCGTCGAAACTGAGTGAACCATCCAAATTGAGGATATTTGACCATGTTTCAGTAAGAACACCTGGAATCTGTCATTCAATAATTCTTCCAAAAAAAACTGTAACACTTTCACAAAATTCTCCACTGGTTCAGCAGACGCTATGCCAATTCTATCGACAACTGAAAGCTTCAGGAACATTCGCAAGGGAGACGCACAGGCTCTCGGTGAGATGCTCGACAGTCTGCGTCCGTATGTTCGTGTAATCGTCCGCAGCGTCAACCGAGGGCAGTCGGAATCCATTGCCGACGAATCTGACCTCATTCAGGAATCGCTTATGCAGGCCTCACAATGTTCTCAATCATTTCATGGTGAATCGCAAGCCGAATGGCTGGGCTGGCTGCGAACAATCACAGTCCGGACCACGAACCGGATACTGCAGTCCCGGGATCAGCGATCCGTTGCCGCGATACCAGCGGCTGAACTCGGCACGGTGATCGAAGATCGTGGTCCCGTTCCTGGCGCACGACTCGTGCGACAGGAGACGGCTGATCAAATGGCTTTGGCCTTGACCCGGCTGCCGGAAGATATGCAACAGGTGCTCATGGCTCGTGTCGTCGATGCCCTGGATTTTCAGCGCATCGGCGAACGCATGAATCGCAGTCCCGGGGCTGTCCGCGTGCTGTTTCTTCGTGCGTTGCGACGACTGAAAGAAGTCTGGCAAACCGAGTTTTCGTCAGCCTCCGGAGTTTCTCCATGAACACGCCGTGCTCCCAATCAGAAAACGAGCTTGCCGATCTTTTGGATTCCGCCCTGCGAGACTCTCGGGATGTCCCGGCGTTTCGGCTGGCAGATTGGCGGAAAGCCCATCCACAACTGAACGATGAAGACGTCACTCTGCTGGATATGCTGCTGGAACTCTCGCAGGCCGTCGAAGTATGGCAGAACGTCGATGTGCAGGCCGAAATCGACGACGACGCGGACGTACCCGGGGCAGCGACGCTGCTCTTACGCAGGAATTCCGGCCGCATTGGTCGTTACCAGCTTCGCAAACATGTGGGCTCAGGCTCCATGGGCGACGTCTACGAAGCTCACGATCCACAGTTGGATCGATGCGTTGCCGTCAAGGTTCCGCGCTGCGATCGGATGTCCCGCAATCGAGGGATGTTCACGGAGCGATTCGTCCGGGAAGCCCGCGCGGCGGCGGCCGTTCGCCACGCACACATTTGTCCGATCTACGACGCCGGCGAAACAGACGGTCAACCCTATGTCGTAATGGCATTTGTCGAAGGCGAATCTCTCGACGCCGTTTTGTCCCGGGGACGAATTGATGATGTTCGCACATCCGTCCAGATTGCAGTGCAGGTTGCCGATGCACTCAGCGCAATCCATCAACACGGCATTATTCATCGCGATCTGAAACCCGGCAATATCCTGATCGACCGGTCGGGGCAGGCGCTGCTGACAGATTTTGGCCTGGCACTCAGTGGAATGAATACCGAACGCATCACCAGCGATGGCCTGATCATCGGCACGCCGGTCTACATGCCTCCCGAGCAGGCGGCGGGCGAGAATTCAAAACTGACTCCCGCCGCCGACATTTACAGCCTGGGAATTGTGTTATACGAAATGCTGACCGGGCAACCACCGTTTCGCGGGCCACTTCAGGAGTTGCTGCGCGAGATCATTCTGCGAGTCCCTTCGTCACCGATTGAACTCCGTCCCGACCTGGATCCGCAACTGTCGATGATCGTTGACAAGGCGATCGCGAAAGCTCCGTGCAATCGATATTCGTCCGCTGGCGAAATGGCGGAATCATTGCGGGAATGGCTGGGCTCTACGACGTCCGGAGTCGCACCCGGTCCGCTGAACGCAGCGACCGTGATTTCACCCATTCGTCGCTGGAAGCAATCAGCCTTGATCGTGATTGCCACATGCATCATCGTGGTCGTCGCATCGCTCTCGTTCCGCAATGGAAGCAGTAAGAAATACGAAATCGCTGCGAAGACCGATGGTTTGTCAGCGGGACCAGCTGCCAAGGCTCACTTCGGCGTCCCTGACACCCTTGCTGCCGGGGCCGGAGTCCTGGTGGCCGCTCCGCTCGAACTCAAGGGCAAACTGGACATCACAATTTCAAGCAATCCGGATCAGGGGCTGCGGATCAAGGACCGTATTTCCGCGACGGAACCCGGTGCATTACCGCTGCAGACCGGAGAGATCGTCCGATTCGAAGTGGACCTGAATCAGCCAGCCTATGTCTACCTGCTTTGGGTCAGTCCTGATGGGTCGGTGGTGCCGCTCTACCCATGGGACGCAGAGCATTTTACAGGCTGGGAAGCCCCGAAGGTGGCTGGCAGCGGCCGAGCGATCGACCACGTGACGATTCCTACAAGTCCCAACCGAGGGTTTGAAGCTGTTGAACCTCTCGGACTGCAAACCGTCGTGCTGCTCGCCCGCCGTCAACCGCTCGACGAGCGCGTCGATCTTGCTCAGCTACTGGACGGACTACCGACGACACCGATGCTGGCCATGAATGCGACGCCGGGGCCGATTCTTCGCGGCATCAAGACTGGTCAGACGAAGGCCACGGACGACGCACAGTTCGACGAACTGACGACGCGCCTTGGAGCACACTTTGAACTGATGCGAGTGATGTCGTTCCCGCAGATTTCGGCACAAGCTGGATTGGGTCGTCAAAGTGAACGCGGGTCTGTCGAACCATAAGGTGATACCAAATTGAATAATCTGCTGCGATATCTGAAATCCCGGTGGCCGCTGGTGACTCTGGCGCTGACGGCACCGCTGGTCCTCAGCGGGGTGCTGCTGTGGATGACCGACATGGAGACTTCCGGTAGTGTGACCGGATTCAACCTGCCACCTGTGTTACCACCAGCATCCACTCCATTGATGGGGCCACCACCATTCGGCGTCGACTCGGTGGTTGATCTCCGGCTGAGGATCGAACAACTCCACACAGGACTCAGCGAACTCCGGAAGGCCACTTCTCCCGATCCATTGGGCATCGGACGGGAATTGCTGCAGCTCGCGGCGCTGGAGTCTGCAGGGGGGAACGAAGAATCATCGACCGACGCATTGCGAGAGGTCCTTTCGCTCCATTCCAATACCGAACACTGGCAAGTGCGCGAAGCGCGGGCGAGGATTGCCGTCCTGAGTGCTCTGGCCAGTCGCACACCTGAGGCTCGCCAGTCCTGGAAAGCCGCCAGCCAACTGCATTTTGAGGCGATGACATTGCATATGGGAGGCCACTACTTCGAAGCGATTGATCGGGCCAGAAAGGCACTGGATGTCCGCCGGGAACTCTGGGGAACGGATCATGTCGAGTCTGCCGAGAGCCTGCTGCAACTCGCCCGTTTCTCGCTTGAACATTCCGACGAATATCTGCGGGCTGAAGATCGAGCCCGCGAAGCGATTGAAGAGATCCGGACGGCAGTTGGCCCGTTGCACCCCTTGAATGGCGACGGTCTTTATGTCCTCGCCATCCTTGCCGATGATCGAGGAGAGTTTGACAAGGCTGATCGTCTGTATGAAGACGCGATGCGGATTTACCGTGAATCGGTCGGCGAACTGTCGCGAGAGTTTGCACAGGCCCTCAATCGCCAGGGACGAATGCACAACGTGTGGTGGAAGGATTTCGGGGCGGGCAAGACTTTACGCGCACTCCAGATTCGCGAACAAATTCTTGATCGTGATCATCCTGACTGTGCCGAGAGCATGGAAGATCTGGGAGAAGTCGCCTATTCGCTACTGAATTTCGACCGGGCGGAAAACCTGCTGGAAGAGGCGATTGCAATCCGCACTCAACGGCAAGGCCCCGATCATCCGGACCTCGCAAGGCCACAGTGTCTGCTGGCCGTCTGTCAGACCGAACAGGGAAACGTGTCTGCGGCGGTGGTCAATGTTCGCAAAGCCTTGACGCGTACCGAGACCTTCCATGGCGCAAAGCATCCGCTTGTCGCAGAACAACGCATCACAATGGCCAAGATCCAGGAACGAGGTCTGTTCGACAATGCCGGATCTTATCTGACGAGTCAGAAGGCACTGGAAGTCCTGAGCGACCTGGGTCAACAGGGGCATCCAAGGTATTGCCGAGCCATGCTCCAGCAGGGGGACTGGCCGGACAGTACATGCATGAGGGGCTCGACCTGGGTGATTCACGCAAATACTCCCGGGGAGGTTTCGATGTCTTTCGAACTGTTTGCCAGAATGCCGCAGGTCAATCCGATTCCGCGCGTCTCCCTGTGCTCATTGACTGTTTTCTCCAGCTGAGCATCCAGCTGTCGGCGGCCGAGCTGCAACGTGACCTGCCATCGACCTACAATATGGTTCTGGCCCTGCGGGGACTTTCCACCACCTTCCAGGCGGCGCACCAGCTCTCGCACGATCACCCGGAGTTGCGGCCCCTGCTGAAGGAAGTTAGAGAGTCGCGACAGTCGCAGAAAGCAGTCGCGATGTCATCCAATACGGACGAATCCAATGAGTCGTGGAGCAATCGGCTGCAGGATGTGTCTGAGCGCAGCGATTTTTCGGACAGCGAGTTGGCAATCGCCACACGACCGTTCGTCCCGGACCATCTGGAAATGACATGGCAACAGCTACAGGCACAACTTCCTCCACGGACGGCGTTCGTCGATTTCATGCAATATGTCAACTATGCCAGTCCTCCTGGCCACCAGGGAAGGTTGTTGCGAGACCGGCGGATGTTGGCGTTCATCCTGCAGAACTCCGGACCGCCGCAATGCGTATCGCTCGGTTCTTCGCTGGAAATCGGGCGAGCGGTCACGGCATGGCGGGAGGCCATTGATGATTTTCAGCGGGGTAAGGCGACCGAGATCGATGCGCCGTCTCGCGAACTGGCACGGCTTGTGTGGGATCCGATTGTCGCTCGGTTCGTTGACGTCGACACGGTGACAATAGCTCCCGATGGTCCTCTATGCTTTGTCGCCTTCGGGGCGTTGCCGGGCCTGCGTCCGGATAAGTATGCATTAGAGGACTATCAGATCAGCTATGTTAACTCGGGCAGGTGGCTGTACGACCAATTGCAGAATCCAAAGTCTGCCCCCGGTACAGGACTTTTGATTTGTGGTGATATTGAGTATCAGAGAGTCATGCCGGGCGAAACGGTAATTCCCGCCCAGAAGAAAAATCGCGAGCCATTGATCCCCGCCCCCGGTGCCTGGACAAATCTGGCAGCGACTGAACTGGAAATCGAACAGGTTGCCAGTATCTTTCAGGAAACTCACGCGGATGCCCCGCGAACGACCATTCTGGCGCGGAGTGATGCAACCGCCGATGCTCTGGAATCAGCTCTGGTGCAGAGTTGGCGGTGTATACATTTTGCAGGTCATGGATACTTCGTCGATCCCGAGAAGGCCCAGGCATTGTCCGGACACATTGGTGAGACACTCGGGCACAGCACGTACTTCATTCAAAAGAATCAACTCTTGATGTCAGGACTGGTCCTGGCCCCCAATCCTGATCCCGCTGCCGCGCCTTCGATCCTGACCGCCAAAGATGTGGGAAGCCTGGATCTTCGAGGGACAGACCTTGTCGTACTCTCGGCCTGCGAGACAGGATTGGGGTGCAATGCCGGATCCGACGGAGTGCTGGGGTTGACTCGAGCTTTTCTCACCGCCGGTTCGAGCAGCGTCATCAGTAGTCTCTGGAAAGTGGAAGACGCAGCGACCAGTCTCCTGATGGAAGAATTCTATCGAAATCTCTGGGAGCGCGGTCATTCGAAACGCGACGCTTTGCGAAATGCTCAGATCACCGTTCTGAATGCTCCCACGAGCATCAGCGATCGAACTCAGTTCCTGGCGTTGCGCGGAATCCGGCCAGGAGAAACACGAGTCCTTGAGCGGGCACGGAATTATTCCGGTCGAAGTCATCCGGCCCTGTGGGCGGCGTTCGTACTCAATGGGGATGGGAGATAATCAATGTCGAGTTTCCATAAGCACAGACATCAGCGAAGTCGCAATCAATCCGAGGACGGCATGACGAGAACATCAAAGAGCGGATTTACGATCATCGAGTTGCTGGTCACCATGTCCATCATCGGAGTCCTCACGGGACTGATTTTGCCCGCTGTTCAAATGGCTCGGGAGGCTGCTCGCAAAACTCAGTGCCGGAACAATCTCAAGCAGCTCGCCCTCGCTGCGCACAACTTTGAAAGTGCGCATGGTTACCTGCCGGCTGGAATGGATTTCCAGCATGTCGGACCGATTGTGTATCTGCTTCCGCATCTGGAACAGGCGGCGTACTTTCAGGAGTTTTCGTTTGATAACCGTTTTGTGTACTGGTTTCAGAATCACTCAACCGACCGCCCACACAGGGTCTGCAACCGATGATTTTCCCGTGCCCCGCCCGCCCGCTCGATACGGCGCCGGAGGGACTCTTCCAATGCTCCTGTGTCCCACGGCTCCTGGGCCAGACAGTGTCGGTGGTGTTTTGCTGTTTGTGACCCACGGGACACCGGGAGTCGATTTTACCGTTGGAGTCCCCACTGACTGGTACCTGTACAGCGGTGCTCCCGGAAAGCAGGTCCTGACTCGCACGTTTTATGCGCCCTCCGCTGGCGATTATTATTATGGGAATGGAAAGTACAAAGGGGTCTTCACATACAGTGCGAAAGGAAGAGGAATCCGGCTGACCGATATCAAGGACGGCACCAGCAATACACTCCTGTTCGGCGAAACGCCCGGTGATTACGTGACTTGGGACGTCGGACTGTCGCCACAGCTCAATACCCAATGCATTGGCGTCAGTGGCCTCTACATCACAGACGGCATCGACAACGGCAGCGACTATCTGAATCCCAATTCCGATGCCGTGCATTTCGGCAGTCGGCACAATGGTGTGATTCATTTCGCGTTCGCCGATGGATCCGTTCGTGGTATCCAGAACACCGGGGATCTGAATCGAGGCCAGATGTTTCAGATGATGCTGAGCCTGGGCGGAATCAATGATGGTGAACTGGTATCAGAACTGTGATCGTGAGTTGAAAACGAGTCCGCTAAGTTTTGTACTTTCTCTGTCCTGTCAGTTGAGAGTGTTGACTATGTCGCGATTGCGAAATCTGCATTGTACATCGTGGGGCTGACTCTCCTGGGCGTCGGTTGTGGTCGAAGTGATCCGCCACCTGCAGCTCCAATCATCGATCCCGCCACCGGAGAAGAGTTCCGAGCAATCCGCGGTGCTGGCAAAGGTTCTGACCTTCCACGAGCGGACAATTCGAGCAAGAGCGCACAATAGTTACCTGTGAATCAAAAAGGACTGCTGCCGTGTTTCGAAAACTCCGGGGACTCACTCTGATCGCTGCCATCGCGCTGTCCGGCTGTGGACGCGGCGAACAATCGACTCCGCTGTCGCATACCTTTCCCCCCGACGGCGACCCGCCTCAGGCCGTGCTGAGTGGGACCAGGCACGCTGACGGAGACATGAACTCCACCGATTTTCAACCGACTCCGCTTCCCGATTGAAGTTGAGTTGGCTGACACGTGTGATAACCTGCGTCCGACACTCTGACTGCAGTTTGGATTGTGCCTCGGAGTGAACACACCGTCGAGGATTAAGATGAGCGAAACCCTGATTTCAACAACGTGCGAATTTCTGACGTCGATCTGGCTGCGGAGCCATTGCCTCAAGTGCCTTATAATGAGGCGGTCTCGACGTTTTTCGCCTACCTGTGCAAGGCTGAAGACCAATTTGCGAGAAGCCAATCTTGCCGTACACCTGTGGACGTTGCCTTTGAAGAAAGCGAAGTAGTGAGTCTATGAACATCCATCGATCCAGGTTTGTATTGGCCACATTGGCTGCGATGCTGTTATGCGGCGCATCGAGAGCACAGCATTCTACGTTGGTGGCTGTCCCGCAGCGCCGATCGGAAGCCGAGGCCAAAACCTGGCTGGCAGAACAATACTTGTACGCGGCCCGTATGAATCTTGCCCAAGCAGCGTGGGATCAATCACAGAGTCAGGAGACCATCCGAATTCTTGATCTCTACGACCCAGCGATGGGAAATGGGCGGGACGACGACGATCTTCGCGGATTCGAATGGCATTACTGGAAGCGCCAAGCGCATTCCTGGCAAAGGAGTCTGACCATCAACATATGTGGAAATGCGATGTTCAGTCCGGATGGCACGCGCCTGGCGGTGGCGGAGTTTAACGGAATCAGTATCTGGGATGTGGCCACAGGTGAAGAGACGCTCAGACTGGCAGGCCGCCTGGATCATGTCAACACCGTAGTCTTCAGTCCTGATGGGCACCAACTGGCTTCGGCAGATCGGAGTGGCGTCACTGTCTGGGATGCCGCAAGCGGTGAGGAGATTCTGTATTTGAGCGGACACACTGCTAAAGTCCTGTGCGTTGCATTCAGTCCCGACGGTAAACGGCTGGTGTCGTCCGGCGAAGATCACTGCGTGAAGATATGGGACACAACGAGTGGCAAAGTGTTAGCCGATTTGAAACCAAGCCACATGCATTCGTGCAGCGTCGGATTCAGCCCCGATGGGAAATGCCTGGTTTGGACCGATGGAAGTGGAGTAACGATTTGGGACATCGCCGGTTCGCATCCAGTCTTTCACTCTGAAGGTCAGTTCGGCGATTGGATCACGAACGTTGTGTTCAGTCCGGACGGTCGGCGTCTGGCCACATCAGGAAGCGATGGAACAATCAAAGTGCTGGACGCCACGAACGGCGCGCAGCTTCTTAAAATCACAGTACAGCTCGATAGCGATTCGACAGTGGCATTCAGCGAAGACGGCAGGAAACTGCTGTCGGCCGATGGAAGCGCAGTGAAAGTTTGGGATGCAGATCACGGTCAGGAGATACTGACGTTAAGAGGCCACATCGAAAACGTACGGAGCGTGGCGTTTAGTCGGGATGGCAAACGACTGGTCTCGACAAGTTTCGACGGAACCGTAAAGGTTTGGGACGCCACATGCAGCCCTCAGAAATTCCTGATGCCAGCGGATCTTCATAACAATGCCCAGGTGACGTTCAGTCCGGATGGAAAATGTTTGGCCTCTGCCGGTGTGGATCTTCCAAGAATCCGGGACGCGATGAGCGGCGAAAAGATGCTGACGATGCTAGGCGACCCGTGGTGGGCTCACTGTGCAGCGTTTGCCCCGGACGGCAAACGGCTGGTGTCGGGAACGCAGGGTGCTTTGTTCATCTGGGACGCTGTGACTGGCAAGGAACTACTCCATCTGAAAGGAGTCACTGGGGATGTTGCCAGCGTCGCGTTCAGTCCGGATGGAAAACAGATCGCCTTTACCAGCAGCGGTACAGTCCATGTGTCGGAGGCCGCGACTGGCCGGGAACTACTTACGTTGAAGCCAGAGAAAGACAACGCAAGGAACGTGGTGTTCAGTCCCGACGGCACAAGACTTGCCGCCGCCAGCACGCGCACCTTATCGGTTTGGGATGCCACCAGCAGCGAATCCTTACTCTCCGTGACACTTACCAGCATCCACGATTATTTTACGACCGTCG
>JBBJME010000069.1:0-29905 GCA_037719765.1 Planctomycetaceae bacterium
CGGAGCACCCTTTGGGCCATTTGGCTATTGGTTCCTGACCCCTTTTCCAAGCCTTAACAGAGTACTAGAATCCACGCGGTCATGAGTGAGAGAATTGGCGAGCGGCATGCGTCAGCTTGCCGGTACAAAAAACGAGGTACCGGAGGGCTCAATGGCAAGTGCTAGAAACGCCTCTGTAGGAACTGTTGCGATGCGGACTTCTGTTTGTGCATGCATTCCTGGCCTGCTGTTGACACTGTTGTGCGGCAGCGGTGCGGCAGAAGCACAACAGGTGTCGGGGAATAACTCATCGCAGCGGATTCTTCCATTACCTGAAGGCAGACTGTCGGATGTCCAGACTCAGATACAGTTGCTGCAGCGATTGCGGTCGCTGGTCGCTGATTCTGAGGACACGCCAAAGATCGACAATAAGCAGCTGGAACAATTGCAACAGGCTCTGAAGAAGCTGCAGGATCAATTGCCACCGGGTGTCAAGCCACCTGATCTTGATTCGATTCCGAAGGAGCAGTTGGATGAAGCGATGTCGAACCCTGCCATGCAACAGCAATTGAAGAAGATGCTTGAGCAGTTTTCGAAGGATGGCCTGCTGCCGAAGAATGACGGTGATGCTCCTCATTCACCGATGCCACCGATTCCGAGGCGACCGGGACAATCCCCAACGGAGCCGGAGCGGCCAACGACGCAACAGCCGGGGCCACTGACGCAGCCGGGCGAACAATCATGGGAGTCGCTCAAGAACGCCATGAAGAAGCTGTCTGAGATCGCTCAGGGTGGAAAAAAGAAGTTGCCGGAGCATGAAGCCAAACGCCCGGATGACGAGACACCCCTGGATGGCGATGATCCATCGCCGCAGACGCCCCGGCAGCGCGGAAGCAGCAGAAGAAGTGAACAACGACCGCCCCGCGCCACGCAGCCTCGCGCTGACGGTGATCGCAAAAACGTTGAAAGTGCTGAGGGTGAGGGCGAACCCAGCGACGATGTAGTTGGCAATAGTGAAACGCAACAGCCGCCATCGTTGCAGGCATTTCAGGACTTGCTTCAACGATACAAGGACTCTCAGCGGAACGAACAGCCACGCAACAATGGAAAAAACGGACCTGAGTCCGATGATCCTCGCCCGCCGGATATCCGTCCGGGTATGCGGTCGCCTCGGACAGAGAATGAAGGAAGTGCTTCGGCACCGGATCCTTCGAAACGCGTGATGCGACGTCCGGATCGTGCGGCACCGATTGTACCGCCGGTCAGCACTGGTCCGCGGACGTCAGAACAGGGCGAAGTTTTTCCCCCTGCGGAAATTCCGTCCGGTGATTCTCCACCGTCGCCAGCCGGAAACCGTGACGGCATTCAGCAGCGAGCAGAACAGCAGTCGCGGAATTCCTCCGGATCACGGGCTTCCGAACCAGGTTCTTCCGATCAATCCTTGCCTTCCGTCTCTGAATTCCTGAAGGAGCAACTTCGCAAGGGATTTCCGACTCCTGGCACAAACAACGACATTGCGAACTCAAAATCACCCGGTGCGAACGTACGTACGAAACCATCATCGCCAGGTGATCCTGGTCGTCGTGATTCGAAGCAGCCCGGCACTCCGGATCCCGCAACGGGAACCAAACAATCGGGGGTCGATATTCGGAGCGATCTGCAAAAACGGGGCGTCCGTGGCACGCTCGATAAACTCATTCAAAAGGCAAAAGAAGAATCCATCGTCCAGAGGAAAGCACAACAGCAAGCCGAACAGGAGTCGATGGCCGGTCAGGCTGGTACTGATGCCGGTCAGCTTGGAAACAGAAGCAGTCAAGATGCTCAGGCCAGGAGTCCAAGTGGCACAGGTCTGCAGAAAAAAAACTGGCTCACCGATCGGCTACTCGGTATGGACGATGAAGTGAAAGAACTCATCAAAGATGCGAAGTTTAAGGAGCGATCTTCAGAATCGCGGCAACCTCGCGATTCGACATGGCAGGAGTCTCCTGCGGCCTCTGATTCCGGCATAAACAAGTGGAATGACGCTGCGTCGGATTTTCTGTCGGATCTCAGCAAGGCACCATCGGCACCGGCTGCATCACGCTCGTCGTCCGGTGGCGGCGGTTCTGTTTCTGCTGACACGCCGCTGGCAATCGGATCATTTCTTCTGGTCGGTCTGGGACTCCTGGGGATTCTGGCAGTCGTCGCGTTCCTCATGCGGCGACCGTTGCTCAAGCTGGTCTCCGATGCAACTGGAATTGCGGCTCCTGAACGACTCCGCCAGCCGAGTGAGATCCGCTCGCGAGAAGACGTGATCACGGCGTTTCACGCACTGGCGTTGAATCCGAAGCGACTGGTTGAATCCTGGTGGACGCATCGCGCCGCTGCAATCAAGCTTGCTGCAGAATCGCCGCAACAGAGTAATGCGGTCCAGACCCTCGCCGAAATCTACGAACAGGCTCGCTACCTGCCGGACGATGTTGATCTTCCCGCCGACAAGATTCAATCGGCTCGCACTGCGGCCAGCCGAATGCCGATAGCCTGACGGAGACTCATCAGTGTTGCGATTTGCATTGGTTTGTGTCCTTGTCTGCTGCGTCCGGAACCTGTCCGCGTTCGCGGGCGAGGCAGTATTTCGACGGCACGTGATTAACGGCGAATCGCAATTTCCCGCTTGTGCAGTGTTTGATGTCAACGCGGACGGACAGCTCGACATCGTTTCCGGTGGCTGGTGGTATGCCGCTCCGACATGGGACAAACACTTCCTGCGGGATGTCGAAGAAATTCGCGGACGCTTCGACGACTATTCGAATCTCCCGTTCGACGTGAACGGTGACGGATGGCTGGATTACATCAGCGTCAATTATCGCAGTGCATCGATGTATTGGGTGCGACACCCAGGCCCGAAAACTGTTTCTGCTGATGTACCGTGGGAGCGCCACGTCGCGGCAACTCCGGGCGCGATGGAGACCGGGCGACTTGTCGATATCGACAGTGACGGACGGCAGGATGTCCTTCCCAATGGAACAACGTTCGCCGCCTGGTGGGACATTGAGCCGGGTGAGGCACCAAAGTGGACTCGCCACGAATTGCCCGAAGAACTTGCAGGACATGGCGTGGGCTTTGGGGATCTCAACGGTGATGGTCGCAGTGATATCGTGGGACGGTATGGCTGGGCCGAGGCACCGCAGGATCGCCGCAACGAACGTTGGGAGTTTCATCCGGAATTCGACCTCTGGCAGGACGCTTCGATACCAATTCTGGTGCAGGATGCGGACGGCGATGGCGACAATGATCTTCTCTGGGGCAGGGGGCATCGGTTTGGTGTGTACTGGCTGGAACAGACACGCGACGCTCAAGGCAATAGGAATTGGGTTTGTCATGCGATCGATACCAGTTGGTCTCAGGCTCACAGTTTGCTGTGGGCCGATCTGAATGGCGACAGACGCCCGGAACTCATCGCAGGCAGTCGTTTCATGGGCCACGAAGGCAAAGATCCGGGTGAATACAATCCTTTGACAGTTAGTTCGTATCAGTTTCTGCCTGAGAACCGGACATGGAAGCGGCAGACACTCTGGTCGGGTGATTCCGTGGGCTTTGGCCTTGATCCGAAAGTCGAAGATCTCGACGGCGATGGCGATTTAGATCTCATCTGCCCTGACCGCAGCGGTTTGCACGTCCTTGAAAACCTGCGAGTTTCGCCAGATGGTTCGACGTCGAATCAATCGTCAATCGCGATCAAGGCCGACGACTACAATCACGAAAACGTCATGGTTCTGAAAGATGATTCCGGCTCATTGCAGCCGATCACGACGCCGTTGCAAATGGGCATGCGGCGGCAACAGATTCTGGCCGGAATGAGTCTCGCGATGGGGGCACTGCCGGATTCTGATCGCCGTGTACCGCTCGACGTGCAGAGGGTTTCGACGGAGGTTGTCGATGGCTATGTGCGTCAGAAAATCTCATTCGCCACTGAGCCCGGCGACCGTGTCCCCGCATGGCTGCTGATTCCCGACGGTCAAACTGCACCCGGAGCAGCGATGCTTTGTCTGCATCAGACAACCGGCATTGGCAAAGACGAACCGGCAGGGCTTGGCGGACTCGAGAATCTGCACTACGCGCACGAGCTTGCAAAACGCGGGTTCGTGTGTCTGGTTCCGGACTACCCATCGTTCGGTGAATACCCGTACGACTTCAAAGTTCAGGGTCAGCATTACGGCAGCGGTTCGATGAAGGCCATCTGGAACAACATTCGGGCTGTCGATGTGCTGGAGACCCTGCCGCAGGTGGATCCAAATCGCATCGGTTGCATCGGGCATTCACTTGGTGGTCACAACGCGCTCTTCACGGCAGCTTTCGACGGACGTATCCGCGCGGTGGTCACGAGTTGTGGATTCACGGCCATGCATGATTACTACAAGGGCGACCTGGCGGGCTGGACCAGCGACCGCTATATGCCGCGAATTCGTGACGTCTATGGCAATGATCCGGACAGGATTCCGTTTGAGTTTCAGGAGGTCCTGGCCGCGATTGCCCCACGTTCGATTTTCATTAACGCCCCGGTGAGCGACGACAATTTCGACAACCTCGGCGTTCGCAAAGTTGTCGCGGAAGCTTCCAGAGCCTTTGCAATCTACGGCAACGTCGCAGGCGAGATCACCACACGCTACCCGGATTCCGGACACGATTTTCCGGATGATGTGCGTGAAGAGGCGTATCAATGGCTTGAGCAACAGTTGAATTAAACACACAACCTGAAACCACAGCCTCAGCCCTGATTCCAGCGGCTCCACCATGTCCTGAACAGCTGCCACTGAGTCCGAATGAATTCCTGCTGGCTTGGGCTCAGCGCGTCTGACTTATTGAAATTGTGCGCGTATTCCGGATTGCCCTCCAATACCATCAGGTGCTTGTAGTACAGCACCAGATCGGGGCCTTCGTCGTAGGTGGACAGTACGGTCAGCGCTTCGTTCAACTCCTGAGCCAGCCGACGAGAATCGGGACAGCCGGCCGCCGCTTTCTCGCAGAGGGCGACCAGTCGGAGCACTTCACGCGGCAGGGCGTTGCCGACGCCCGTGATCGCTCCGGCAGCACCACAGTGCACGAAACCGTGGTAGACCTGAGTATCGACACCGACCATCAGCGTCAGACCAGGATCGCGGTTGGTGATGTGTTCGGCAGCATAACTCAATGAATCCGCTCCGCCAAATTCCTTGAAGCCCACAAGATTCGAAAACTCTTTCTGCAGATCAAAGAACAGATCGGCCTTCGTTTCGAATCCATAGTACGGACTGTTGTAAATGACGGCAGGCAGGCCAGCCGCCGCTTTGAGAACACCCGCGAAATGATGCCGCTGTGCCGTCGCTGAGGTGCCTCGTGAGAGAACTCGCGGAATCACCATCAGTCCCGCCGCCCCGACTATCTTCGCGTGAGCCGCATGGTCAGCCGCAATCGCCGGATTCTGTGCACCCGTCCCGACCACGACAGGAACCCCCGCCTGACACAACTGCCGCACACCTTCCTGACGCTGAGCATCCGTTAGCAGTGGCCAATCGCCCATCGAACCGCAATACACCACAGCTCTCATGCCGATTTCAATGAGTTCCGTTGCTTTCGCAACCAGTGTTGAAAAATCCGGCACACCGTCGGCCGAACAGGGTGTCATCAATGCGGGGATACAGCCACAGAATACGTTTGATTTATCTGACATGATTTCTTCCGGAAAGCAAAGAACGGCAATGAGAGAGCATTCCTGAGGACGAATATATCAGGTCATCTCGGTCCCTTGAAACCCTTGGTGGATGAATCCGCGTTCCGCCGTCATAATGTTACCAGGCGTCATTCACCGATCGAGTTGACTCGCGCAGATTTTATTCATGCTGCATCGCAGACTGTCAGAATCCTGCGACAATCGGATATCAGCAAACCGTGATGCGCTTGGCGCGTGACCACTGTCGCCATCACACTCCGCGGTGATGTGCCTGTGTTAATCGACATGCAGTGGTGGCCCGCACCTGCGTCCGACGATTGGGATCTGTCTTCTTTCAGCGATCATGTATCCCCGAATTTCCGCTGGCCATTTCAAATTCGCTTTGAGTGTTCCGGAGCATGGAGTTAGACTGACCGATCATTTTCAGATTCACACGGTGGAGCTGCCGAAGTACAATGTGCATGCCTCCGACTGTCCGATCGGCGTGTGTCTGGAAAAGTGGGCACGGCTGTTTCAGCGAGCTGAAGAACTTAAGGTCGCGAGGAAGGCGAACAACTGCGAATTGCGAAGGGTCAGCGAATCGGGCAGATCCAACTCCTGGAGCAGTTTCTGAATGAACAGCAAAGCGACGAGAAGGACCTGACAGTTCTGACGTTAGCGGAACTGGATCAGCGTGTCGCCAATCTGCAGTCTCGCATGCACAGGCGGGGCAATTCGTAATTGCCTGAAAGATACACTTCAACTTCGAAGCTCACGCCGCTCAATCCTGTTCCGATGACGCAAGGCCACCGAGTTTCAGGTGTTCCAGTTCCAACTCCCGCTGCCCTGAATCGTGATAGTACTTTGCCAGCCGACGATTTGCTTCCTTGTGATGGAGGTCAAGGGCAAGAATCGTTCGCAACCAGGCAACCGCGTCTTTATCCATTCCCTGCTCAAACAGCACCGTCGCGGCTTCCATGCGAAGTTCGATGGATTCGGGTTTTGCTGAGAGTTCCGTCACCGCGTTGAAGAGTCGTTGGCAGCGTTGCTGTGTCTGATGACTCACCTCCTGGGCATTTGCCGCTTCTTTACTCTTTCCCAGCATGGAATAAACCACCGACAACGAATGCCATGCTGACGTTGATTCGGGGGCAAGTCGAACACTCTCCTGCAGATATCCCAAGGCGATTTCAGACTCATCCCGGTCCGAATGCCAACGCCCGAGTTCTTCCAGGATCTTGACTCGTACGGGAACATTGGGAGTGTCCTTGTACTTCAGCAGCAGCGTCTGAGCTTCCTGCGCAGAGTCGATCTGCACGAGAGCTTTGGCCAGAAGTAATGCAATGCGATCTGAAGGTTTCCTGTGATAACAAATCCGCAGATGCTGCGCCGCATCGTCAGCCAGATTCAACGCAAGCAGGTTTTCGCCCAGACCAATACGAGCCTCAAGGCAATCAGGGTGCAGCTTTAGCAGAGCCTTGTATTCATCGCCCGCCGCGGTGAGTTTTTGAATTCTCGTAAAGAACTCAGCCCGCATCAGCCGTGGAGGAATAGCGTCAGGACTCCATTCAAGCCAATAGTGAAGACTTTGCAGAAACTCAGGAGCGTCGAATGCAGCCAGATGACCATAGGCCAGCGCTTCATAGACTTCTTCCGTCTGTTCGTGCTGCAGATCGCTGTCAAAAATCTGCTTTAGCTCGCGTTCAACCGATCTGACGCGCCCCGCCTGCGCGGTCAAAAGCACCTGTTCAAATTGAATCTCCTTCGGATCCCAATTCACCCGACTTGCAGCCTGAAGTGCGGTACTGGCTTCCGAAAAAGCGCCTGCTCGCCTGGCGGATTTCGCGAGCAGGAATTGACACTCGCCACAATTCGGTCGATTTTCCGCCAACTGTTTTGCTCGCTCGAGTGCTGACTTGATTTCAGCTGCGGCCAGCAAACTGCGGATTTTCCAGCACTCCAGAGAAGTACCAAGGTAAGGCGACACCATGAGTGCGCAAAAAAAAATGAGTCCTAAGAACAAAAAGAGCAGCCTGCGTTTCCGAGGCTGCTTCGATGTACGTGGAACAATCATTGGGAAATGAATCGATCAGTCCTGAAGTCGGAATTCAAACACGTTCTTTGAACCATCAGCATCGAGAACCGCAGTCAATCCGCTGGTTTCAGGATTGCCGTACTTTATGGGAATTTCAGGTTCCGCCACTGCGGCCCCCCCGGTTTTCATGCTCTCCGCCGACATCTTAACCAGATCTTCGGGCTTCATTTCACCGCCCATGGCAGAGACTGCTGGTGCGGCTTTGGAAACTCCGACCTTAGCATTCCCAAGCGGGGCACCTGGCCGACCACCAGTCGTGATTGTAAATTTCCCCTCGGCGTTTGTTGTGCCGGTCGCCAAGGGAGACTTCTCAACAACGAACGTGACAGTGGCCCCGGCAATAGGTTGATCTTTGTACAAGACCGTCCCATTCGCTGCGACCAGGTTGGGAGCATCAGATTCGCCGCCACTACAGCCTGCGAGGAAGACAGACGCAAGAATCATCCCAAAGAACCCAAAATGCCTCATTCGAACTCGCTCCCCAATTAGTCAGGAAAAGAATGAAACAGCCGGACTTCAAGAGTCCGGCTGTCGAATTGAACTCACGCTGCAAATCGTCTGCCTAGAATTCTCCAATCACCTTCCCATCATTACGACGACCGAGATTCTGGTAGGTTCCATAGTCGATATTCTGGCTAATGAATCTCACAGATCCATCCACGAGCAGGAACTGAGCCCCGCCAGTATGACTTGACCGGAAGCCCCAGCTGAGGTTCCAGTTGCTTTTCGCTTCGCAACCAGGAAACTCGGAGGTTTGGGGCTGGTATGGGCTGGTGCAGGTTGTCCTCATGTTAATTGGAACATGCACCGAAGCATGAGCATTTGCCATCCCGTTGAAATGCCACCATCCGCCGCCGTGGTCGTGACAAGCAGGCAGGATTTCCCCAACAAAGATGGTGTTGGTCGTTCCATCGACGACATCTCTTATGCCGATGCTTGCGTTTTGTACTCGTCCGAACATCCCGGAAAGGTATTGGTTGTCGGTCGTGTTTCCGTGGTCCACCTGGCCACCGGGATCAGGATAGTGAACATTGGCGGTCATGAAAGGATTGCAGGCACCGTTAGCCGAAGGCACTCGATTGGAACCCAAACTTCCGCAGTAGCTTGCCTGAACCCAGTTCCCATCGGGGCTTGATGAGGCATCTGACGGACATATCGCATAAGGGACTTGCTGCTGTCGAAGAAATTTTCCATTGGGCATAATTTTTTCTGTCGTCTGTGTTCCGACGGGCCCCTCATTGAAGACAACGTTGTTGTAGAGCCCGACTTGTTCCGTATAAGGCAGGATACGCACTTGCCAACCAACGACTCCGTTATTCCAGTCACCGTCGAAGTTGGCACCAATCGGGAACGTGTTATACACGTCATGGTAGTTGTGCAACGCCAATCCGTATTGTTTCAGATTGTTTTTGCACTGCGTTCGGCGAGCTGCTTCGCGTGCCTGCTGAACAGCGGGCAGCAGCAGCGCGATGAGAATTGCGATGATCGCAATCACCACCAGCAACTCAATGAGCGTAAAGCCCCTTGGACGTAATGAGATTTTCTTCATACTAAACCCCTTTTTAAAATTCAAAAAACAAAACCACAAAATCACGACGCGGACGTTCGAAAAACGCGGGAATGGTCAACACGATATCGTTAGAAAATCCATCGGTCAATATGATGGGTTCCTGGAAGTGAAAGATTCGAGAAAATTTTTCTCAATGTCAATTTTTTCCCAGCATGATTCCTTCAGATTGTATTTCGGGCGTGTGCCAATCATTTGTGATCGTGATCGATTGTGAAATCGGGCGAGTGTTTTTGCATTTGTCTTTGGATGGGCAGAGCAGCGTCCCGAGAATCGAAGTCCATTGCGCCTTCAATGCAATCTAAGACCGCACCGCTTCAGAGCAGGCTGTCTTTCCTTACATCCTTTCGGCTCGGGAACTGGCGTTTTAATCGTGGGATGAGCTTCCAGCTTGTCATTGCCGTTAAAAAACAGAGCGTTTTCTTCAATTGATGCCGGGCTGGAAGCCTGGCCCACGGGAACTCCAGACTAAAACGACAGTCCCCTCGTGGGATTGGTGAGAAAGTTGGCTGTGTCAATGCCGCCTCAATCCCAGCTTTTCCCTGGTCGGCCTTCGCGGTTCAACGAAACAGCGAATGCTGCACGATTCAGCATCGGAGCCCGGAATCACCTGAACTTCGATGGGAACGTGGCACTCCTGGACTCATCGCAGTTCTATCAAAAAAACACCCTGATATGAACCACGGATGGCGTATTCATTGAAACTCCGGCACGAGTGTGTCGTACTGCGGATTTCTCCGGTAGACAAATTGCACTAAGTAGTTGGCTCAGGAATGACTGGTGTTTACCCAACACAAGCAAGATACATTTGGATGGTGATCGGGGTCACCGCAGCAATTGCCGTCACTTCATTGATCGTCATCAGTCATTTTGACCGTGTTTCCAGTGACGCCGTTCTTGTTGTTGCCTTGAAGGCTCTGGATGACCGAGACGTGCAGCATGTTCAGGACGCGATCAAGTTGCTTCAGGATGATCCGAATTGCGAAGCTGAGGTTACAGTCCTTCGCGGGGCTCGATCGTTGTTTCTGGATCGCCCTGACATCGCGCTGCGGGAGTTTGCCGATGTTACTCCGACTGGTCAATTCCGGATTCCACTGCTCATTCTTACGGGAGAAGCGCTCTACCGAGTCGGTCAACTGCCTGAAGCAGAAAACTGTCTGCAGCAGGCCATTGTTGATGCACCTGACAACGCACACGCGCATCGATGGATGGCAACTGTCTACGATGATCTGGGAAGAATGGATCGAGCCCTGGTGCATCTGGAGGCAGTGTCACGCATTGAGCCCAGAGACTTTCGACCGCATCGCATGCGCGGCGTGATCTACAATGATTTTTGGGAATATGATCGAGCGGAGACTGCCTTTCAACAGGCCGTGGATCTGGCAGTCCTCCCCAGTGAGCAGACGGATGATTTGGTGTCCCTTGCGTCTGTGCAAATGGCTCGTAAAGAGTTTCAGGCTGCACTTCAGTCACTGCAGCGATGCCAGGATACGGCTTTGGTCTTGTCGGCGAAGGCGGAGTGCTTGTGGAATCTGGGCGATCCGGACCAGGCAGAGAAATTGCTCTCGCAGGCGGAAAATCTGGGTGCTGTCCCCGCGACTGGACTGCGCCTGCAGGCTCGCATGTTGATCGAAAGGCAAAAGTCCACTGAAGCAATTGCTATTCTGCAGGAAGTTCTGTCGAATGACGCTTCCGACGATGAAAGCGAATACCTTCTGGCAATGGCATATCGACTTCTGAGCGACGATGCAAACTACAATCAGCACCTGCAGCATTCCGAAAAACTCAAAGCATTGAAAGTTAAACTGACTGCACTCAGTCAGAAGGCGATGGAACAACCAGACAATTCGCAGGTCCGTCAGGAAATGTCTGTGGTGTGCGATCAGCTGGGATTGGCAAAAATGGCAGGACTTTGGCGAACAGCGGCAGCTGCCTGCGACAAGAAATCTGCGAATGAAAGCACAACACCGTGACGTGGAGGACACATCCAGCAACATTACCGTGTCTTGAGCTGCCACCCAAGTTCTCCAGCTTCATTCTCGTCATTTATTGCCTGATGTTGTGGTTCACCGGATGCAGTCAGGAACGCGCAGCTCCAACCAGGAACCCTGCCCCGGTCGTCCCGTCTGTTGCCGCCCTGCCTGCATTGATAACCGCCGACAATTCACCATTTCATTTTAGCGAATGCGCTGACCAAATTGGTGTGGTACATTCATACGAGAATGATTCTGTGCATGGTTATTTCACGATCCTTGAGTCGCTGGGCGGCGGAGTCGGAATGTTGGATTTCGACCGGGATGGACGACAAGACTTGTTTGCCCCTGGCGGCGGTCGTTTCGATTCAGCGAAACAGCCGACAGGACGTGAATCCTCGCTGTTTCGCCCGCATCATTCCCCCGTCGCTGTCAATGGCTCGTTCATTGATGTTTCAGCCGCCGCAAAGTTGCTCAGTCACCCCATTTTTCGCACGGGGGAATCGTCAGTGATTTTGACAACGACGGATTCGACGACATCCTGTTGACGGGCTATGGAGGCTTACAATTGTTTCACAATCTGGGCGATGGCACCTTCCGGCAAATCGCGTCCGAAGTCGGGCTCACTGACAACCTCTGGAGCAGCAGCGCAGCGTGGGCCGACTTCAACGGAGACGGAGCCAACGACATTTACATTGCCCACTATGTGGACTGGTCTCCGGAACATGACCCGCAGTGTTTTCTGGGTGACGACGTTACCAGAGAAGTCTGTCCACCACGCAGTTTCTCTGGTCTGCCGGATTCTCTGTATCTCAGCGATGGATCAGGGCGATTTCTGGACGCCAGCCAACTGCTGTCCGAGGTCCCTCCCAGTAAAGGGCTGGGTGTCGCGGCGGCGGATATCGACCTTGATGGCGACACCGATGTCTACGTGACGAACGACACAAAGATGAACTTTCTCCTCATCAACGAAGCCGGGATGGGATTCACGGAAACTGGAGCGTCCAGTGCAACCGGTTATGGTGACACAGGGGGCGAAGATGGAAGCATGGGCGTCGATATCGGGGACTATAACGGTGATAGTCTGCCGGATATCTGGGTGACGAATTACGAAAACGAAACGTTTGCGCTCTATCGCAGTTTCGACGGGCGCGTGTTTCAGCATGTCAGTCGCAGCACCGGAATTTCTGCCGCAGGCGGACTGAGTGTCGGCTGGGGAACAATGTTTGGTGACCTGGATCTCGATGGTGACGAAGATCTGTTTGTCGCAAACGGTCACGTCATTCGCCATCCGATCAATTCACCGCTCAACCAGCGACCGCTGTTGCTGCTCAATGAAGATCACAAGCGATTTCGTGAAGTGGCTGCTTCCGCAGGCCCCTATCTGGCCAGTGAGCACATGAGTCGCGGAGTTGCGCAGGGGGATCTGGATGACGACGGCGATCTCGACCTTGTCGTTGCCAATATCAACCAGCCGCTCGCGATTCTGCGGAACGAATCAGAGCGCCTTGGAAACTGGATTGAACTGGAACTGATCGGTGTGCAGAGTCCACGCTGGGCCGAAGGTGCATGGGTGGAATTTCTGCTGGACGACGGCCGAAAAATACTGAGGCTCCGCAAGGGCGGCACCAGCTATGCATCCACTTGCGATCGCCGGATTCATGCCGGAATGGGCAAATGTGATCGCATCGCCAAAATCAGCATTCATTGGCCCTCTGGCATTGTCAGACGCTGGAGAACATTCCGGCAAATCAGCAACTGCAGATCGTGGAATCCGATGACGCAACTGCCCGCATTTTTTCAACTGGCTTGTGACATTTGTGATGACAGTCGCAGTTGATTGTTAAGTTGGGAGCGCATCGTGCTGCCGTTTGATATTCGCAGAGTTGGGTTTTGGCTAGAAGGCGACCTCGCCGTTCTCAAAAAATGTTCCTGCTCACTGAAGAAGTTGACAATCGTCACGCCGTGCTTGTCGCAGACCTTGCGAGACCGGCACCTTCTCAATCAGGGATTCTCACTGGAGATCTCGACTCCAAAATCGTGTAGTATTCGCCGGCGGGGACGTCAACGATCTGATTGATCCCGGATGGCCAGGTAATGTTCAGAATGAGATGAGTCTCGGCTGTTGGCAAATGAAACAGAACTCGTTGATCCGAGGTGGACAGATAACTTCCACCACCTTTTATCATTCGCAACCGCTGTTTCCCAAATGTCGAAGCGACAATTCGGGCTCCAATCGGGTCGCGAGTACCGTTCAATCCAATGAGCCGCATCCCGACCCAATTCGCTTCATGCTCGCTGTTGCATTTAAGGATTACTGCAGGTTCATGGATTTGGGAAACCGCAGTGTCTACCACGCCATTATTGTCAAAGTCACATCCTGCCACACCGCGCGCCAGATGATCTGCCGAGAAGTATCCTCCGACCGAAGATACCACTTTTGAGAAATGACTATCGTTGTTTTGCAGCAACAACGGTTTCTGCAACCGATTCGTCGTCATTGGATGTCGCAGAGCATGCCCTGTTGCGATGAATACATCTTCATCGCCATCCGCATCAAAATCGCTCAGCTGAATTCCCCATCCAACGTGGCTCGCGCCGATTCCGGAAATCCCGGCTGAATGGCTGGAATGTTGATAAAATCCTCGTGAAAGTGAACAATAAAACGCCATGGATTCATTTTCGAAATTCGTCACCCATATATCCGGAAGCAAATCACCGTTGAAGTCCCCGGCCTCCAGTCCCATGCTGCCGTCCGGCAAACCTCGCTCGTTTCGGTCTGCTCCACTCGAGACGGAAATGTCAATAAATGATTTCCCCGTGTTTTCGTAAAGGAAGTTTGGAAGTCCATCATTTGCGACGTAGACGTCCAAATCTGCATCGCCGTCGGTGTCCATGATCAATACGCCAAGTCCGCTTCCACCGGGACTAAACCCGAGTTTTTCGCGAGCTGCGGCAAACTGCCCATTGCCATTACCCAGAAACACTTCGTCATCAAGGGGCTCGAACGTTCTTGGCGGACATGTATCACGAATGCCTTCAAGTTGATTGGTGCAAGGTGGATTGTTGCTGAATGACCAGTTCACGTAGTGCGCAACGTAGATGTCGAGGTAGCCATCGGCATTTAAGTCGCCCCATGCTGCGGAAGTGCTCCACGAGGGGTCAATCAGGCCGCAAGAGTCGGTAATGTCCAGAAATTCGCCATCCCCTTGATTTTGCAGTAACTGCAGGCCTCCGTATCCCGTTACTAAAATATCGGGGAATCCATCGTTATTGAAATCAGCAGTGGCAACTCCATGCGAAAACACTCTTTGAGCGGGCAGGCCAGACTGCGATGAGGTAAACTGCCAATTGCCACGGTTCCAGTAGATCGCGTTTGGTTCGGCGGTCATCGTTGCATCTTGCTCAAGCACTCCACCACCGGCAAAGCACAAGTCCCATCGCTCGTCACTGTTAAAATCTGCAACGGCAACGCCACCACCCAGAGCCTCAAGAATTGCGAAATACTTTCCATCTTCGCCATTGGCATAGTGGAACGGCGGCTTCATCGCGCCACTCATCGCTTCAATACGCACGTTCCACTCGGGAAGCTTGATCGTTTCTGTGGACGACAGCGGCGTGGCCTTCAACTCGAAAGGGTCGCCAGTTTTTGTGCATCCTGCAAAAATCAACATTGACAAGTGCAGAGAGTGCCATGCCAAGTTCAGTGGCAAGCCATGACGTGAGAGTGTGAGCGTTTTCAGGAAATCCAGACAGACAAGTGCAAGACAACGAAATTCCAGCCAAAGCATTTCATTCATGCTGCCCTTCCGCCGGATCGGCAATGCACAATCTTTTGAGTATTCGAAAATATTTCGCATTATGGGCTCGCAGCGATTCCAACGGTGGTTGACTTTCGTGGACTGAGCTCTTATTCTAGCGTATCGGCTTCCACTCATTGGTACTCACATTCCGATTTTATTTGGTAGCCGGTGGCAGTTCTTGATTCTGTTCCATGTGTGCTTTTTATACTCTCTCAAGAAGGTGTAGTGATGAAAAAACTCAGTTCAAATCGTTTAGGGTTCACCTTAATTGAACTCTTGGTTGTAATCGCAATCATTGCGATCCTGATTGCGCTGCTTTTGCCCGCCGTTCAGCAAGCGAGAGAAGCTGCTCGCCGAACTCAGTGCAAAAACAATATCAAGCAATTGGGATTGGCGATGCATAATTACCATGATGTTTTTAACCAGTTCCCGATCAACAGCCTTCAATGGGGATCTCCCGCCAATACGCCGGAATGGACAGGGACTCAACATGGGACACAATTGACCATGCTTTTGCCATATATTGAGCAGGCTCCGCTTTACAATTCAATTAATTTCACGAACGTAAACGCTGAGAGTACGGTTGTGAGTGGTAAGCCGATTTATCAGGTCGTAATTTCCGGTTTTATCTGCCCAACCGCAACATCTCCGAACAATCGCGCTGGCGATCTTCGGGCAAAAACAAACTATGCACCTTCAATGGGTGCACAGCGAATGGACAGTCCGAACGCCTGCCAACGATTTCCTCCGTACGGCCCGTTGATCGACCCGACCTATGCTGCAATAGGCGGTGACAATGACAATGGATACTTCGGAACGGGGCCAGCCGGTCATGGCAATACAATGGATAAAGGCACTACCTCTGGAATGTTTTCTCGCGCGTGTTGGGCTGCAGGCTTACGGGATGCGACTGATGGAACGTCAAACACCATTTTGATGGGTGAAGTTCGCCCGGAGTGTAGTGACCACGTCAACAATGGGTGGTTCCATAATAATTCAATTTGGGTTGCTACAACCGCACCGATCAATTTTCCAAGTTGCCCTGAGTCACCTCCGCTTCCGGATACCTGCCATAGAACCGACACTTGGAACACTTCACAGGGCTTCAAATCCCAGCACGTAGGAGGAGCCCAGTTCTTGCTGTCCGATGGCTCGGTTCATTTCTTCAGTGAGAATATGGATTATGGGACTTACCAGCGTCTTGGTGACCGACGTGATGGCCAGGTTGTTACGTTCTAACCACGGGGAATTTTTTGTAGAGTCAGGCAAGGTGACTGGTGGTACACTGAAGACCACCAGTCATCGGTTAGGCTAAAAGTCGTACTCCAAGATTGGCCTTGTGTTTTAATTGAAGAAAGCGTGGTATGCGAAGCTTGTTGTGTTGTGTATTGCTCTTTGGGGTTGTTGGCTGTGGGGGCGCGTCAGACCGTGCGGCTGTCGTTCCAGTATCCGGATCGGTCAAGTTCAAAGGTGTTCCTCAGGAAGGCGCGACAGTGACATTTTCAACCGCTGCCAGCCCACGAACCGCAGTTGGCGTCTGCAACGCCGCGGGAGAGTTTAAACTGACAACATTTGATACTGATGACGGAGCGATCCCTGGCAGTCATGTCGTTACGATCGCAAAACTTGCGACACCCAATGAAGCGCCGATGTCACCCGAGGATTATTTGGGCAAGATGCAGGGTAGTGGTGGAAACACGCAGCCGCCAGCAAAAGATATCGCCAACTCCCTACCGTTGAAATACGCAAGTGCGACAGAGTCCGGGCTGAAGCGAGACGTGGTCTCTGGGGAGTCAAATGTATTCAACTTTGATCTCACTGAATAGGTCGATCACTCGTGCAGCGCCTTGTCAGCTTTTGCACGATAGTATTTTGAAAGTTCGCTGAACTCTGGTTTTGTTTGCGATTGTTCTTGGTAGTATTGAGCTAAGATGTGAATTGCTTCTGAATTTTCGGGTTGCAGATTTAAGACTGACTGCAGCCAGATGATTCCTCGCGTGATTTCTCCGTATTGCAGTTCAATCTTTCCAATTTCCAATCGTGGTATTGGGTCGTCCGGCTTGGCGACCACTCTGTCATAGAGCTGACCGATGCGATGCCGTTGATCTTGAATGGTTGCAACAATTGCTGCCCGCTCTGAAGCCTCGGATTGCCGTCCCAGACCCCGAAGGGCTATTGCAAGGCCCTGTTGAGCCTCTAAGTCTTTCGGGTACTGCAAGAGTACTCCTCGTAGGATCGGTTCTGCAAATTCGAATTTCTGCTCATCAACAGCCAACAATCCGACCTGTAGTTGAAATTCGCGACTGATCAGTTCGTCTGGTTTAATGACTTGTTTTAGTGCTTGGTTGGAAGCTGAAAGATTTCCTTTCATTCGCTCGATTCTGGAAATGTTCAGCCATGCGATATCGTGAAACTGTTTCGTTTTTGCCAGTTTTTTGAATACTTCTGCAGCATCGTCAAGATTGCGATTCTCAAGCAAGAGGTCACCGAGCATCATTTCGGTCTCACTCGAATCCGCATCAAGGACTAACGCCCGTCGAAATGCTGCCTCCGCCAACTTATTGCGATTGATACTCTTGTAGATTTGGCCCCGTACACATTCGGGGCGGGCATCCTTCGGGTAGTCTTTCGCCCAATGCTCGACAACGTTCAGTGCTTCCTGTTGTCGCAGATTGATCAGCAGGCCGTTTGCATAAGCTTCGCAGGCCTCGCCTGAATCCTCACCTGCGTCCTCAAAAATGTCGGCAAGGTCTTGCTCGATTTCTCGCAATTGACCCGCTTGTGCCAGAAAATACGTCTGCTCTCGATCCAGAATTTCAGCGGGAAAGCCCTCGTTATGTGCCGAGATGATCGCCGTGGTAAATTCTTTAGCACGTCCCAGTCTCCTGAAACACCTGGCTCGATAGAAATCTATCTCACCTGCATATTGAAGAAAATGCTCTGCTCTATCCAGCTGAATAAGTGCATTCTCCACTTGTCCTTTTCGGATGGCATTTTTTGCCACGCTGATAAGAGCAATCGGGGCAATCGTGATCACCAAAAAACTGATCACTCCAATAGTGGCAGCAATCCAGAAAATTCTCCTCGAACGAACGCGCAGGGATCTCAGTTCAAACTTTTTGGATCTGGTGGGTATCCCCATTGAATAGGTTCCTTTTGATCGGTGACCGAAACTGGGATTTAGTGTACCATTGGTTTCTGCATTTCACAGGAGAATTGTTTTTGCCGTTCATCTAGTGCATCAATATCGGTCGCTTTGCGTGCCTCAGAATTCAATGATTGCGTGTCATGATAAGAATATCGCGGCTTCTGATCTTCACTTTGTTCCTTGGATGCGGGAAGGACAATTCCGGTCAGTCGAACGAAGTCGGGGTTGAACTGACTGGGAGTGCCTCCGATAGCGAAGCGTCTATTATTGCGTTCTGTGCCGATTGCCACCAGCCCCCAAACCCTGCGTATTTTTCAAAATCAGATTGGCCCAAAGAAGTCTATCGAGGCTATCGTTTCAACATTGATGCAGGACGTGGCGATCGGAGTTCTCCACCAGTGGAGGAGTCAGTTCGGTACTTTGTCGCTAAGGCGTCTCAATCGGTGGCTGTCCCTTTACCAATACAATTCTCAACGGATGGTGAATCTCGTTTCCAAAAGTCTCAAATCGCGATTCCGGAGATCCGCGGTGCTGCGGTCTCGTTTCTTTCCTGGCAAACACCTGCTGCGAATGCTGGCCCAAAAATTTTCTTCTCCGACATGTTGAGCGGTTCCGTACGAGCCTGGACAGTTGGTTCCCCAGCGTTTGAAACTATGTCTCTTGTCGCTCACCCTGCAGGCCTTGAATGGTGCGATCTCGATTCAGATTCGCGGTTGGATCTCGTGATCTCGGACCTAGGCAGCTTTCAACCGGAGGACAGTAAACTTGGTCAAGTAGTCTGGCTGCGGCAACGGGCAACTGGAGGTTTCGACGAGTCCGTAATTGCTGACGGCATGGGGCGTGTGAGCGAGGCAAGGGCGGCAGATTTCAACGGCGACGGGCTTTTAGACCTTGTTGTGGCAGAGTTTGGCTGGTTGGAAACTGGGAATATCTTACTGTTTTTGCAGCGAATGGATGTAAATGGCAATCGTACGTTTGACAAGTCAATCGTGGATGAGCGGCACGGCACAATTCGTGTGCCACCGGTGGATTTGAACCAGGATGGTTCGGTGGATTTCGTGGCTAACATCAGTCAGGAACATGAAGCTGTTGAAGTCTTTTTGAATTCCGGCGATGCTCGCTTTCAGAATCAGCGGTTGTGCAGCCCGAAAGACCCGGCGTTTGGTTCGTCCGGCATGCAAGCTGTTGATCTGGATCAGGACGGCGACATCGATTTTCTCGTCGCGAACGGTGATATGTTCGACAGTTTTTCCATCAAGCCATTTCACGGATTAAGGTGGCTTGAAAATCAGGGAATGCTCAGGTTCAAAGAACACGAAATCCTCGCCTTTCCTGGGGTACATGGAATTGCCACCGGTGATTTGGATGGAGACGGAGATCTCGACATCGTCGTTACGGCATTGTTTCCGTACCGACTTTTCACGGATCAGGAAGAGTCAAAACGCGATGTCGTTTCTGCCGTCTGGCTGGAGCAGATCCCCTTGGGACGCTTCCTGCCACACCTCATCGAACAAGGCACACCCTGGCATGCTTGCGTCATCCTTGCTGATATTGATTTTGATCATGATCTCGATATCATCATGGGAGATTTTTCTCCAACGCCTGCTGAACCAAGGTCGCCGCTCGTGATTTATGAAAATGAAGCAAAAGCGTCGCAGCCGTAGCGTGGTTGTGTCCATGCAATGCAACAGTCAAATTATGGTCGCCGTAAGTAGCGAATTACTCAGATCAGTTTCCAGGCAACGACTTGCTTCCTGTTGCGTCATGTTGACCTTGTTGTTGCTGCTCTCAGTTCAAGGATGCACCGACAGTCAGCCTCTCGTTGTTGACATAGATTCTGTTATTCGCTCCGGGAATAGAGAAGAATTGGGGGCGCTCCTGGATGGCGGGAAAGAGGCCTGCGGGGGCGAAGAAGAGCTGGCCCTGGTCCATGCCGCTGTGGAGTTGCAACGAGAGAAATTTGACAATTCACTTCAGCAAATAGCGAAGGTTAATCCGAACGGAAGATTTCGCGCGACAGCTTTGTGGATTGCTGGTGAATCACTATATCGCAAGGGGGATCTTGGTGCTGCACTTCCGCTGTTAACAGTTTTAGTCGGCGAAACACCAAGCCACTTGCGGGGGCGAAAATGTCTTGCTGCATTATACTTCGATCTTGGGGCAATGGACTACGCGAAAAGAGAACTAAAACAAGTCTGTGAAATGGAAAAGTCCGACTATCGACCATACCTGATGCTTGGTCAGATTTGTGCGGACTACGAAGAGTTCGCGGAGGCGATATCGCATTTTATGCAGGCGCTCAAAATTTGCCCGACGGAAACTCTGCGTCTGGAAATTGAGGGAAGCCTCGCCTTGGCAATGTGCGGCGATCGGCAGTACCAACAGCTGCTGGATCGGTCGGATTTTTCAGACGATGAGCCAACGATTCAGACGTGTACGGCAGAGGCTTTCTGGAGTACAGGCCAGACGCAGAAAGCACGCCGCATTATTGATGACGTACTGACACGGCATCCGGATCTTCCCAGGACCCTGTTGCTTTCGGCGCGGCTTGATGCGGGCAACGGAAAACCAGAATCGGCAATTTCACAGCTCGAAAGAGTATTAAGACATGACCCACACAACGTTGCTGCACGATTTCAGCTGGCTTTAGTGTCGCGCCAGATCGGCAATGAATCTGCCTTTGAAGAAAATCTGCGACTTAAGGAGGACAGTCAGATTTTGGTTGATCGACTTCTTAAGCTCAGCCACGATGTTGTGGACAAAATTGCACCACAGAGTGTTTACAGTGAGATTTCAAATGTTTGCGAACTTCTGGGAAAGAAGGAGCTTGCAGAACGATGGAGACAAGTGGCAAGAGGAATTCATAGTAACTCTCCAGCAGCGGCAACAGAGTCAACGATGCCACTTTGACCGCGAATTTACTATGAAGTTCCGTTCAACTCAATTGTAAACACGGAGTTCAGGGAAGAGCATACAAAGAATGACTCAGGTTCCCGCATCGACGTTGACCGGTCATTCTGATGAACCGGCATTGGAATCAGGCTGCAACTTTTTCAAACGGTTGGAAATCTCGCGATGTACGTTTGCTTCAGAAGAGTTCTTCTGAAACTGCAAAAGTACGGCAACGGCATCTTTCATTTGCCCCGCATCGGCTAGCGAATCGGCTCTTACAATTTCGACAATCAAATTTTTCCTCTCAGTCATTTTTGAAAGCTGTTCAAGTAATTCAAGGGCTTCCCGAAATCTTCCTGCCTGCCTGAGCCCGGCATTCAGCGCTACAGCACAATCAACGTCCTGCGGTTTAATGCGGTTTGCCCTTTGAAACCGATCCAGGGCATCGGCAGGTCGATCAAGCTTAAGCAGAGTCAGCGCCAGATTAAAATTGACTCGAAATGACCAGGGTTCGATCTCATCCGCATGCATCAGAGCCGTCAACGCCTTTTCTGGCTGATTCTGAAGATACCAATGCCAGCCGATCATGCCCTCACCATAGGCGTCGTCCGGGTCGTATTTGACAACGGCTGACCAACGTTCAAGAGCCTCGTCATTTCGTCTCTTGAATGCATAAAATGTCCCGAGACGACCGTGCGCTTTCGCGAGATTCGGCTTGTCGATCAACAACTGCTCAAGCGTCGTGATTCCGCTGTCAATGCGTCGTTCACTCAAGTCGTGCTCAGCGCGGTCGAAATCTCTTGAAATCTGATCTTGTTTTGCAGTAGCCAGTTCACGTTTCTGCCTGACGGAGTTTGATGACTGGAAGGCCTCAGATCGCCGAAAAAAGTCCACGGCGGCAAGGTAGCGATACTGCTTCAGACATTGATCTCCCTCCTGATCCATGACGCTGGCGAGAGATGCAGAAATCCGTTCCGATTCCTCAAGATGGTCATCTCCATTCTGTGACTTGTGCCATGCCAGCAGAACTTCATCGCGGGCAACATGGTTGACCGCAATGCGATGGTCCCACCGGGGCACGGGAGCGTGCAGCGTGTCATGTTTGGTATCAAAATAGACCTGAATCTTCGTTCTCTTCGGCATGTGACAGCCCACACAGTTGTCCTGGACATCTACCGGCAATCGTGGACGTTCTTCACACTCCTGCGGCTCGTGGCAATTCAGACAGGCGCTTGTTCCCGTGCCGCGATGAGACACATCACGACCAGTGTGTGGATCGTGACACGTAATGCACGTCAGGTCGTCACTTTCCTGATAGCACTTGCTTTGCTGCAAATACGACGTCTGATTTGCAACGTGGTCATCTTCAGGATTCCGCGTAGTCAGTGTCCGATAAAATTCTGCGAGTGGCTGCCCTGGCCGATACGAAAACGCCGGGCCTCGATGCTTCATGGCATTGCTGTGGCAGTTGGCACACAAGTCCATTTTCAGGTTTCGACTCAATTCCGAAGGCCGCAGGATGTGCATCGGCTCAGTGGTATCGGGATGCCGTTCGTGAAAACTCACATGCTCCTTCCCCGGACCGTGACACACTTCGCAAGTCACACCGGCAATCAGCGTTTCCGGACGGTATTGATCCGGAGTACCCGGAATATGTTCAAGCCAGGTGTTATGACATTCGATGCAACGTGGATTCGTTGGCCGCGAAAAATCACCCGTTCCAAGACGGTCGAATCCGCTGGTGCCCCATTCGTGATCCGGATGAAGCCAGCTCACAGGCAACTCGGACAGCTTATCTTCCTTCCACGAAAAATAGATTTCGTCGGTTTCTGCTCCGAACCCGTAAATCAAAGAAATTGGTGATCGAGTCTCACGAACTCCGTCTGCGGTTTTCTGTTCGGCAATCTGCAGAAACTGATTGCCTTCTTTGTTCATTCGAAATGTCACCGGGCTGTTGTGAGGTGTATACTCGGCCTGCCCGGTCAGAAACTCGGACGGCATGGTGTCATCAGACGCCGGAACGCACGCCAGGTAGTGCCTGCTGCTGCGAAACTCATGAACTCGATCCCGATGGCAGGCAGCGCACTTTTCCGGGCCGAGATACCCCGCAGGGTTGTCGACTGAAAACACGACAGGCTGCTCCGGGGCTGACCGGTCCGGACTTGTTCGCGGGGAAACATGCTGCCGCCATCTCATGCACACCGCAGTTGCAGCAACCAGCACGAGAACCGCCGCCAGCCGAATACTGTGTGTCTTGAGACGACTTCTCTTAGCGGGAAGTCCTGCGATAGGATCGTCGAGTTTCATTTTTGCCAGAAACGCTCAAACTACAGGAGTGGAAACGCACTTCCCGGAAGTCGCCTTCCGCCTGTTCACAATACCGATGGCTTCGTCCGATCACAAGGTCGTATCCGCATATCTCCGAGGCATTCCAGCTCAATTCGAATACCGCCGCGCGGTCACTATCGTTTCGGGATCAGGACTTCCGCTGGACCAGATTCCATCGAGTGTTACCCTTGGAGTACACTTGCATTCATTGAGGAATGTGAGTTGTACGTTCAGTGGTTTGTTGAAAAGGTCTTCCTGCGTGTTCGACTCAAGTCTGAATAATGAGCGAGGTGAAATGACGATGAACCGGAACTGCGGTCGCGGTGCAGAAAAGCATCTCAGTGTCGTAATGCTCTGCGCTGGATTCCTCGCATGTTCAGGTTGTACGGATGCCAGGCAGGACAGCAGCAATATCAACAGTGGTGCGGAGACATCCGATGCGTCTCAGGGCAGTCACGTCGCCGTTGCAGCGGATGCCGAGATGACCAATCAGGTTAAGGCCTTCTGTGGAGCCTGCCATGCCGTCCCGATGCCAGACAGTTTTCCAAAGCACGCCTGGTACGACGAAGTGAAACGTGGTTTCAATTTTTACTATGATTCGGGTCGCAAAGATCTGACGCCACCACGTCAGGCATCGGTGGTTTCGTGGTATCAGCAGCGGGCACCAGAGTTGCTGGCAGAACCTGACCAGACCGAAGTCGGGGATTCACCGCTGGCTTTCAAGTTGCGAATGATCGACGTACCCGTGAACTCAACAGAACCTGCCGCCGTGTCTGTCGTGCGTCTGGCTGATTCTGAGTCGAGTCCCTCGCGATTCTGGGTCAGCGACATGCGGCGCGGAGTCGTCGTACGCTGTGATGTGAATGATCCGACGAACTCAGTGGCCCTTCGAGTCGGTGCGAATCCGGCTGGATCATGCGACGTTGATCTTGACCAGAACGGCAGCAAAGATCTCATCGTGGCAGACTTGGGGAGTTTTCTTCCGGAAGATCACAGCAAAGGGCAACTGCTCTGGCTTCCAGGCGTTGACAGCCACGAACCGGAACCAGCACCGCGTGTCATTCTGGATACAATCGGGCGCGTCGCCGACGTTCAGCCTGCAGATCTGGACAATGACGGCGATCCGGATCTTATCGTCGCGGAATTCGGCTGGCACAAAACGGGCGGAATTCATGTTGTGTTCAATGACGTCGATGAAACTGGTGAGCGCACATTCCGCGACCTGCGCGTGGACACAAGGCCCGGCACGATTCATGTCCCGGTGACGGATCTGGATGGTGACGGGCGACTTGATTTTGTGGCGTTGATCACCCAGGAGCATGAAGTCATTGAGGCGTTCCTGAATCGGGAATCCGGTTTCGAAAAATCCGAATCTACGCGGCCCCTGATCCGTCGTACGGGTCAAGCGGGATTGAACTCACTGACATTGATGGCGACGGTGACGCAGACATCCTGTACACAGTCGGCGATACGTTTGATTCGTATCTGATCAAACCTTACCACGGCATTTGGCTGTTGCGGAACGACGGTCAACTCAGTTTCGAACCAAAGCACATTGCTGCGATGCCCGGGGTGCTGCGTGCTGTGACGGCCGATCTGGACGGCGACGGTGATCAGGACATCATTGCCGCTGCACTCCTGCCATTGAAGTCTGTACGCGGGAAAACGCCGGCGGAACTCCAGGCGTTGATCTGGCTGGAACAGACCTCTGACGGCCAGTTTGCACGCCACGTCATTCAGCGAGGACTGCCGATCTATGCATCGCTGGCGGTGAGCGATATCGACGGCGATTCAGATCTGGATATTGTTGCAGGCTGCTTCCATGCGGAACCAGCGGATCCGCCATCACTGCTGCATGTGTTTGAGAATCGAGAGTTCATTGACAAATGAAGTGAATATCCAAAAAAAACAGCGATCCCCAAAGTCCGGGGCTCGTCTTTAATGTCAATGCACGTTCAAATACCTGCGACTTCGATCTGTCAAGTCAGCAGGTTGAATCGGGTTTCAATTACTCAATTGACCATTATATCGATTTTACTCGCTGAGGAACCCTGTTTTTTTAGGCCGGGTCGCTGTCAGGAAGCCCATCACCTCTGTTTTTTCACTGTCGGAATCATCCCACAACCACCTGAGTAATCGAACTTTTCATGACGAGCGGCAAGCCCACAGAAAGCGACTGCACACAATCTTCGTCAGAGCTGACGGTTCCTTCGACGTCTGGCAACGTTGCAATTCGGACTCTCTCGACTGCGCTCGCAGGCATCGCCTGTGCCCTCCTGTCATGGAAGGCGATCGAACTGATCGGCGAGGTCTTTGTGTTGCCACCGGATCTCGCGGCACTTGCGTCCGGCCAGGCACCTCCACCTGACGTTCAGGCTAAAGTGGCTGCGGTCACGCGTGACATCGACATTAAGAATGCAGCAATCTGGATGGGAACCGCTGGAGCGATTCTCGGGATTCTGTTTGGACTCACACTCTGTCTGTGCCGAAGGCTTGGGCTGTCCAGTATCCGGATGATACTCGTCATGGTTGTCTCGGGAACTCTGTCCGGTGCAGTCGCAGGCGTAGCGGGCTACTGGATTAACGCGGTGTCGCGACAAAACATGGCCGCCGGAGCCACCAGTCCTCCAGAGCAATTCACGTTGCTGGTACATAGTGCCACATGGATGATCGTGGGACTCGGAATTGGGATGGGAATTGCGATGGGAGGACGCCGGTCTGGACGCTCTCGCATTGAGTCGATGGTTGTGATCGGACTGGTGGGCATGGTTGGTGGCTGCCTGTTTCCAATTGTCGCCGGTATTCTATTGCCGACAGTTAACAGTACCTGGCCGATTCCGCCTCTGGAACCTGCCGCGGGGCGAATTCTGTGGCTGAGTCTGCCATCTGTGCTGATGGGCCTGGCAATTGGGCGAAACGGTTAGTCTCGGACATGAATGTCCAAGCTACAAGAATCGCCGTCTCCATCAATAAATCGATGGATCCGCATCCTGGCTGCCGTCGGCGTGCAGGAAGCGGAAGTCACAGCCTTCGTGAGCCTGCGTTGTCTCATCGAAATAGAGTTTGCCGTATCCGCGTGTGAATTTTGCTGCGGGGGCCGTCCATGCTGCCTTGCGTGTCGCGAATTCTTGATCGCTGATCTCGAGGTGCAGCCGACGTCCGGCGACATCCAGCGTAATGATGTCGCCGTTGCGAACTAGCGCGAGTGGACCGCCGACGAAGGATTCTGGCGACACGTGCAGCACGCAGGCTCCGTAACTGGTGCCGCTCATTCGCGCGTCACTGATCCGCACCATGTCACGCACGCCCTGTTCCAGCAGATACTTCGGAATCGGCAACATGCCCCATTCCGGAATGCCGGGTGCCCCAAGCGGTCCGGCATTCTGCAGCACAATGACATGATCTTTCGTCAATGCAAGGGACGGATCATCGATGCGGGCTTTCAGATCGGGATAGTCCTTAAAGACAGCCGCGGGCCCGCGATGCTGCAACAGTTCGGCCTCTGCGGCTGCAGGTTTGATTACACATCCGTCCGGGGCCAGATTGCCGCGCAGGACTGCCAGACTGCCCGTCGCACAGATGGGATTGTCTCTGCGGCGAATGACGTCCTCGTTCCAGATTTTCGCACCGTCGATGGCGGCTTTCAGCGTCTGACCTTCGACCGTCTGAGCATCCAGATGCAACAGGTCTGCGATTTCAACGAGCAAGGCGTTCAGTCCGCCAGCGTCGAAAAAGTCTGCCATGACGAATTTTCCGGCTGGACGCAGATTGGCAAGTACGGGAGTTCGCTGCGACGCCCGATCAAAATCTTCGAGCGTCAACTTCACACCGGTGCGACCGGCCATTGCCATGAGATGCACGATGGCATTCGTTGACCCGCCGATCGCCATCAATGTCGTGATCGCGTTTTCAAAGGCTGTCCGATTGAGGATCTCAGAAGGCTTTACATTCAACCACGCAAGTTCCACGGCTTGTCGACCGGTCATGGATGCCATGCGTGAGTGTCCGGAATGTGTTGCCGGCACTGAGCTGGCTCCGGCCAGCGTCATACCCATCACCTCTGCCAGCGCTGTCATCGTGGAAGCCGTGCCCATGGTCATGCAGTGTCCCGGCGACGCCGCGATATGATCTTCCAGCTGACACCAGGCTTCGCACGACAGCCGCCCCGCGCCACGTTCGGCCCAGAATCGCCAGACATCGGTGCCGCTGGCCAGTTGTTCGCCATGCCATGCGGTGCGATTCATCGGTCCGCCGGGCATCACGATCGATGGCACATCGGCGCTCAATGCTCCCATGAGCAGCGCTGGTGTCGTCTTATCGCATCCGACCATCAGCACTGCTGCGTCGATCGGATACGTGCGGAGCACCTCTTCGCCTTCCATCGCCAGCAGGTTGCGATAGTACATCGACGTGGGTTTCATGAAGGTTTCACTGAGCCCCATCACGGGAATCTCAACGGGAAACCCGCCCGCCTGCCAGACGCCGCGTTTAATGTCTTCCACGCGCTGCTTGAAATGCGCATGGCACGAAATCAAATCGTTCCACGTATTCAATATGCCGATTACCGGTTTGTCTTTGAAGTCGTCGGTGGAGAAACCAGATTGCTTCTGACGCGATCGATGCCCAAATGAGCGAAGATCGTCGGGACCCAGATAGCGGTGGCTGCGAAGTTGTTCCGGCTGCAGGCGTGTGCGTAAATTCATGGGCCAATGATGTTCTGGAAAGTTATGTTGGTGTTCTGTAAACGGGAATGATACCCGCGTGATCTGACCAGATGGAAGCAACAGAGGCGCAATCGTGATCCGTACGAATCGCCGCAAAAGAACGCGAAGAACGCAAAAAGAATCGCATTCGAAAACGTGACGCGGGCTTCGCCCGCAACCCATCGTCGAAGACGGGACATATACTCCGCGCGGTCATGAGTGAGACAATTGGTGAGCGGCATGCGTCAGCTTGCCGGTACAAAAACGAGGTACTGGAGGGCTCACGCCGCTCCGCTCACCCGATTCATTTCCGGCCGCGCGGGGGGTTGTCATTCAGGCAGGAACACATGCAGCAGAAAAATTGATGGCAGAAAAATAAATCACAGAAGGACATTCAGTCGTGGTCTGTATTTTTCTGCCGCACATTTTTCTGCCGGACCTGACTGCAGTAAACATGCGTCTTTGCACTTTGCATTTCCTCACCGTAGAATCAGGAAATGCACTTCTGTCCTTTGCCGGGATTTACCGCGATGTATCGCCCGCCGTTCACTTGCGTCGTTTCCATCACTTTGATTCTCACCCTCGTTCCTTGTATTGCACTCGCACAAAACAACGGCGGTGGAGGTGGCGGAGGCGGCAATGGAACGGCGGCGTCGGCGGAATTCGAATTGATGCCAGCGGACTAGTTGAGAAATCCGTCACTGCCACCCTGAATGCCCGTGAACTCCAGAATAGACTGGAGAATTCCGCGGTGAAGAGTTTGCCGACTGAACTCAATCATTCCAGCGAGCTGCGGAAGATATCGCTCCGTGATCTGGATGCGGAGATCTATCGACTGCTGCAGGCAAGTCTACCGCTGCCGGACGCCATTCTGAATCTGGCTGGTCTCACACGCATCGATTTTATTTTCATCGCTGACGAAGGCCGCGACGCGATCATTGCCGGCCCTGCTGAAGGATTTGCCGCGCAGCCAGACGGTCGCATTGTTGGGACGCAAAGCCATCGTCCCGTGTTGTGTCTGGACGATCTCCTGGTCGCCCTGCGGACAGCGTCCGAACGAGCTACGTTTGGTTGTTCGTTCGACCCGGAACCCGGTCGTCTCGCAAAGACGCAGCAACTTCTGGCGCAAAACACGACAGCTGCCAGTGCAGCGGATGCTCAGCGAGGCTTTCAGCAGATCGGCGGTGTGCTGGGACACTGGAACGTAACCGTCTTTGGTGTGCCGGAATCCAGCCACATGGCGGCAGCGCTGGTTGAAGCAGATTATGTGTTGAAGCGTCTGACAACGGGCGACGAGAATCCACAGGTGCGAGGTTTCAGGAGTTATCTCAGCATGATGCGGCCAAACGCCGACTCCCTGCGCCGGTGGTGGTTTTCGCCCCGTTACGATGCGATCGAAACGAACGACCCGCAAACGGCATGGAAACTTTCCGGGCCACGGCTTCAGGTGAGTGCTCAGGATGAAATCGTGGACGCGAATGGCAATCGTCAGGACGCTCCATCCACCCATGTGAGTCTCGAAAAGTACGCGCAGCAGTTTACAGAGAAGATCCCGGATCTGGCTGAAAAAGTTCCCGCGATCGCTCAGTTGCAGAACTTAGTTGATCTGCTGGTCACCGCCGCGGTGGTGGAACGATCTCGCACAGAAGGTGGTCTTCACTGGAAACCGATCGTATTCCATGATGTGAAGCTTCTGGCGATGCAGGAGTTCTGAATTCCGAAAGAAACTCCGTCGATCGTTCAGGTCAG
>JBBJME010000260.1:0-10541 GCA_037719765.1 Planctomycetaceae bacterium
GGCAAGTATCTCGGGCTGATCGCGGCGGTGACGTTGCTGCACCAGCACCAGCGCAGGCACCTGCTCCGCCTGTTGAAAACGCACCAGCACCACCAGCTGAACCAGCACCAGCACCAGCTGAACCAGCACCAGCTGAACCAGCACCAGCTGAACCAGCACCAGCACCGGCGGCGTAATTGCTTGGTGTTCGATGATGGCCTAGGGCGGCAACAGGATCAAATCCGGTCATGTTGTTAACGCTCGGAAATTATGACAGCGGCAGCAATGCCGCTGTTTTCATGCGCCAACTTACGATCGTTGCACGAAGTAAGACCAGCCAACACATATGCCGGAAATCCTGAAATATGGCATTCCCTGAAAATTGGTTGTCTTGACAATTGTCGTCGCAATGGTGATGCTTTCGGCATGGCAACGTCATCGGTACCACCGTCTTCCCGAAAACCAAGATTCGATTCACCGGAGCAGGAAGCATTCCTGAACCTGTGGAGAACATACGATTGCCTGAAGGCTCTGGAAGAAGAGTTGTTCACAAGATTTCAATTGTCGGCACAACAGTATAATGCACTTCGGTTGCTGCGTTCCGTTTATCCGGCATCCCTGCAGACTCTGGCGTTGGGAAAACTATTGATTTCCCGTAGTCCAGACACGACGCGAATGCTGGATCGACTTGAACAGCGGCAACTGATCATTCGCGAGCGACGCAGCGAAAATCGACGCGTGGTGGAAATTGCAATCACGCAACAGGGACTCGATCTCCTTGATGAAATGGCAACCGACGTTCAGGCGATGCACAAGCGGCAACTGGGACACTTGAATCGCACTGAACAACGGGAACTCACGGCATTGCTGAAACGCATACGAGAACCCCACGAAGATGCCAGTTGTGACTGGCTGGATGAACGAACAGACTGATGTCCACAGCGACTGTGTTTCTCTAAAGGAACCGCAGTTCTTGTTGTTCAATGACGGAAACAACGATCGACAACCCGGAATTCGGCGGAGCAAACAATTCATGAAAACGTCACTTCTCTCATTCCTCAGTTTGTGCATCATCAGTCAAGCCTCTCTGGGCGAAGACTGGCCTCATTGGCGCGGCCCGCACAACGACGGTCAGTCCTCAGAAACGAACCTTCCCGATTCCTGGTCACCGTCTGGGGAAAACCTGTTATGGCGTAAGGAGGAATTTGCTTCGCGATCGTCGCCGGTTGTGATGAACGGGCGCGTCTACGCTGTCTGTCGCTCGTTTCCTGAGACCACTCAGGAAGGCGAGAAAACGGTGTGTCTTGACGCGAAAACCGGCGAACTGATCTGGGAGAGCATTCACAATATTTTTCTGACGGATGCTCCGGCAGAAAGGGTCGGCTGGTCCAGTGTGGTTGGCGATCCGACATCAGATACGGTGTTCGTCCTGGGACTCGGCAGTGTCTTTCAGTGTCTTGACGCCATGACAGGCAAGACGCTCTGGGAACACTCGATGAGCGAAGAATACGGAATGCTCTCGACGTACGGCGGTCGCACGAATTTCCCCGTCGTGTTCGAGGACCTTGTCATCATCAGCGGCGTTTTAACCGGCTGGGGTGAGACAGCAATCCCGGCTTATCGCCTGATCGCATTTGATAAGAAGACGGGTGTGGCGCAGTGGCTGAAGAGCACAAAGCTGCGGCCGGAAGATACGACCTACAGCACTCCGATCTTCACTCAGTTCAACGGACAAGCCGCGATGGTTGTGGGGGCCGGCGACGGCGCGATCTATGCACTTCAGCCACGTACCGGCAAGACGATCTGGAAATATCAGGCTTCGACGCGGGGGCTGAATACAACTTCTGTCGTAGATGAAAACGGTATCGTATATGGCAGTCACGCTGAGAAGAACGCGACCGACACCAAGACGCTGGGTGCGATTTTCGCGTTCGACGGAAACACGGAAGGTGACATTTCAGAAGACAAACTACTGTGGAAGGTTCCTGGGAAAGCTGTCGGCCGAAATGCTCCGGTCAAGCTTGGCGACCGGGTTTATTTCGTAGACGACGGTGCCTCGCTGGTCATAGTTGATGCGAAGACCGGCGAACTGATTGGTCGTAAGAAGCCCAACGGAACGGTAGAGCAGACAAAGCTCGGGCGAACCATGTTTGGTAGTCCGGTCGCTGGCGACGGCAAGATCTATATCGCCGAAAACTCGGGCCGGTTCCATGTCCTGAAGCCGAACGACAAGGGCGTTGAAAAAGTCAGTGAAGTCCGCCTTGCCTCAGATGAACTTGTCTTTGGCTCCCCGGTAATTTCAAACGGCAGGATCTATCTGCCGACAATTGATGCTCTGTACTGTATCGGCAAGCCGGATGCGGTCACGGTCAAGGCTTCAACGCCGAAGCCGACAGGAGAGACCTCAGCAGACACAGACAAAGTTGTTGCACAAATCATGCTGACTCCAGTTGAATTGATGCTGATGCCTGGCCAGAAAGCCAACCTGCAGGTGAGAGGTTACAACAAGAATGGACAATTCGTACAATTGATGAAGGATGCAGAGATCACAGTCGCAGGCAGTGGTACGATCGGAAAAGATTATGTCTACACGGCTCCGGCATCGGGATTGGCAGCTGTTGTTCTGACCTCAACGTCGGGCGAGATGACGGCGACCGCACGCATTCGCGTCATCCCGATGTTGCCGTGGAAGTTTGATTTCTCCGACGAGAAAGTCCCGCCAGTCTGGATCGGTGCAGATTATCGCCACAAGCCAGCCCCGCTGGATGGTGAAAAGGGTCTCGTAAAAATCAGCACGATTCCAAAAGGGACTCGGAGCCAGGCATGGCTGGGCTGGACGAATCTGCATGACTACACGATTCAGGCAGAATTCAAGGCAAGCCAGAAGAATGGACGCCTGCCAGATCTGGGCTTGATCAATCAGCGATATACGCTCGACCTGCAGGGTTCTCAGCATCTTCAGATTCGATCCTGGACCGCGAGGGCCGAATTGCGTTTCGCAAAGACGATCGACTACATGTGGTCCGCTGACACCTGGTACACCATGAAATTTCAGAGCGAGACAAAGGACGGCAAGGCTGTCCTGCGGGGCAAGGTTTGGCCGCGCGGCGAAACGGAACCCAACGACTGGCAGCTCGAGGCAGCCGATGCAACTCCGAATCTGAATGGAAGCCCCGGACTGTTCGGAAACTCCACCGACGCCGAATTCTTCATCGACAATGTGCAGGTCACGGCAAACAAATAGGTGCTCTGCCTGGAAAAGGGGTCAGGAACCAATAGCCAAATGGCCCAAAGGGTGCTCCGCACTATTGGTTCCTGACCCCTTTTCCAAGCTACAAAAATCAATAACTTCCTCAATAAGGATTTTCTGATCATGTTGAAACTGAAGGATCAATTCGTCGCAGGACTGTGTCTTGCTGCAACCGCAATATGGTTCGGAAGCAGTCTGGCCGCAGAAGACCCGACTGCGTTCGTAGTCAGCGAGATTGCTAAAATGAAGGTCGGTCCTCACGACTGGCCTCAATGGGGCGGAAGCACATCCCGAAATAATACGCCGGATGGCAAGAACATCCCCATCAGCTGGAATGTTGATACCGGTGAGAACATCCTCTGGTCGATGCCGCTGGGCTCAGAAACCTACGGAAATGCTGTGGTTTCCAACGGCAAAGTCTATGTCGGCACAAACAACGGAAACGGTTATATCAAAAGGTATCCGGACACAGTCGATCTGGGATGCCTGATTTGTTTCGACGAGAAGGACGGGAAATTCCTGTGGCAGCACTCCAGTGAGAAACTTTCGACGGGGCGAGTTAACGACTGGCCGGATATGGGAATCTGCAGCTCGCCTTTCGTTGACGGCGATCGAGCATGGTATGTGAGCAGCCGCGGGGTTGTTGTGTGTCTTGATACCGAAGGATTCCACGACGGTGAAAACGACAGTCCATTCGTGGAAGAGAAAGTGACGGACAAAGACGAAGCGGACGTTGTTTGGGAACTGGACATGATGAAGGAACTCAAAGTTTCTCAGCACAATATGTGCAGCTGCTCAATTACCGGCGTCGGCGATCTGCTGTTTGTGAATACAGCCAACGGTGTCGATGAAGGCCATTTCACGATTCCCGAGGAAGAAGCACCTAGCTTCATTTGCGTCAACCGCAATTCCGGTGAAGTTCTGTGGACCGACAAATCACCGGGTGCCAACATTCTTCACGGACAGTGGTCGTCTCCGGCGTACGGAGTTTTTGACGGCGTGGCTCAGGTTCTGTTTGCCGGTGGCGACGGATATCTCTATAGCTTTTCAGCAGCAGGCAAAGACGGAAAATCCGAGCTGCTGTGGAAATTCGACTGCAACCCAAAGAACACGCTGTACACGCTCACGCGAGCCACGCGAAACCATCTGATTGCGATCCCTGTCGTATACGACGGCCTTGTCTATATCGCCGTCGGCGAAGACCCGGAACACGGCGACGGTCAGGGCCATCTGTGGTGCATTGATCCGACGAAACGCGGCGATGTCAGCCCCACGATTGTGTACAACTCAAAAGATCCAAATACACCAATTGCACACAAACGCCTTCAGGCTCTGGACGAAAAAGCGGGCGACTTGGAACGGGAGAATCCGAATTCCGCTGCCGTCTGGCACTACATCGGCGAAGATCCGAAAGATTTTGAAACGACGATGCACCGCACGATGGGCACTGTGGCGATCAAAAATGACTTGCTGTTTGTACTCGACTTCGGCGGACTCTTTCATTGCGTCGATGCAAAAACCGGAAAGGGGCACTGGACTTATGATATGTTTGCCGAATCCTGGGGTTCGCCGCTGATCGTCGAAGACCATGTCTACATCGGAGACACCGACGGTGACATCTGCATCTTCAAACTCGCTCCTGAGATGGAACTCCTGAGCGAAGTCAGCATGCCGTCATCCGTGGTCGCGACTCCGATCGTTGCCAACAACACCCTGTTCATTGCCATCCGCAATCGCATTTTTGCGATTCAGGAAGGCGCAAAGAGTGAACCAGTGAAGTGAGTCAGAACGCCTGACACAAGCCAGGACTGGTTCCCGACTGAGTGTGCAAAACAATGTAAAATCGGTTGGGGATGGGTGCCTGTCCCGGTTTTGTGATTGCCCCGCGTCGCAGCACCATCGATCACTTGGACGTGTCCAGATCGCTTGAAAAGGGTCGCGTGCCAGATCCTTTATCGGCTCCTGTGCCTGCGTCGCTTGGCAATGGCACATTCTCGTCGGGGCTGAAGAATCGATCGCCGTCGTTGTTAACAGGCTTTTTAAAATCGTCCGTTTGAGTCGGTGTTGTACTCGGGATGCTGTAGGTCGAGCCACCTGGCTGATACAGCGGAGCATTTGACGGAGGCACAACGATTGTGCCCGACGGGGCAAAGTTTCCCTGGGGCGAGTACATCTGCTGGCCGTAGGGCGCCTGTTGGTACATGGGCGGATACATGCATCCTGCCAAAGCAAGCAATGACAAGGGTGCGGCAAATCTGGTGGGGAACCTGGACATCCTGTCGGTTTCCTGCAACATACGGAAAAGACTTTCTGACTCAGCAAGAGTCAGGCTCTGCGTTCGGAAGCTGGAGGCTAAATGCCAGTCATCGGCCACATGGTGTCGATGACGCGAAAAGCCATAACTCCAGCAATCCGTGCGGTTTCAACGCCTGAACGCGCAGAATCTGCTGCATGTTTATCGCATCTGCAGAATTGTGTCCAGATCAATAATCCACGCCAAGATTGCGTTCAATTGCTCGGGCCTTGTCGGAAATAATGTACTTGCCAAACCAGGAATCGGGGTCACGTTCGCGATCATAGTCCGCTCGGCCTTCGTCACCGACAAAATCCCACTGGCCGTCATCTGCGTCCGCGTCTTCTCCGTGATCGACTGAATTTGGAGTAAACATGCGAGTCATCTTGCGCATCGCAACGCGAGGTGACTCGACCATCGCACATCCGGCCAGCTGGATGCCGATCAGGCCTGCCGTGAGCAGCATCAGTCATGATCGTCTCATCGAAAATTCCTGCACAATGTGATGCCGTGAGCGCTGACGCGGGGATTGAGGAACGTCACACTTCGTCACACCCAGAGGACAGGATGTGCCAAACCGGATGACATAGCTGCCATCACTCGGTCGATCTGGAAGTGTAACCCCGAACCAACCTGCGCAAAGAGGACTTCATGCTGCCACTTGACATCCTTGTCGTAGCTCCGCACCCCGACGATGCCGAAATCAGCGTGGGCGGCACAATTGCAGTCTCGCTTCAGCAGAATCTGCGCGTGGGCGTGGTGGAACTGACCTCCGGCGAACCTACACCACACGGCTCCATTGAGACCCGCCGCCGTGAAACACAGGAGTCAACCAGGATTCTGGGACTCACCTGGCGAGGCAATCTGGATCTTCCCAATCGGAGCCTGCAGCCGAATCTCGAAGCGAGGCGGAAGCTGGCGGAGCTTTTCCGAACGGTTCGGCCTCAGATTATCCTTGCGCCCTACTGGCAGGACGCACATCCCGATCATGTCGCCGCCAGCAGTCTCTGTGACGACGCCAGGTTCTGGTCGAAACTCAGTCGCTCCGACATGGCAGGCGACCCTTTCTGGCCGCCACTCCTGCTGCATTATTTCAGCATTCATCTGCGAATTCATCCAGCACCGTCGCTTGTGATCGACATCTCGTCACAGATTGAAACCAAAATGTCTGCAGTCCAGGCTTATGAAAGTCAGTTGATCACCGGGCGCAAGGAGGAATTCCCGACCGTCCTCGACGACATCCGCGACCGCGCCCGCTATTGGGGCTGGTCAATCGGGAAAGCTTTTGGCGAACCACTCGTCAATCGCGAGTCCACCGGGATCGCCTCCCTCTCGTCGTTGCTGCATTGATTCGCCGCTAACGCAGGCGCGGTGGTCTACGCGGGCGACGGATTTCATCGGAGACGATCTGTACATCTTCGATGACATCAACGTCGTCGATCAGGTCAATGACCTCAATCTCATCAACGAATTCGACAACCTCCACGAGCTCATCTACAATTTCCACATCCTGAATGACATCGACGACCTGAACATGTTCGACCAAATCCGCATCCTCAAGGATCTGCGCATCGATGATTTCAGCGTCGAAGATCTCGTCGTCGATGATCTCGGCGTCCAGAATCGGCGCTGACTCATCCACCAGTGATGAAATTCCCTTTGCGCCGCCGTGTGTGCGGATTGCCACTCGCGGGGCGGGCTGTACGTTGGCGTGGAACTGATAGATCACATCCCCGATCGCCACCTCCGCCCCCTGAAACAGTTTGACGGATTTTTCAACACGCTGACCATTCACCCGCACGCCGTTCATGCTGCCGAGGTCGCGAATGTAGTAGTCCGCATCAACCTGCACGAACACACAATGAAATCGGGATATTTTTGAGCTGAAATCGATGATGGCATCGCAATCCGCACTGCGACCGACGAGCACAACCGCTCGATCAATTACGATTTGCGATCCCAGTCCGGTTGGATGCAACACGGCAACCATTGATCATTTCCGGAAATTCTTCCCGGCTCCGTCAGTAGAAATCTGAGACTTTCAGCCTGTAACGAATCAACGCAAGATCCAGATCAGTCGTGATTCTGCCGCTAATCGCCGTACCCTGCTACTGATTTTTCGCCGTTCACCAGAAAAACAACAGAATGAGTCTGCCGGACCAGTAAGAACGACTCCGAGGTGCCAGTATACTGAGAATGAATCGTGCATCGACAATGTCATTCCAGATGAGAGTTGGCTATGAACCTTTTCGCTGCAGCGGAACAGCAGAATCGCGACAGTGCCAGGCCGCTGGCGGCAAGAATGAGGCCCGTGGTGCTTTCGGAGTTCGCGGGCCAGCAACATATTCTGGCCGACGGAAAGCTGCTGCGCCGAATGCTGGACGCGGACCGGATCGGTTCTATGATTTTCTACGGACCACCCGGCACCGGAAAAACAACGCTGGCCGAACTGATCGCCAAACAGACGCGTCGCCACTTTGAACGCCTGAACGCCACCACTTCGGGAGTTCGAGAGGTCCGCGAAGTCCTGCAAGGCGCTGCTGATCGACTGGCCGCCGATGGGACGCAGACAATCGTCTTTATCGACGAACTGCATCGTTTCAGTCGCAGTCAGCAGGACATTCTGCTGCCTGACGTTGAAAGCGGCACAATTTCACTCATCGGTGCCACCACCGCAAATCCATTTTTTTCACTTGTCGCACCGCTCATCAGTCGCAGTCAGGTTTTTGAATTCAAGGAACTGGAGAAAACGGATCTGATCGCACTGATGCACCGTGCGTTGAGCGACAGGAAACGCGGACTCGCGGAGCACAATGTTGTGGTTCACGCAGAGGCACTGGATTTCATCGCAACGCTGTCGGACGGAGACGGTCGGCGTGCACTGACGGCTCTGGACATTGCGGTGCTGTCTGTTTCGCGGACCACCAGAATCGTGGATTCGGCAGTTGCGGAAGAATCCATGCAGCGGCGTGTGCTGCGGTTTGATCCGTCCGGCGACGACCACTATGACGTCGCCAGCGCGTTTATCAAGAGTATCCGCGGCAGCGATCCGGACGCAGGACTGTACTGGCTGGCTCGAATGCTGGAGTCCGGAGAAGATCCGCGATTCATCGCACGACGCCTTGTCATCGCCGCGTCCGAAGACATCGGAAACGCCGATCCGATGTGCCTGCTGATCGCCACTGCCGCATGGCAGGCCACAGAGAATATCGGAATGCCCGAATGCCGCATCAATCTGGCGCAGGCAACCACCTATCTCGCTTGCGCTCCCAAGTCCAACGCATCGTACGCCGCGATTGATGCGGCCATTGCCGATGTGCGACAGAATACGCTGGTGCCGGTCCCCATACATCTCCGCGACGGACACTATGCCGGTTCGGAACGACTGGGACACGGCGTCGGGTATGAGTATGCTCACGATTCCGCCGACGGCTGGGTGAATCAGGATTACCTGGGCGTTGATCGACAATACTATCATCCTGTGGATCGAGGAAAAGAATCAGAGTTTCGTCAGCGTCTGAATGAACTGCGTACACGGCGTAAACCTGCAAGTGATTAAGAACCCCTAAATCGAAACAGTATTGATTCCATACTCATGGCGTACCCACCCCATCTTCGCATCCTGCCGATTGCACTGTGCCTTGTGGCAGCGGCATGGATCACTTTCGAAGTCGTTGATTCACCGACTCATGCTTTGGAAAACGATCTGTTTTTTCTGCTGACGGCCACAGGTGGCTATGCGTCATCGACCTTAATGAAACAGCTGATCCAGCGCGCGAAAGACCGTCGATCGTGCCGCATCTGTCACATGTCGGCGGCAGCAACAGTTTTCCAAGTACGCATGCGGTCATGGCCGTGGTTGTGTATGTCACCATTGGACTGCTGCTGATGCAGCGAAAGCATGACAGACATCTGCGGCGCCTGATGATTGTTCTGCCGTTGTGGCTGGCGACACTGATCGGCGTCAGCCGCGTCTGCATGGGAGTCCATTATCCGACCGACGTCCTGGCTGGCTGGTCGAGCGGGCTGTTGTGGACATGGCTGGCATTCCTGATTCGAGGGCGGTTGCGGAAATCTGAATGACGCGAACTCAGAACTACCTCTGTAAAAGGTTGGCTGGAAATGACAATCTGGGACGAGCCATCAATGAGTACGTCGAATACAACCTGGCGGCACCGACGTTATGACTGGCGAAATCGGCTGCCGACAGTCACAGCTCCGGAGAGTGTCTTCAGCGAATCCACATACGCCGACGCAGGAACTGTGACCAATGACGTGATCATGGAACAGTCGTCGCTGGTCTATGATGCGGCCGGAACCGTCATCCAGACATCCGCAAAGCAGCGGTATCACAACGCTTCCGATACGCAAAAAGGTGCCCTGGGCAGTCCGTCGCTCACTCCCAATGCGCGAGTTACCTGGCGGGCCGCCTGGACAGACGGTGCAGGCCGGCAGATTGCATCCGCCAACTATGGGACAAACGGCGGTATCGCGCTCACGCGTCCGGCGACAGTGCCCACTCGTTCGGATTCCATACTTGTCACGTCAACGCAGTACAATGATGCGGGTGATCGAACCTCTGTCTTCGATCCGAATAACCGGGAAACTCGATTTGAATTCGATGCGGCCGCTCGAACCACGAAGCTGATCGAAAATTACCAGGCCAGCGGGCCAGTGCAGCCGGACGTGAATCGCACGACGCAAACCAGCTATAACGCGGATGGCAACGTCGCGACACTCACTGCATGGAATTCTCAAACCGGCAATCAAACAACAAACTATACCTACGGAACAACGCTGACGGATTCGGATCTCGCCACCAGCACGCTGCTGCAACAAGTGGCCTATCCCGATTCCGTCGGCGGCAGTGATGTCGTTTTGCTGAGCTACAATCGACTGGGTCAACGGAAACGATTCACGGATCAGCGAGGCTGCGCACACTCGTATGTATTTGACGGGCTGGGGCGACAGATTCACGATTGCGTGACAACGCCTGGTGCAGGTGTGGACTCAACCGTC
>JBBJME010000261.1:0-10402 GCA_037719765.1 Planctomycetaceae bacterium
AAACAGCTGAACGAAGCGCACGCCGCGTTCACACAGCCGCCGGGCAAGGAGGCAATTCCATGCGAACGTGCCGGGCTTCCGTGCGTCTTCGCCGTAAAGGTCAAACGTAGTGGCAGGTTCGCCGGAAATTTCGGTCAGTTCAGGCACAGACGTCTGCATGCGGTAGGCCATCTCGTACTGCGCAATGCGCGTGGTGATTTCGGGGTCGCCGGTTTCCTGCAGCTTCAGTTCATTCATGGCTGAAAGGTCGTCCAGCAGACCACGACGCAGCTGGCTGGTGATTCCCGGCGGATTGGAAAGAAACAGAACCGGATCACCCTGCGAACGAAACTTCACGCCGGCATATCGAGTCGGCAAAAAGCCGCTGCCCCACAGACGATCGTACAGTGGCTGATCGCCGCTGCCCGAGATCATCGCGACAAAGGCCGGCAGGTCCGCGTTTTCACTCCCCAATCCATAAGACAGCCACGCCCCTAAACTGGGACGTCCGGCCAGTTGTGCACCCGTCTGCATGAATGTGATTGCCGGGTCGTGGTTGATCGCCTCGGTGTGCATCGACTTGATAAAGCACAGGTCGTCCGCAATCTTCGACGTATGGGGCAGCAGCTCGCTGATCCACGCACCACTCTTGCCATGCTGCTCAAACTGGAACTTCGAAGGGGCAATTGGAAAGCTGGCCTGACTGCTGGTCATGCCGGTCAGCCGTTGTCCCTGGCGCACTGAATCGGGCAGGTCGGAACCTCGGAGACTGGCCAGTCCCGGCTTATGATCGAAAAGATCCACCTGCGAAGGTGCCCCGGACTGAAACAGATAGATGACCCGCTTCGCCCGGACCGGCAGGTTCGGAAAATCTGGTAATCCCGGACCTGCGGCCGATTGCTCAGCCCTGGCCGTTCCGGGCTCATTGATCAGCGACGCCAGAGCCGCGAGGCCGACCGCCTGGGCACCACGTGCGAAAAAATGCCGGCGAGTTTCCGCGAAGAGGCATTCATACGTTGTCGTCATAATCAGGTACTCACGCGTTTGGGAATCATCGTGACTATTCCTTGTTCACCACTTCGTCCAGATTCAGGATCAGGCTCGTCACCGTGGTGAATGCCGCAAGTTCGCAGACGTCCAGTTTTTCATTAACAGCGAATTCGCCCACATGAACCAGGTCGTGTGCGGCAGTGGGATCGCTGCGGAAAACTTCAAGACTGCGACGAAAGCGTCGTACAAGAACAGTCAGTTCGTCGGGACGAGGCATTCTCGCCGTGGCGGTCAGGAAAGCATGGGCGAGTCGATCTTCGATGGGGCCATCGACTTCCGTCATCGATCGTTGTGCAAACACCCGGGCGGCTTCCACAAATATGATGTCATTCATCAGTGCCAGAGCCTGCAGAGGAGTGTTTGTTCGGGCTCGCTGGACAATGCAGGCTTCGCGACTTGTGGCATCGAATGTCACCATCGACGGCGGAGCCACAGTGCGCTTCCAATACGTATACAGGCTGCGGCGATAAAGATCCTCGCCATGCGACTGAGTGTATTCCGTGTCCGTGGCGATCTCCTGCCATAGTCCTTCCGGCTGATAAGGTTTGACCGATGGACCGCCAACACGGTCCGTCAGCAATCCACTGACAAACAAAGCCTGATCCCGGATCGTCTCTGCCGGAAGCCGCCGCCGTGGCCCTCTTGCCAGCAGTCGATTGTCGGGATCGCAGTAGCAGTTCCGGAGAAATGTGCGACGACTGTCGGTACGTGGCACTCATGACGATCGTCTTCTGCAGGGCTTTCATGTCCCAGCCGAGTCTGACAAATTCCGTTGCCAGCCAGTCCAGCAGTTTCGGATGGCTGGGACTTTCTCCCTGAGCACCAAAGTCTTCGCTGGTGCTGACCAGGCCCTGGCCGAAGTACAACTGCCAGAAGCGGTTCACGGCGACTCGGGCCGTGAGCGGATGATCCGGGCTGACGAGCCAGCGAGCCAGACCGAGGCGATTATTCGGGGCATTGGCCGGCATCGCAGGAAACGCCGCCGGAACGCCCGCTTCCACTTTGTCTCCAGGCCGATCATATTGTCCACGGATTAAGACATGAGTCTCGCGAGGCTGCTCCATCTCCTGCATGACCATCACGGTTGGCAGATTCTCGTCGAACGTACGCCGCTGCTGCCGGAGCTCCGTCAGCTGACGATCGGCATCCCGGATTACAGCCGGAGCATGGTGGTCCAGAAAGTACCGTGTGAGCTTTTGCCGCTGATGTAGATGCCGCGATGCAGGAGACAGACTCAGGATTTCAGACACCGTTTGAGGAACTGCGAGCAGCTGGATTTCCGAAGATTCCAAATCTCTCCCATAGATCCGGACGTCATCCAGAGCGCCGGTGAACGGAATTTGCCCGCCGCCGATTCGGAGTGACTCGGTCGGCAGTGCGAACGTCTGGTTGAGTCGATCAAGTTTCACGTCCATCGGAATTGGCTGACCATCGACGTAAACTCGAATTCCGTCTGCCAGACGTGAGCCATCATAGGTCACAGCGAGATGGCACCATCGATCACGAGGAAGTGGTTCGCGACTTTCCACGCGGATCGCGTCGTCGAGCCATCGCTTAATGAGGTTCACCTGAACTCGACCGTTCCGAAGATGGATGTAATACCCGGCGCCTTCTTCGACCGGAGTCATGCGCGAAATCAGCGTCCCGTTGTCACGCTTCGCATGAACCCAGGCGGCGATGGAGAGTTTGTCGAAGTAACCAAAGCTGGCAGTGTCGCCGGCGTTCAGGATCGCCGTACCATCAAGGTCGATTGACTGTCCAAGACGACCGGCAGCATACTTCGGAGGATTGATGTCAAACGCCGCGTCCGTACTTCGAGCCGAGTCCGTGAGGTTGCCGTCAAAGCCAAAATGGTTCACGAGTCCTGCAGAAACGGACCAGTCGACCGGCTGCGCTGGCGAGAAGCGGGCTTCCCACGCGCGTTGAGTTTCACCCAGTTCGCCCTGCAGACCTTTCAGTCTGGATTCGGCCGCACTGATGTCTCGATCAAGCTCGATCAACTGCGACTGTTGCTCAGGCAGCGGAGCCTTGACAAGTGGCGGTGAGTTGCCTTCCTTGATCGCCCGCCCGCTCTCCGGGATGTTGTTGAAGTAAGCAAAGACCTGATAGAAATCTTTTTGCCGAATCGGATCGTACTTGTGATCGTGACAGCGGGCACATCCCATGGTCAGACCCAGCCAGACTGTGAATGTTGTATCGACACGATCGACGACATATTCGACCTGATATTCTTCGGGGATGATTCCACCTTCTGCATTGCCGCGATGATTGCGGTTGAACCCGGTAGCGATACGCTGATCGAGCGACGGATGATCCAGAAGATCCCCTGCCAGCTGCTCGATCGTAAACTGATCAAACGGCTGGTTGGTGTTGAACGCATTGATCACCCAGTCTCTCCATCGCCACATGGACCGGGGGCCATCGTTCTGATATCCGCTGGTGTCTGCATAGCGAGCAGCGTCCAGCCAGCGAACGGCCATGTGCTCACCGTATCGCGGTGATGCCAGCAGCCGGTCCACGACGGTTTCCCAGGCGTTGGGCGATGAATCCGACAGAAACGCCTGAACCTCTTCTGGAGTCGGAGGCAGTCCGGTCAGATCCAGAGTGACACGGCGAATCAAAGTGTGCCGGCCTGCCTCTTTGGAGGGCTGCAGACCTTCCTCTTCAAGTCGGGCCAGCACAAAACTATCGATTGAATTCCGATGCCAGTTCTTCAGCTGCGTCTCCGGCGGGTCGTGACGCTGCGGGGCGACAAAGGCCCAGTGCTCAGTCCACTCGGCTCCCTGCCGGATCCATTCGGTCAGGAGTTGAATCTGGGTGTCCGTCAGTTCCCTGCCGGAATCCTTTGGCGGCATTCGTTTCTCAGAGTCCGTTGAGGAAACTCGCTGGTGGAGCAGGCTGGCCGATACGTCGCCCGGCACAATCGCCCGATGGCCGTCACGATCCGAGAACGCCACCTCCCGACGATCCAGTCGCAGATCACTGACCCGCTGCTGCTCATCCGGACCATGACAGGTGTAGCAGTTGTCAGAAAGAATCGGACGGATGTCCCGATTGAAGTCAATCCTCTGGACGTCTTCCATCCCGCAGGCCTGTGACGCAAGCATGTTCAGGAGAAAAAAGAAGACTAGACGATCGATCTGGCTGTCACTCATATCTGAATCCCCGCGAAACTCGCGATAACACAATATTCGTCCCAGCGTACCAGAACTTTCTCCGGAAGGTAAACAATCGTGGCCCTGCGGCCAAATCCGATCCCTGAGTGAAAGGCAGAACTTGTTTGCAGAGTGCCGAACAGTTAGATTTGTGTCACCCGTCACATTTCCTGTTCAGGAGCGTCTCTTGATTTCTCGTCGCAGTTTCTTTCAGCACGCATCGTTACTCGCTGCATTACCTTCCCCTTCTTTCCTGCTGGCTGCGGAATTAGCCAAAACACCGCGGATGACCGAAGGGCCGTTCTATCCGGACAAACTGCCGCTCGACACCGATAACGATTTGCTGGTGATCACAGACAGCATTACGTCTGCAGTGGGGCAAATCTCACATGTGACAGGACGAGTGCTGGGAGTTGATGGTGCCCCGATCCGCAATTGTCTGGTCGAAATCTGGCAGTGCGATCATGAAGGCGCGTATCTGCATTCCGGAACGTCAAATGCCGAGAAACGAGACAAAAACTTTCAGGGATATGGCCGCTTTCTGACCGACACAGAAGGCCGATATTACTTCCGAACAATTAAGCCCGTCGCCTACCCTGGCCGCACGCCTCACATCCACTTTGCTGTGTCGCGAGATCGTGAACGCCTGCTGACAACACAGTTGTTTGTTAAAGGCGACGCGGGCAACGATCGAGACGAAATCTATCAGTCTCTGGGTGACACAAAAGATGCGGTCACCGCGGATTTTGCCGCCATGCCGGAATCCAAAATCAGCGAACTCGCCGCGCAGTTTGAAATCGTCGTAGGCCAAACTCCGGAAGAACCGGACCGGGGCGGTCCGGGTGGCGGACGGCCGGGGCGACCACCGGGACGCGGCCGGCCGCCCGGCCCTCGTTGATGACCGGGATACGTGGAATGCGGTTCCACTCGTTCCACATCGAACCGTTGTTTCTATTGGTCCGGACGCAGATCTCCGTTCACAAAGCGAATTCATCACATGATTGATCGATTTCGATTCCTTCTGTTGCTGACAGCGGCCGTACTTTCTCAGGTGTCTGCGGCTCCTGCGGCTGAGCCAGGCACAAAGCCAAACATCGTTGTCATCCTGGTTGATGACCTGGGATTTTCGGACATCGGCTGTTACGGCTCCGAGATCCCGACGCCGAATCTCGACGCGCTCGCAGCCGGAGGTCTGAGATTCACTCAGTTCTACAACACCGGCCGCTGTTGCCCGACCAGAGCATCGCTATTGACCGGGTTGTACTCGCACCAGACGGGCGTCGGTCACATGACTGACGACAGAGGCGTGCCCGGTTATCAGGGACGACTCAACGATTCCTGTGTCACGATTGCGGAAGTGCTGAAGCCTGCGGGGTACTTCACCGCCATGTCCGGCAAATGGCACGTTGGCCAGAATCTTGGTGTGACTCCCTGGGGACGCGGATTTGATCGCAGTCTGAATGCCGCCGCAGGAGGATTCTACTTCCCGGACTCCGACAAGGCCAAATTGTTTCTGAATGGCGAAGCGATCGCGAACGACGACGCTCGACTGCCCACCGACTGGTACAGCACAGACCTGTGGACAAGCTTTGGACTGAGATTTATCGATGAAGCCCTGGCCGAAAAGAAACCGTTCTACCTGCACCTGTGCCACAACGCGCCGCATTTCCCGCTGCAGGCTCCGGCCGAAGAGATCGCGAAGTTTCGAGGCCAGTATATGGCAGGTTGGGATCAACTGGGTGAAAAGAGACTTCAACGCCAGCGGGAGATGGGCCTGATTGAGACCACATGGACACCCGCCTCGCGACCAGACGCGATCAAAGCGTGGCAGGATCTCAGCACAGAGGAACAGCAACGGTTTGACCATTTGATGGCAACGTATGCCGCGACAGTACATCGCATGGATCGCGCTGTCGGTAATCTGGTCGATGGTCTCAGGCAGCGTGGGGTCCTCGACAATACGCTGATTCTGTTGATGAGCGACAACGGCGGAAACGCAGAATCAGGCCCGGAGGGACGAACAAACGGAGATCCGTCACAGGGCAATTCCTCATGGTTCTGCGGCGAAAGCTGGGCATTTCTGCAAAACGTCCCGTTCCGAAAGTACAAGCATTACAACCACGAGGGAGGCATCGCGACTCCGTTGGTCGCCCACTGGCCGGCGGGGATTGCTGCGAAAGCCGAATTGCGAACTCAGCCGAGTCACTTGATTGACATCATGGCTACGTGTGTGGATGTCAGCAGCGCCGCGTATCCGCGGCAGTTTGGAGACAATTCCATTACTCCATTGGAGGGCAAAAGCCTTGTGCCGGCCTTCCGAAATGAACCGATCGAACGCGAGGCATTGTTTTGGGAGCATGAGGGCAACGCGGCCGTGCGTGTCGGCGATCTGAAGCTTGTCCGAATCGGACGCAACGGACCCTGGGAACTGTATGACCTGAAGACTGATCGCACCGAACAAAACGACCTCGCGTCAGATCATCCCGAGCGGGTCAAAGAACTCGCGGCGAAATGGGATGGCTGGGCCGCTCGTGTTCACGTGAAGCCGTATCCTGGCGCGGCTGATGGAAAGGAGAAGAATGGCAAGGGGAAGAATCAGAAAAAGAAAAGCAACGCATAATGCGGCCTTCGTCGAATGAATCTTCCGTCTCGCTCACACCAGGGGAGACAATCAAGGTGAAGGGCACAGTTCATGAAACGATCGCGGCTTGTTCTCGTGGCACTTGCGGCGTTGTGCTTTTGGCACGCTGTGAACAGTACTGCCGGATGCTGTCACTTTGCCCCAGTACTTTGCGAAGCACGGTTATCACACGGAATCTCTCGGCAAGGTCTTTCATATTGGACATGGCATCGAGGGCGATCCCTCATCGTTCAGCGTGTCGAGCAATTGCCTGGCATCGAGCAGGTCCGGGAGGTCGTGGCCTTCCTGAAACCATTGGTAAAGGTCGGCTAGTGCGGCGCGGGATTCCGGGAGGCGACCCAAGTGGTGGTGGAGTCGGCACAGGCTGACGGTCGTTCGCAGTTCACTGGATCTGGCGTGCTGGGCCTTTGCGATCTCAAGGGACTTGTTGAAGCAGGCTTCTGCATCGGCGAAGCGATCATTCGCGTGGGCGAGCAGGATTTCTCCACGGAGACGATGAATCTCTGCCAGATTGAAAACGTTGCCGTTGATCGCTGAAGTTGCGATGGCCTCGTCGATCTTTGTCAGGGCCTCTGTCGTGTTACCGGTCAGCAGATGTCCCTGGGCAAACTGTCCGTAGAAATGGCAGAATGGGCACTGGTGCCATGCACCGTGTTACTGATTGTGTTTGGGGATCGTCTTTGACATCCTGACAGGATCGTCCGTACAATGGCTTCGGAACAGTCCCGAAACAGAGTACCTCAGAGTGCCGCAATTATGTTACGTCAACAATCTCTGACATCTTCACTTGGTACGCCGACGTGGGAGGTCGCGCATTTGTTTCCGGATCAGGGTCGCTGGACGGAAACTGAGTTCTTTGAACTGCACAGTAACCGCATGGTAGAACTGGCCGATGGATACCTGGAGATTCTCCCCATGCCGACATGGCTGCATCAGTTGATGGTGAAGTTTCTCGTGCGAGCTGTTGAGGAAGCCATTGGTAACAAGGGAGCCGTCCTCGATGCTCCTTTGCCGATCCGTCTGTTCACTGACACGATTCGTGAACCGGATGTGATGTACTTTGCTCCCGGGAGTGAACCGGCGGATCCGCGCAGCTATCCGACGAAAGTGGATCTGGCGATGGAAGTCGTCAGCGAAGGCACGGAAGCTCGCCGTCGCGACTACGAAGACAAACGAAGGGACTACGCCCGAGCCGGAGTTTCTGAATACTGGATCGTCGATCCGGATGACCGCAAAATCGTAGTGCTTGTGCTGCAGAATGGCACCTATCAGACTCACGGCGAATTCGCGATCGGCGACAAGGCTGCTGGCGTGCTGATCCCCGATCTGAAAATCGATGTTGCCGAAATCATGAAGCTGGGCGATAGCCCACTTTGAATGCCGACTTCGTTTGTCAGCCTGTTGCCCCTGGCGTCATACGTAGACTTCGTCACTCGCCCGCTGCGATTCCGATGGCGGGTCACCTGGTGCAGGTCGTTGTACTCCGCCTTTTCAACAGTGCCGTCGCCATACCTCATTTTGTTGGTGAAGCCTGCGGCATCATATTCGTAATCGACTCGCAAGCCGTTGGCCAGAGTCGTTCCGGACGGCTTTCCATTCGTCACGTCACCACCTGTGCCCAGTTGCCGGGCATCGACCAGGCTGTGGAAAACGTCGGTTCATATTTTCAACTGCGTGGCACTTGTCTCTGGCACTTTTCCCACGAGTAATCCCGTCTGGAGATCCGATCCCGCACAAATACGTCCTGCGAACACGCCAATTCACCAGGTGAAACACCTGCACCTCATCGTCCGCAAAGATTTCCGCCCGATTCACACGTGGTACGACTGTCGCTCCGCAAAAACAGAAGAGAATGCTCGATAAACGTCCGAGAACGGCTGCCTAAACACCCCAATTGCATTTTTACACGTGCATCGCACTTGCCGGCACTTGTCGCCGAAACGGTTCCTGACACCGTTTATGACGCTCGAAGCTTTGTAGACGGACCAAGCGCAGCGTTGTTCTGGCAACGACGAGTTTTCATTTGTCTTTGATTTTGCCATCCCGAATGACACATGAAAAATGACAGATAACAAATCCTCCGCTCTTTGAACTGCTGCTACTCCGAAATCAAATAACCAAGATCCGCAGACACTCGACGTGCGTTATCAACGTCGCCGCCATCATCGACTTTGTTTTCGCTGATGCTGTAAATGATCACGCCGGTCTCGCTCGTTTTGAAACGCAACGGCTGTCCGTCAAAGCGATCCATCAGCCGAGATAAATTTGATGTGTCTTCAGCTGGGATGAAATCTTTCAGGTCGGTAAGTCTCCGGGGCAGCGTTCCGTGTTTGATTCGATAGCGTTGCGTTGCGATCGCAGCAATGCAGCAGTTCTGTCGAGCTTCGGTACGTATGCCCGAAATAATCCCCCCTTGAAGTGCAGGTAAACTGAGCGAAACAATGATGTGGGAGACTGGTGAAACTGGATCGATTGTAGTCGCCATCATTTCTTGCGATGTTGGATTAAAACTTTCAACAGTTTCAGCCCATGACAAATCCATCGCTCTTGCCGAAGCGTCCATTAGCTCAATGACCTTCGATCTGCTGTTGTCGCGGGAAACGACGATACGGAATACACTCAAACTCGGAAGCGTCTCAAGAGATTCCAGCATGATTGCAAGTTCTCCGTAATACGCACGCTGGAGATTCTTTCGAAACACAGTTTCTCCGACCGCAAGTTGCAACTCTTCGAGTTCTTTGTCCGACCATTGGCAGTGCGGCAGCATGTGGACCGTCAATGCACAACCCATGGCGTGTACCGCATTGCAGATTATCTGGGCGGTCATGCTTGGTTCACAGTCAAGGGAGCCGGAAACCGCAAATATGCTTTTCACATCTTTCAGAACATCCTGCGATTGCCCGTCATGTGCATGAACGTGGGCGCTCAGCGACAGCAGCCTCGCCAGATTTCGAGTTTGCTGCTGGTCGGTCTGAAGTGCATTCAAACCATCCTTGAAATCGACCGGATATCGCGCCATTCCGCCAGCGTCTGCCGCGACCATAATGAGTTGCTGCTCGCGGTCCATTTCTTTCAAAAACGATCGTGAGGCTTCGAGTTCGGCCCATTCTTCGCCCGGCGGGGGAACCGGCTGTGGTCCGTCGCCGACGAGTGGAATGCCTTGGGCTCTGGAGTAGATATTGACGTTTGCAATTGCTTTGGTGGCTGCTGTCCACTGTTCTGTCGTATCGTTGCCATCCGCAGGTACGGCATACCAAGCGTTCAATTCCTCACGATTTGTCGGCAAACCGCGCGACTTGAGATCTGCGAGCTGCTGATTCAGACGTAAAGAGCTGTACATACCGTAAAGCCCTGCAGCGACAATGGCGATGAATATCAGCACCGCAAGGACGTTAAGCAGAATCGTCCCGCGTGGTCGCGAGCTTGTTAAATCTTTTGCCACGAAAATCTCTCTGACGCTATTGCGTTTACCAATGCATCACGCAGCCGCCATCGACGTTGATTGGGGCGGATTCGCGATCTGTCGGGAATTTGTGTGAGTGAAGCTGGTCCAGGCCAAGATCCCTGAATCGATGTA
>JBBJME010000070.1:0-29482 GCA_037719765.1 Planctomycetaceae bacterium
TACTAGCCGACGAGGAGGGATTGATTGGTCGTGAGTGTCCAGTCAGTCAATGTGAAGGCTATTTCAAGATCAAACCAGGTACTGGACTGAAGGGGAAGAATCTTCCTTGCCACTGTCCGTATTGTGGCCATCAGGCAATCGCTAAGAATTTCTATACGAAGGCACAAATCGCGTATGCAAAGTCGGTAGTGCTTGGTCAAGTGAGTGAAGCACTGATTGCCAGCTTCAAGTCATTGGAATTTCACCAACCACCATCAGGTCGCTCCGGAATCGGTATCAGCTTGCAAGTGACGGGGGCAAAACCGGTTCCAATTCGGTACTATCGAGAGAAGGATCTCGAAACGAATGTGGTTTGCGATCGGTGTACTCTCCGGTACACGATTTACGGAGTGTTCGGTTTCTGTCCAGACTGTGCGGTTCACAACTCATTGCAGATTTTGAAGAATAATCTTCAACTGATTGAGAAAATCCTGGATATCGCAACGACGCATGACGCCAACGTCGGCGATCATTTAGTGGAAAACGCACTGGAAGACTGTGTTTCCACCTTCGATGGCTTTGGACGAGAGACATGCCGAGTGTTTGCATCAAAAGCTGTGAACCCATCCAAGGCAGCTCAGATAAAATTTCAAAACATAAGCGGAGCACGAGATCGTGTCCGCGATCAGTTTGGATTCGATTTTTCGGCGTGCCTGGCTGTTCAGGATTGGGATCTCGTACATCGTGCATTTCAAAAACGACACCTTCTTGCTCATAGCATGGGTGTAATTGACGCAGACTACCTCTCATCGACGGGCGATGCGTCGGTTCCACTGGGACGCAAAGTCTCCGTCAACAATAGCGAAGTTCACGAACTTGTGCAGCGACTGCTTACGGTGGGTGGAGCTCTCGTCCACGGCCTTGAATCATTACCTTGAGAGAGAGCTTGGGCTTATCTCCTAGAGATTTCTTTTAACGTAGAACAGCAGGTCGATTTTGGACGCTAAAGCAAACAGCATTCGCCAGATACTGGAGACCGGAAGCCAGTTTCTGATTCCGTTCTTTCAACGCAGCTATTCATGGCGAAAAGCGAACTGGAGTCGGATTTGGGAGGACGTCGTCGGGCTCTGTGAAGATGGTCAAAGCGGAAAGCACTTCCTTGGGCCGCTGGTTTGTACCGTTGAAAAAGCAATCCCAGGACAGCCTACGGTTTACCTTTTGATCGACGGACAGCAGCGCCTGACCACTTTGACTCTACTTCTGGCTGTCCTGCGGGACAAGGCCATGGAGTCGGAGGACACAAAGCTCGGTGCAAAGATCGAAGAAGGTTATTTGATCCACCGACTTGAAGACGGCTTGCTGCGATACAAGATCTTGCCTCGCATCGGAGACCGTGAAGTCCTCATCGGAATCATCGACAAGACTTCGAAAAAGGAACATGAACATTCATCGCTGATGAATGCTTATCGTTTCTTCGCTCGCCGAATTGCCGATCTGATTGCAGAGTCGAGCGATGCGTCGCTGTTGTCGAAGATCTTCGCGATCGTGGCAGACCAATTGGCGCTTGTTGTGATCACGATTGATGGTGAGAACCCGTTCGAGATCTTTGAAAGTCTGAACTCCACAGGACTGCCGCTGGAGGAATCGGACTTGATCCGCAACTTCCTGTTCATGCAGGTTCCTCTGGCAAAACAGGAAGCATTCAACAATCAGTGTTGGAAAGAGTTTGAGGCGATCTTTCAAGGATCAGAAGCCGAGTCAGGGAAGATTGCGACAGCCTTCTACCGACACTTTCTCATGCGAAACGGCGAGTACTCAAAGGCGAAGTCAACATTCGTTGATTTCAAAAACGCGAGTCGTGGGCAGCAGATCTCCCCAGAGCAGCAGGTTAAAGAACTTGTTCGGTTCGCCGAATTCGACCGCATGATTCGAAATCCAGATCAGTGTAATCAGATCAAAACTGGAAAGGCACTTAGCCAACTCAGTCACCTGGACGTCTCCACGGCAAACCCCTTGGTTCTCAACCTGTTTGATCGAATGGTTGCTGAAGCATTCACTGAAGACGTCTTCGTTGGGTGTTTGACAGATCTGGCGTCGTTTGTGTTGCGTCGCTCGGTCTGCGGTGAAAGTACCAGGGCATACGGACGCTGGTTTGTGGAGGCCATCAAGTGCATTGCTGTCGATCCGAGAAGTGATCTTCAGCAGTATTGGTTCAAGCGCGGCTGGCCTGATGATGCCGCTGTATCCAGGAATCTGGGCAGCTTTCCAATCTATCGACGCGAACCCAAGAAGCTGAGGCTGATTCTGGAGTCGCTTGAACTTTCGAAGCGACATAAAGAGAAAGTCGTGTTGAACGGTCTGCAGATCGAACACGTCATGCCTCAATCTATTTCAAATGATAAGCACGGGACGAAGTGGAAGGAGATGCTGGGGGAATCATGGAAGGAAGTGCATCAGACCCTGTTGCATACTCTTGGAAATCTGACTTTGACAGCTTACAACCCTGAATTGTCCAAACACTCCTTCGACCTAAAGCGCCCGGAGCTTGCATCAAGCAATCTGGAGCTCAACAAAGAGATTTCGAAACTGGTGTCATGGACAAAGGAGACTGTCGAAAACCGCACATCAGACTTGGCAAAAGAGGTGACTGCACTTTGGCCACGGCCAGAGGGCGGCGCGGAGTATGTATCGTCTCCTGATAGCGCTGAGGCGACAGATGCGTTTTACGAATTATATTGGGCGGCATTCGTCACGAAGTTCGAATCGACCTGCCCACAGTTCAAATTGGATCGCCCTTGCATTCCATCTCACAAAGGCACGAAAGGCCCCCGGCAATGTTTCTGGTACATGTTCTATGCGGACCCGACAGAAAGAATGATCTCCGTAGGAATCGAGACCTCGGGCAAATTTCGACAACAATGGCTCTCCCTGCTTTGGGACGAAGTCACATCGGAGGAACAGGAATCGCTGGAAACTGAAACTGAAGCAGACTGCTGGTGGCACAGCGATTGGCCTCAAATGTACCTGCTGCGAGGTGACGTAGACGTAAGGAATCAGCAGCATTGGGAAGAACAACACGACTGGATGTGCAGCACCTTGATTCGTCTGGAAAGCCTGCTGGGTGAGCGTATTCGCCAGTTGAATCTGGCCAACTTCAATCCGGAAACTCTTGCGGAGATTGAAAAGTGGGAGCAAAGCTCTGATGACGGTTCGTCAGATGCGACCGTTGATTCGGCTGAGATCTTTCCGGCAGAAGATTCCGAGGAGGCGGAATGACACAGCCTGCAACCTTCATCTTCGAATGCAGCAGTTCAACCTACCTGGACTGCGTTGAAAAGGATTTGTTCGGATCGAACAAACCTTGGCCGCTACAGATCAAAGCGGGCGACTACTGCTTGCTGCATCATTATGAGATCGGTGGTTTGCTGGGACTGTGGCAAGCGACCTGCGACGGCGGAAAGAACCTCGTGCCGAAGGTCTGGGGCAAACTCGACCAATCGCGAACCCTCGCCACCCTGCGCGACACGCTGCTGCCGAAGCTGCTGAGCGGAGAGTTGAGCGTGGCGACTTTCGAGAAGGAGGCAGGACTATGAGCAAGATACGGCTGGGTTACGGCAGTGAGTGGCAAATGCTGCGAATGCTCGGGCGGCATCGGGACTGGTTCACGCAGCAGGTGCTGCGGAGCACGGGTGGAACTTCTCTGATCTGGAAGGATTTTGATTTTACCGCGAGCGCGGGCGAGGCTGGCAACTTCGGCGACGCGGAGATCAAAGGGTTGAACTTCCTGCCGGCGGGCCACACTGCCCAAGTGGCGTGGCGGGCCTGGTGGCCGCAGTCGGGCAACGTCCACAATTGGGATGCGGTAGGTGTGCTAGATCGCGATGGAGCCGAGGAGTGGGTGCTGGTCGAGGCGAAAGGAAACCGTGAAGAACTGCTTCAAAGCACCACGGCAAAATCCAAAGTGGTCGGCGGAGGGTTGGAGCAGATCGAAGAATGTTTGGCAGAGACGCAGAAGTTCGTCGGGATAACCGAACCGAAGGTTTGGACAACGCCCTACTACCAATATGCAAACCGGCTGGCGCTCCTGCACTTTCTGGCCCAGCAAAGTGTGGCGGCGCGGATGGTGTTTGTCTATTTCACCGGAGATGCCACGCAGGGGCGGAAGTGCCCTGCGACCGAGGCTGATTGGCGTCCGGCGTTGGACGCGATGAAGAAGCAACTGGGCCTCACCGGCGTGAGTTCATTCGAGAAGTGTGTGCATGAAGTGTTCGTTGACGTTTGTCCCAAAAAAAATAGCAAACGTCCCCCAATGTCATGAACAAATCCCGCCCTCTTGCCATCGTGCGCGACACGCTACTGCCGAGGCTGCTGAGCGGAGAGTTGAGCATCGAGGAAGAGTGCCGTGCAATGAAAGGAAAAGTGAATGGCCAAGCGTGATTTCAATCCTCGCGCGATGATGATGATGGCAATTGAAGTAATGCGCCAGTCCATTTCTGAATCTCGGATCGATGGTAAACCCAGCCCAAAGGTGGGCGCTGTCTTGATTGTGCCGTATGAGCGAGCTATGGGCACGAATCCTGTGATTACAGCGCACCGGGGTGAACTACGGGAGGGTGATCATGCTGAGTTTACATTAATTGAACGGAAGTGCCGGGATAGGAAACTGGATGGAAGCATTCTTTTTGCCACACTGGAACCGTGCGCCCCCGGGGCGCGTAATCACCCGAAGCTGAGTTGTGCGGAGAGCATCGTGAACGCCCGCATCAAGGAAGTTTGGGTCGGCATTGAGGATGACAATCCGACTGTCGCCGGTAAGGGCGTCGCGTTTCTCGAGAAGCATGGTGTCACGGTTAAGATGTTTGATCGCGAATTGCAGGAGGTGATCGCCAGGGAGAATGAGGCTTTCTTCGAGTGGGCGAGAAAACAGACCGTGAAGCCGAAGCCCGAGATAGTCAAGCTCTCGAAGTATGAGGATCCCATCGCAGCCGTCGAGTTCAGTGATTTGTCTGAGGAAGCGTTGGAGCGTTACCGGTCCAAGGCGAAAATTGAACCCGCGATAGATTCGGAGGAGTTTAACCGGTTGTTGAGGCAGCAGGGTCTGCTCACGGGAGAGGGCAATACGGCCACGCCAACCGGTTTCGGTTTCCTCCTGTTTGGCAAGGAGCCGAGGAATGCATTGCCCCAGGCCGGCGTACTCGCCAGAGCGGAGTTGGCCGCGGAGAGTTCTTCGAGAGAAGAGTTCGGGCAAGCTATGGTGCTCGTCCCCGATGAGCTTGAGAAGTGGTTAAATAAGGTGTTACCGAGCACGCTCGACCGAAGCCGGCTGGAGCGACGCGAGCAAGTGGACTTGCCATTCGAGATGATTCGCGAGGCAGTGGTGAATGCCCTGATTCATCGCGACTACGATATCCTCGGCCAGAAGTGTCAACTCCTTGTTAACGCGGACACCATCATCATCAAGAGTCCTGTGGCCCCATATCGCCAATTACTTTGGAGCAGATGCAGTCGTTCTCGGCGCCGACGAAGAGTCGCAATCCTGTGCTGCATTATGTTTTCGCTCGGATGGGTATGGCTGAGGAACAAGGTTACGGTCTGACCAGTTTGAAGAAGCACGCGGAAAAACTCGGGCTCCCGCTCCCGAGCTATTCGATGCATGGCGATTCCCTCGTGCTGACGATTTATCGGAGTAAGGCTGCGGCGACCTCGGCTCTCGGAAAGGAGATCGTCGAAAGTTTGAGCAAGACGGAGCGGGCTGGCTGGGAGTGGGTCGCAACCAAGGAGACGACGTCATCGTCCGAGTATGCATCCGCGATGGAGGTTCCAAATCGAACGGCGCTAAATCATCTTAAGCGGTTCGCGGATCTGGGGCTTCTGGAAAAAACCGGCTCCGGGCCGTCAACGCGGTATCGAGTGATTCGCCGATGAGACTCCAGATTTACATGTCGAGGAATCCGCCAAACATCCCGCCAAAATGGCGAGATGGGCACCACCCCGTGTGGCTGCCGTATGAATCCCGCCAAATATCCCGCAGTTTTGGCGAGATAGCCGTAGGCTAAGGTTGGGCTGTTAAAAATCTGGGGTTGTGAGCTGAAACAGGGGTATTTGAATTGTGACAATTCTGTTCCAATGCGGGAGTCCTCAGCAGTTTTTAATTTCGTCAAGGATTTGACGCATGAGCACAGCCATAGCCGTGAATCAGTTTAAGTCACCTCCGTCAAAGGTGATAGCCATTCTCCTGAAGAGTCGCAATGCATTGCGGATCAAGTACCGTGAATTGAAATACGGGGCAAAAGTGGCCGACAATGATCGCCGGGCGGTTCGTGAGAGCCGCGGCAACTGGCGCGAACGGGCTCTGGCAGCGGAAGCTGAGCTCGAAGAGCTTAAAAAAAGCGAAGCGTAAGCAGAGCGGCGGTTTCTCGTCAGGTCGATCCACCGGCCATCGGTCTGATCCACAAGGGCATCAGCGGGACGGCCTTCAATCTGCTGGTCGTACGGTTAGCCATCAGCTTTGTTCTGGATGCCGCCACAAGTCTGCGAAGTGCTGCCGGTTGTCTGAATCTGGTTCTGCAACTGGAACACGGCCAGCAACATGCCGGACCATCGCACACGACCGTCCAGAATCTGCTGCTTCGGCTGGGGCTGTATGAACTCACCCGGACGAAAGAGCGAGCCGACGACTGGATCTGGATTACCGATCACACCATCAAAGGTGGTGTCACGAAGTGTCTGGTGATTCTGGGAATTCGCTACGAGCAGTATCAGCATCTGCCCGGACCGCTTCAGCATCGTGACATGCAGACACTGGCATTGATCCCGGTCGATAAGTCTACGGGTGAAATCGTTCAGGGGCAGCTTGATGAACTTGCTGGGCTGATCGGCGTTCCCATGGGTATCGTCAGCGACAATGGTTCGGATCTTAAAAAGGGAATCCGGCTGTTTCAGGAAGAACATCCGGAAGTCGTCAGCCTGTACGACATTATTCATCTGCTGTCGCGTTTGGTTGATGCCATCCTCAGTAAAGACGCTCAATGGGCGACGTTTCGTCAGGAATGCTGTCGCTGCGGCAACGCGATCCGCCAGAGCCCGCTGTCTCACCTGTGCCCGCTCGCACCAAAGAAAAAGGCGAGGCACATGAACATCGGTGGCGAAATTCAGTGGGGTGCTCGCTCATTGCAGCTGGTGCAGAAAAGTCGCGATGGCAAATTGACAGACGATCAGCTTCGTCAACTGACACCGTCTCTGATTGAAAAAAAGCTGGGCTGGCTGGAAAATTATCGGGCCGCACTATCGCGATGGGAGGAATTGTGGCTGATCAGCGAACAGGTCTGTGCAGTGGTTCGGGCTGAAGGTTACCACGGGACGTTGACGACCAGCCTGAAGTCTCAACTGCCAGCCCCGGTCACTGAATCGGCGGCGTTACTGATTGCTCAGGTGCTCGAGTTTTCCGACAGGGTGCAGGCAGAAGCGGGAGAAGGACGCCATCTTCCAGGCAGCAGTGAAGTGATTGAATCACTTATCGGAAAGAGTAAGCGTCTCGACGGACTCAATAACACTCGCGGCTTCACAGCTCAGTTACTGGCGATGGCCGCAACAGTCGTCACACCGACTGCCGAAGTCATCACGACGGCACTGAAGACATGTGGTATCAAGCACGTCCTGCAATGGTGCTCAAAGCACCTCGCCCCCAGCTCCCAGTCACTCCGCAAACGAGACCTGAAACCCACCTCTGCCGAACAAAACCGGGATAAACTCATTTCTCGCACAACCCCAGATTTTTAACAGCCCAGGCTAAGGTTGTCCATTCCATCGCTTACAGCAGTTCTCACGACGAGGTATTTTGTGCAGTGAGGGAAAGGCCATGGCAATCCCGACATTAATTCCGACAAAGTGTCGGGATAGGCAGCAGCAATCAGCGTCAAACGGGAATCGCGACATTATGTCGCGATTGCGGAATCACAGCCAATGACAGCACAGACCTTCATCTTCGAATGCAGCAGCTCGACCTACCTGGACTGCGTCGAGAAGAATCTCTTTGGTTCCAACAAGCCATGGCCGCTGGAGATCAAGGCAGGCGACTACTGCCTGCTGCATCACTATGAAATCGGCGGGTTGCTGGGACTGTGGCAGGCGACCTGCGATGGTGGGAAGAACCTGGTGCCGAAGGTCTGGGGCGGCAAGTTTCCGTATCAGGTGAAGGTGAAGCTGGTGATTCCGAGAGTCACAGACGTACCGAAGAAAGTGCTGACGAAACTGGGTGTCGATGCGGCAGTGGGACGGTTCGACAACTGTGTGGATGAAGACATGGCAGCGGATCTGATACGGGCGTTGGTGGGGAAAAATTGACCCTGCTAAGAGCAGCGGACCAAGTTTTCGATCGATGAATCGTGGAGTGAACGAATGGCATGGTTACTTTTTCTCGACGAAAGTGGACACGACCACAAACAGATGCCCTATGAGGTGAGAGGCGGTATCGCTTTGCAGGACTCGCAACTCTGGCCGTTCACGCGGGCCGTGCAGCACCTGGAATTGCTGTCGTTCGGTTGCTCGCTACACGATTTTCAAAAGGAGTTGAAAGGCAGCACACTTCTCGACAAGAAACGATTTAAGTTTGCGAACCAAGCTCCGCCAATGGCGGACGAAGAACGACAAAAGAACTGTCGGGCCTTCCTTATGAAAGGATTTCAAAAGGTAACACCGACAAGCAGTGAGTTTTGCGCTTATGGGCAGGCTTGCATTGAGATGGCTCGCGGTGTCTTCCAATTGTTGCGTGAACACAATGCGGTATTGTTTGCGAGTGCAATTCCACGCGGATCAGGAAGGGCCACAGGTCCCGCCGAAGAAATGCTTCGAAAGGACAAAGTGTTCCTACTGGAACGTTTCTTCTATTTCCTGGAGGCAAAGCGGCAGAATGGGTTGTTGGTGATGGATGGAACTGAGAAGACGCTGGACCGAAAATTTGTTCGTCAGCTTGAGGCGTATTTCATCAAGACCAACACTGGGCGATTTCGAAGCCAGTGGATTGTGCCCACACCGTTCTTTGTGTCGTCCGATATGGCCTACCCAATTCAGGCTGCCGATTTGTGTATCTACTGCGTGAACTGGGCATTCAGGCTGCCGATGCAAGGAATGAATGAACCCGTGCGCGAAGAAATTCGAATCGAATTCTTTGACTGGCTGCGAACACTGCAATTTCGCGGCGATGGCTATCGGGACGGGAATCAGTTTGAACTGTGGGGCATTTGTTACGTAGCCAATCCCTGTGGTCCGGGACGGCAATAAAAAAAGAGACAACGCTTTCGAGGCCACCCGAAGGTCTCCTCTAGGCCGAGTCTCCACCAACAATATCGGTTAATCAGTCGCACAAGTCAAGAAGATTGCACTACGAAGTCAAGTTTCCATTCCCTGGTATTCAAATCCTCATCCTGTGAACGCAGCAGTGCGGGGCGTCAATGTCACTCAATGAAGCGATTGTCGAAGATACAACTCTGTATTGGTTCAGCGAGCTGGGCTATTCGGTCGCCCACGGTCCGAAGATCGCGCCTGGTGAACCGGATGCCGAACGGTCTTCATTTGGTGACGTTGTGCTCGCGGGACGGCTGCAGGACGCGATTCATCGGTTGAATCCGTTGATTCCCCAGAAGCCGGAGGAAGCTCTGCGAAAAGTTCTGCGGCTCGATTCTCCATCCTTCATTGGGAACAATCGCGCTTTCCACAAAATGCTGCGTGATGGTGTCGAGGTCGAGTACAGCCGAGCAGATGGCTCGATTGCCGGTGATCGGGTTTGCCTGGTGGACTTCCTGGACCCGGCGGCGAATGACTGGTTTGTGGTGAACCAGTTCACGGTGATCGAAGCGCAGAACAATCGCAGGCCGGATGTGATCGTCTTCGTGAATGGGCTGCCGCTGGCGATCATCGAGCTGAAGAACGCTGCGGACTCAGAAGCAACGATCTGGTCTGCGTACGCTCAACTGCAGACGTACAAGGCAGGGATTCCGTCACTGCTGCGGTACAACGAACTACTGATCGTGTCGGACGGCTTGCAGGCTCGCATCGGATCGCTCACAGCGAACCAGGAATGGTTTAAGGTCTGGAGAACTGTCGATGGAGAAGACCACGCTCCACGGGCCTCTCTGGAGCTGGAGGTGCTGGTTCGAGGTGTCTTCGAGAAACGCAGGTTTCTGGATCTGCTGCAGCACTTCATCGTGTTCTAAGAGGACACGGAAAGCGACCGGCTGCACAAGATCATTGCCGGGTATCACCAGTTCCATGCTGTGAATGCGGCGGTGGAAGAAACCGTCCGGGCCAGTGGGATGATGAGCGATCCTGAGACCGCCGAGGAGCCAGAAGGACACTATTGGGCTGGCCGGATGCATGGGGGCAAGGCCGGTGACCGTCGTGCCGGAGTCGTCTGGCATACGCAAGGTTCAGGCAAGAGCTTTTCGATGCTGTTCTATGCGGCTCGGGTGATACGCTCCGCAGCCATGAGGAACCCGACAATCGTGGTGCTGACTGACCGAAACGATCTGGATGATCAGCTGTTCGGGCAGTTTCAGAGATGTTCAGAATTGCTGAATCAGACCCCGGTGCAGGCGAGGGATCGTGATCATCTGCGCGAACTGCTGAAGGTGGCCAGCGGCGGCGTGATCTTCACTACGATTCAGAAGTTTATGCCGGACAAGGGCGAAAAGATGCTGCCGTTATCGGAACGGCGGAACATCATCGTGATCGCCGACGAAGCGCACCGCAGCCAGTACGACCTGATCGATGGCTTGGCTCGCAATCTGCGCGATGCCTTGCCGCATGCGTCGTTCATCGGATTTACGGGAACACCGATCGAACAGAACGACGCGAACACGCGGGCCATTTTCGGGGATTACATCAGCATTTATGACATCCAGCGAGCGGTCATCGATGGTGCCACAGTTCCGATTTACTATGAAAGCCGCATCGCGAAGCTGGGGCTGAATATCGCGGCACTGCCGAGACTGGATGTGGAATTCGATGAGATCACCGAAGGAGAAGAACAGACCAGTCGCGAGAAGCTGAAGTCGAAGTGGGCTGCTCTGGAAGCTCTGGTGGGTGACCCGAAACGCATCAAGCTGATTGCAGCGGATCTGATCCAGCATTTCGAAAAACGCCTGGAAGCGATGGACGGCAAAGCCATGGTGGTGTGTATGAGTCGCCGCATTTGCGTCGATCTGCACAATGCACTGATCGAACTGAGACCGGACTGGGCCAGTGCGCCGGATGACGACGCGGAAGGCGAAAAGGGCAAGAATTGTGTCGTGAAGGTGGTGATGACCGGCAGTGCTGACGATGGGCCGGACTGGCAGCCTCACATCCGCAACAAGCTAAAACGCCGGACTCTCGCGACTCGATTCAAAGACAGCAAAGATCCGTTTCGGATTGTGATCGTCCGGGACATGTGGCTGACAGGGTTTGACGCGCCGTGTCTGCACACAATGTACGCCGACAAGCCAATGCAGGGTCATGGTCTGATGCAGGCCATCGCGCGTGTGAATCGCGTTTTCCGCGACAAACCCGGTGGTTTGATCGTGGATTACCTCGGCCTTGCCGATCAGTTGAGAGACGCACTGGCCACGTACACCGACAGCGGCGGCACAGGAACGCCCAGCTTTGATGTGGCGCAGGCCATCGCGGTGATGCTGGAGAAGTACGAAATTGCCTGCGACATCCTGCATGGCTTCGACTGGAGTCTCTGGAAGGCAGGCACGGGCACGCAGAAGCTGACGCTGATCCCAGCAGCCCAGGAGAACGTGCTGAAGCAGGAAGATGGCAAGAAACGTTTTGTCCAAGTGGTGACAGAATTGTCGCGGGCCTTTGCCCTGTGTGCGGCCAGCGATGAAGCGACTGCAATTCGCGACGACGTGGCGTTTCTGCAGACTGTTCAAGCTGCGCTCAGCAAACAGTCGTCCGGCAGTCGCAAGTCACCGGAAGATCTGGATGCTGCGGTCCGGCAATTGGTGTCGAAAGCGATAGTGGCGGAAGGGCAGATTATCGATGTGTTCACTGCCGCAGGTCTGAAGCGCCCGGATATCAGCATCCTGTCAGACCAGTTCCTTGCCGAAGTGCGAGGGTTGAAACACAGAAACGTGGCGGCGGAGCTGCTGGAGAAGCTGCTGAAGGATGAGATCAAAGTTCGATCGAAACGCAACCTGGTGCAGTCGCAGTTGTTTTCAGACAAGTTGAAGAAGACTCTGAACGCCTACCACAACCGCGCGATCGCGACGCATGAAGTGATCGAAGAACTGATCCGCCTGGCGAAGGAGATGGAGGCAGCCGCAAGACGAGGTGAAGATCTGGGCCTGACCGACGACGAAATCGCCTTTTACGATGCTTTGGCCGCGAATGAGTCCGCCATCCTGGCCATGGGTGATGACAAACTGAAAGTGATTGCCGTCGAACTGATCAAAATGGTTCGCAAGAGCGTGACAATCGACTGGAATTTGCGAGACGGTGCGCGGGCCAGGATCCGGGTGATTGTGAAACGCATTCTGAACAAATGGGGGTATCCTCCAGACCTGCAGGAAGAGGCCGTGAAGACGTGCTTCAGCAGGCAGAACTGCTGTGTGCGGATTGGTCGGAAGTACTTGCATAGGCCAACAACCCGCCTCTTTCGGTTTCGCAAGGACAGGCAGAATCGACAATGGCGTGGCGGCACGTGGTCTCTGCGCCGCTGGCCCTGCAGGGGCGGCACAGGTCCTGCGACCCTTCCGTTCGATACAAGCAGACGAATGAACATGTTTCCGAATGGCATCAAGCTCTGACGTTGCAAGGCGGCAACAGCGTTTCCGCCGCGAATCGCGCACACAGCCTGCCTGCGTTTTCAGTTCGCGACCTACGTTCAAATGAGGAAACGTCATGTCTCGGAGAAGAGACACTTCGCCGACCGTTCGACCCATAAATGGAATCTGGTGTGATTTCCCCCACGAAAAAATACGACTCGATCATACAGCTTTCGGAGTCCCATCTCCGATTCTGCGAAGGCCGGACTGCGCAAGCCTCAATCCTGATCGTTGATCACGAGCACGTCACTCGGGACGCCGTTTCTCGTCTGCTGACGGACAACGGGTACAGAGTACAAACGGCGGACTCGGGTCCTGCCGCGCTGAAACAGTTACGCGATTCTCCACCGGACCTGGTGCTGCTGACCGTAAGTCTCCCGGGGCAGGACGGGCTTGATGTTCTGCGAGCGATTCGACAGCAGCATTCTGAATCGCGGCCACCCGTCGTGATCGTCACGGCGGAAATGGAGCCTCAACAGGGCGTCACGGCGTTTCGCGAAGGAGCAAATGATGTTCTGGCTCGACCGTTTGATGACGAGATTCTGCTGGCCCGCATTTCATTGCACCTGCAGCACAGCCGGGCGCGTGCGGAACTTCAGCGCAGTCGGGAACGCTACGCTTTGGCGGCGAAAGGTGCCCGGATTGGCTTATGGGATCTGGACGTTGTGCGGCAACAGATCTTCCTGTCATCCCGCTGGAAAGAACTGCTGGGGTTTGCAGAAGACGAACTCGATTCCACAATCCCCGTCTGGCTCGATCGGATGCACCCGGACGATCGAGACTCATTTATCGAAATGATCAGCACTCCGGCCGCGTTCGACAAAGGTCGCTTTGACTGTGAACTTCGCATGCGGCACCGCAACGATTCCTATCGCTGGATGCTCTGCAGTGGCGTCATGCAGCTCGACGCTGACGGAAACGCAGTCCGCCTGGCAGGTTCGCTGGCCGATGTCACCGAAGGTAAGGTCCGCGATGTGCTCACCGGACTTCCGAATCGACTTCTGTTTGAAGAACAACTGTCAAAGGTCATCAATCTGGATCCGAACAGGTACGGTTTGAACGCTGTGCTGTTTCTGGACCTGGATGATTTCAAACGTATCAACGATAACCACGGACACGACGCCGGTGACCTGTTGCTGTGCAGCGTAGCCCGAAAACTTGAAGGTTGCCTGCGCGGATCGGATGTCATTGCCCGACAGAAATCAGAATGGTCAATCGCGCGTCACGGAGGCGACGAATTCACCATCCTGCTGCATCAGCTGGAATCGCGCGCGGATGCGGAACAGATCGCTGAACGTATCATCGGGGCGCTTGCCGAGCCGTTTCTGATTGGCACTCGCGAGGTGCTGATGGGTGTCAGTATCGGTATTGGTTTTGGTGGCGAGGAAGTGAAAACACCCGCCGACGCCATTCGGGAAGCCGACACAGCGATGTACTATGCGAAGACCAGCGGACGCAGTCGGTACTGCGTTTACGATCCGGAAATGCAGGCTGCGCGACAGCAAAGCTGACTTTGGAAAACGATCTGCGGCAGGCGATTCGCAGCGATGAATTCGTTTTGGTTTTTCAGCCGATCGTGCGACTGTCGTCTGGTCGGATCGAAGGTTTCGAAGCGTTGTGCCGATGGAATCATCCGCGTCAGGAAGACATCGGGCCGGACGTTTTTGTGCCGGTGATGGAATCACTTGGCCTGACCGGTCTGCTGGGTCGCGCAATACTTGACGATGCGTGTGAAGAAGTGCTGAAGTGGAATGACCTCGCGTGCGGTGGCCCGAATATCAGTGTCACCGTGAACTGCTCATCTGAAGAGTTCAATCAGCCGGGTTTCAAACAAAATCTGCTCCTCACGATGGCCACAGTCGGCATCGACCCGCACACACTGAGACTGGAAGTCAACGAAGCTGCGCTGCTCGGCAATCCCGAACGGACTCGCATCGTCATGAATGAACTTCGCGATCTGGGAATTCGCATCGGGATCGATGACTTTGGAACCGGGTTTTCGTCACTGGCCTTTCTGCACCGCATCCCGCTGGACCAGCTGAAGATTGATCATTCTTTCGTGAAAAAAATGCTGAGCTGCAGCGAAGCGCGGGATATCGTACGAACCATCATCAATCTGGCCCAGAATCTGAATCTGGACGTTGTGGCCGAAGGTGTTGAAACAGAAGGACAGCGCGATCTGCTTTATGAAATGGGTTGCTCCCACGCGCAGGGATACCTGTACTCTCAGCCGGTCCCCGGCTCCAAAGTTCCGGCTCTGCTCGCAGTCAATCAAAACAGGCAGTCCGTGCCCCGTACGATTCACAGTCCGGGTTTCAAATCCACACGCATCGAATCGCAGATGCAGAATCTCGATGAACTCATGCGTCAGCAGTGATGTGATACTCGCAGTTCATTGCGAATCCGATACATCGGAGCGACGTCGCGGGCCATCTCCTGAGCCTGTTGTTTTTCGTGCCATGAGGCCACCAGGCCAAACAGTTGCAGTTCGTTTTCGCAAATGTGGACTCGAATGGGCCTCAGCATGTGACGCTGCAATCTGCCCTCCAGACGCATGGCCAGTTGAATCGCCGAGTGGGCTCGGTTTTGGACGGGATTTGAGGTTGTGAATTCAGGACAACGAAACATGGCGAATCAGCATTCTGGAAAGGATACTCAGACAGGTCATCGTCGTGATGTCGAATATGATCGAACCGCTCTTCGGTGATCGACGTTCTGCACAGATTGAGACTTACAGATTGGACTGCAGGCGAGCCAGCAGATTCTGTCGCGGCCGTTCTGGCGGAAATTTCAGCTCAGCGACTGCAGAAAGTTTCTGCTTCATCAACTCGTCCATGGCCGCCTTCGACGGCGGAGCGGCGATTTCATCCTGGACGGGTTCCCGTGATGTCGGCGATTCCTTGACGCTGACCGGAGACAACAGAGTGATGACGGCGTACGTCACCATGATCGCGACGATCCCCGCTTGAAATCCACCAACCGCCGAAAACCGTGGCATTTGAATGCTCCCTGCTGACTTGAAAGTTTTACCGAGTCAAAACCCCGAAAGTTGAATACAACAACCAGTTTGCACACGCCGTGCCGAGGACAGAGCTATGACCGTCGATGCGGATATTCACGGCATTTCTGCCATTCCGTCAACAGTGTGATGCCGTCGAGTGACTGTCTATCAACCGCAAACTCCGCAAGATTTACAATTCACAGTCGTCTGCGAACTCTCCACAATGATGTCGCCTGATTTTCGCAACAGAATCAGCGATCTGTCGATCGAATTCATATCCTGACGTGGCACACGCTGCTACAGCACCAACTGTTCCGCCTTAAACACCGGGCCTTCGACGCAGGTGCGGCGATAGTCCCATGAACCATCGGGTTCGGCAACTTTGGTGACGCAACTGAAGCAGGCGCCAAACCCGCAGGCCATGGGCGTTTCAAGAGACAGCCAGCATGGAACGGTCTGCTGCCTGCAGATTTCTGCGACGGCCTTCATCATCGGTTCAGGACCGCAACAGTAGACGTGTACTCCGTCGCGGTTCGATGCCAGTTGGAGCCTCAGCAGATCGGTGACAAAGCCATGATGACCGAATGAGCCGTCGTCGGTGGCGATTTTCAGGTCCAGTCCGTCGATCGTAAACTCCTGCACGCCTGCGAGGTAGTTCTTTGATCGAACTCCATAGCACAGTGAAACGGATTCTGGTCGCAGTGCCATGTGCCGCGCGGGGCCGCCATAAGTCGCCAGCCCAAGAGCTTCACGCGCGACCCCAGAAACGGCGTTTGTCCGATACCGCCCGCCACGCAAATCAGGCGGCGGCAGTCCGGAACTGGAAAACCATTTCCCAGCGGCCCCCAGATGCTGACTTCATCGCCTTCAGTCCACTGACTCATCAGCGACGTGAGCTTGCCCACTTTGACGAATCCAAATTCGACACCTGCAGGTTTTCCGTCTGCATCGCAGTAGATATCAAACAACGCAAACGGTCGCCCCAGCAACGGATCACTTCCTGTCGCTGGCCGAATCATAAAGAACTGCCCTGGCGTTATGCTGGCGGCCAGTTCGGGCGTATGAATCTTCACGGCCCAGGTGTCCTGGGCCATCTGACGAACGCCCGCAACTCGTGCCACGTATTGCTTGGCGCAGAACATCATTCCGGGAAGAGTGGTTGGAGTGTTTTCGTTCATGTTTGCGCCAGCAGTTCCGTAGGATGGACATCCATGTCCGTCGTATGGCCAGGAAAATTAACGACTAAGAGGCTTCGATATCTCAAAGGCCTTCCATTCTCGGGAAACCTTCTGGCGGGGACTCGGACATGAATGTCCAAGCTACATAAATCGCACTGTTGAATGACAGTTGTTCCCTATTTGTTCGCACCCACCCAATCCTGAATCGCCCTGACACCTGGATTTGGATTTTCGCGAAGCGCTGCCAGAGCGTTAACCACGGCCGAGCAGCCTGGCATCGTTGTCACGCAAGGAACGCCGTAGCTGACGGATGCGGCCCGGATGCGGCCTTCGTCCGTGCGGGCCCCTTTGCCGCTGGGGGTGTTGAAGATCAACTGGATCTCGCCGTTAGCCATCAGGTCGAGCAGATTCGGACGACCTTCCTGAACTTTTCGCACGACGTCGACTTCAATACCGGCTTCCTGGAACACTCGAGCGGTCCCGCTGGTGCAGACCAGCTGATAGCCGAGCGACTTCAGACGGCGTGCAGGGTCGATCATCCGCTGCTTATGACTGGCCGACATGCTGATGAAAATCTTGCCGGTCATCGGCAGACGCGAACCCGCGGCAAGTTGCGCTTTGGCGAACGCGAGTGCGAAGTCAGCGTCGATTCCCATGACTTCGCCGGTCGATCGCATTTCCGGACCGAGCACGATATCGACGCCCATAAAGCGATTAAACGGAAATACGCTTTCTTTGACCGAGGTGTACGTCGGCACAATTTCTTCAGTGAAGCCCTGTGCTTTCAGCGAAACCCCAACCATTACCTTGGCCGCAATTTTTGCGAGTGAATGACCGATCGCTTTGGACACGAACGGTGACGTTCGACTGGCGCGCGGATTGACTTCCAGCACATAAACCGTGCCCTGCGGACTGTCACCATCAACCTTCACCGCGAACTGGATATTCATCAGTCCGCGCACCTGCAACGCGGTCGCCAGGGCGCGTGTGGCAACGCGAATCTCATCGACGACGCTGGCGGGCAGCGAATATGGCGGTAACGCACATGCAGAGTCGCCGGAATGCACACCGCTTCTTCGATATGCTCCATCACGCCGCCGATGACCGTTGTTTCGCCATCCGAAATCGCATCGACATCCACTTCGATCGCGTCTTCCAGAAACTTGTCGATCAGGACAGGCTTGTCCGGCGACACATCAACCGCTTCCGTCATGTAGCGTTCCAGACTCTTCTGGTCGTAACAAATTTCCATCGCTCGGCCGCCCAGCACGTAGCTGGGGCGCACAAGCACCGGATAACCAATACGATTCGCCGCGGCCCGAGCGCCTTCGATATTGGTGGCGATGCCGTTCGGCGGCTGATGCAGGCCAAGCTTCTCCAGAATCTTCTGAAAACGAGCGCGGTCTTCTGCCGCATCGATCATATCCGGACTCGTGCCGATGATATTCACTCCCGCAGCTTCCAGACCTCGAGCAAGATTCAGCGGCGTCTGGCCACCGAACTGCACGATCACGCCGTCCGGCTGCATCCGGTCGCAGATATTCAGCACGTCCTCGATCGTCAGCGGCTCGAAGAACAGATAATCGGATGTGTCGTAGTCGGTCGATACCGTTTCCGGGTTCGAATTCACCATGATGCTTTCGATACCCAGTTCTTTCAATGCGAACGCGGCATGGCAACAGCAGTAGTCGAACTCGATCCCCTGGCCGATGCGGTTCGGTCCGCCGCCCAGAATCATGATGCGTTTCTTACCAGGCTGCTTTGCCGGCGTTTCGTCTTCCATTTCATACGTGGAATAATAGTAGGGCGTGTAAGCCTCGAACTCGGCTGCGCACGTATCGACCTGCTTGAATGTGGCGACGATGTTCAGCTCTTTGCGTCGCTGACGAACTTCCATCTGTGAGCAGTCCCACCAGAACGCCAGCTGTGCATCTGAGAATCCGTCCTCCTTTGCGCGACGGATGAGTTCCGGCGAGGCATCGTCGAGCCGACTGATCAGCCGGATCTTATGCTCCAGTTCGACGAGCTGCTCAAGATTGCGGAGGAACCAGGGATCGATATCCGTGGTTTCATGAATGTGCTCAACCGACATCCCGAACTTCAAGGCATACCGCACATAGAAGATCCGATCCGCGTTCGGGACCGCGAGCTTACTCTGGATTTCATCTCTCGTGGGCTGCTTGTCCGTTCCCCACAGATCTTTCTTGCCACCGCCAAGTCCGAAGTGGCCGATTTCTAATCCACGCAGGGCTTTTTGCAGTGATTCACGAAACGTGCGTCCGATCGCCATCGTTTCGCCGACTGACTTCATCTGAACCGTCAGCGTGGGATCAGCTTCCGGGAACTTTTCAAACGTCCAGCGCGGGATCTTGGTGACAACGTAGTCGATCGTCGGTTCGAAACAGGCCAGCGTTTCTCGCGTAATGTCGTTTGGGATTTCGTCCAGTCGATAACCCACAGCCAACTTGGCGGCAATCTTGGCAATCGGGAAACCAGTCGCCTTCGACGCCAGCGCCGATGAACGACTGACGCGCGGATTCATTTCGATCACGGTCATGCGACCAGTGTCCGGTTGAATGGCGAACTGCACATTTGAACCGCCGGTTTCGACACCAATGGCACGCATGACTTTGATTGTGGCGTCGCGCATCCGCTGATACTCTTTGTCGGACAGCGTCTGAGCCGGAGCGACAGTGATCGAATCGCCCGTGTGGACGCCCATCGGATCAAAGTTTTCGATGGCGCAGATGATGACGACGTTGTCAGCGTTATCACGCATCACTTCCATCTCGTACTCTTTCCAGCCGAGAATAGACTCTTCGAGCAGCACTTCGTTGATCGGCGAGAGTGCGATACCGCGACGGACCATGTCTTCAAATTCTTCGATGTTGTACGCGATCCCGCCTCCGGTGCCGCCCAGTGTGAAACTGGCTCGAATAATGATTGGCAGCCCGATGTCTTTGACTGCTTCGCGGGCTTCGTCGATGTTATGAACTGTAAAACTTCGAGGAACATCAAGTCCGATTTCGAGCATGATTTTCTTGAACGTGTCACGTTCTTCCGCCCGCTTGATGACCTCTTCTTTGGCGCCAATCATTTCGACGCCGTACTTCGCGAGCACGCCGTGCCGGACGAGTTCCATCGCCGTGTTGAGACCCGTCTGACCACCGAGCGTCGGGAGGAGCGCGTCGGGGCGCTCCTGCTTAATGATTTCCTCGACGTACTGCCATGTGATCGGTTCGATATATGTCCGATCGGCAGTATTCGGGTCGGTCATGATGGTCGCTGGATTGGAATTCACCAGCACGACTTCGTAGCCCTCTTCCCGCAGGGCCTTGCAGGCCTGAGTTCCCGAATAGTCGAACTCACATGCCTGACCGATCACAATCGGGCCGGAACCAATGATCAGAATCTTCTTAATGTCGTTACGACGTGGCACTTGGCAGTGGTCCTTCCATTAGCGAGATCACGACAAGAATCGGGATCCGCAAGAAAACTCCGATATGAGCACGGCCTGCGCGTACCACTTTCGCAGACGGGATCGGAAAATTCCGAAAGACAGCAAAGCAGATGGCGACCGGCCGGTGGCGTCAAAACGCGCAAAATTTGGAGCAGGTTACCAGGATTTCCGCATGGATCAAGAATCGCAGAAGCCAATGTCCGAAACCTCCGGAGATCGGTACAACAGTTGGCTCGTTGACACTGACAGTTGTGCTGGATAGCCTGATGTACTGGACGGAAGTCAGAAACAGGTGAAACTCGGCGTTTGACGCGACTCAACGGGGAGGCTGTTTTGATACCAGCGAATACCGGTCCCTCCGCTGTCACCTGAAAAGTAATTTTCCCGCCTTAAATTGAGATTCCAACATGCACTTTCGGTGCGTTCCAGCACTTTTGATGGTTCCATTGCTTGCCGGGTACGCAGTCGCTGATGAGATCCCCGATTTTCCAGCGGAACATATTGCTGCGTTCGAAGAGGAAGTCGCAGGCATCCTGGAAGCCAATTGCCTGAAATGTCATTCCGGTGCGGAGCCCAAGGGTGGACTTGATCTGACCCGACGGGCTGCAATTCTGACGGGTGGTGAATCCGGAACGGCTGTCGATCTTGACACTCCTGCCGAGAGTCTGCTCATCAAGGCGATCAACTACGACGGATATGAAATGCCGCCGACCGGTCAAATGTCGCCGAAGCAGATTGAATCCCTCACAAACTGGGTAAAAAACGGCCTCGCGTGGCCAAAAGATCTGAAGGCCCTGCACTTTGAAGCCCCGCGTGAACCGCCGCGCGTCAACGAAGAAACCAAGCGGCATTGGTCGTTTCGGCCGGTGGTCAAGCCGCAGGTTCCCGAAGTTGCCGGCGACTGGGCAAAAAGCGACCTCGACCGCTTCATCCAGAAACAACTGCAGGATCAAGGCCTGACTCCGAATGCGCAGGCCGGACCTCGTGAACTGGTGCGCCGCGCATCGTACGATCTGACAGGCCTGCCTCCGGAACCGGAAGTGGTTGAGGCCTTCGCCGCCAACCCGTCACCGCAAGCATGGGCCGCCTTCATTGATCAACTGCTGGAATCGCCGCATTACGGAGAACAATGGGGTCGCCACTGGCTTGACCTGGTTCGCTACGCAGAAACCAACAGCTACGAACGCGACGGAGCCAAGCCATTTGTCTGGCGATATCGCGACTATGTGATTCAGTCATTCAACAGCGATAAGCCGTACGATCAGTTTCTGACTGAACAACTGGCCGGCGACGAACTGCTTCACAGGACTCCGGATTCCATCATCGCGACGGGCTACTACCGCCTGGGACGCTGGGATGACGAACCGGCCGATCCGGAACTGGCCTACTATGATGATCTGGATGACATCGTGACGACCACGGGTCAGACAATGCTTGGTCTGTCGATCAATTGTGCCCGATGTCACGACCACAAGATTGATCCAATTCCGCAGACCGACTACTACAGCCTGATCGCGTTTTTTCGCGGCGTGAAGCGATATGGAAACCGCTCTCATGAATCAGTGCTGGAAGCTTCGGTGACTGAAATCCCGCAGCCGGAAGAAAGTGCGCTGCATGAGGCTGCGGTGGCGCAGTTCGAACGCGAGCTGGAAAATATCGAACGCGACCTTGCAAAGATTGAAGAGAAAGCAAAAGCAGATTTTTCAGGCGTTGATAATGACGAATTCGCGTACGAGGCCAATCGCGTACGTCTGATTGAAAAACGTGAAGGCGGACTGCTGACAGACCAGGATGTCAATCGCTATCGGAACCTCACGAGTCGGCGAGACAAGCTGAGAGAAAACCGCCCGACCGGGATGGCTCAGGCATTGTGCGTCAAAGAAGATGTCGCCGGGATGAAGCCCACGTATCTGTTGATGCGAGGGAACCCGCAGTCGCCGGGCGACGAGGTCCATCCTTCGTTTCCGTCAGTGCTGTCTCCGCCCGCACCTGAAATTCTGCCGCTGGCAGAAGGAGCCGCGTCCAGTGGTCGGCGAACGGCCCTGGCCAGTTGGATGACCAGTCCTGCGAATCCGCTGACATCCCGCGTGATGGTGAATCGCCTGTGGCAGTATCACTTTGGTCGCGGCATTGTGCGCACGTCGAGCGATTTCGGGTTTCAGGGCAGCAAGCCGACACACCCTGAACTTCTGGACTGGCTGGCGGCGAAGTTTGTCGAAGCCGGGTGGTCCATCAAATCCATGCACCGTCTGATCATGAATTCAGCGACGTATCAGATGAGTACCTCCGGTCGCGAAGAAGCACTTGCAAAGGATGCGACGAACGACAATTTCTGGCGATTTGACATGCGACGACTTTCGGCAGAAGAAGTGCGAGATTCCATTCTCTGGGCCAACGGAACTCTGAATGCAGACCGCATGTACGGCCCTTCGATCTATACAAAGATCCCGGCGGAAGTTAAAGCCGGGCAATCTCAGCCGGGCTCTGGCTGGGGCGCTTCATCTCCGCAAGATGAAGCTCGTCGCAGCGTCTATATTCATGTAAAACGATCACTGCTCGATCCGATTTTGGAGAGCTTCGATATGGCGGATACCGACCAGACCTGCCCCGTTCGCTTTGCGACGACTCAGCCCACACAGGCCCTGGGACTGCTCAACAGTGAGTTCATTCTTGCCGAGGCATCCGTGTTTGCAGAGATGCTGCAGGAAGCACACCCTGACAAACTCAACGCACAGATCCGCACAGCGTTGCAGCGCGTCACACAACGGCCACCAACAGATGCAGACGTCGCTCGGGGACTGAGTTTGATCAGTACGCTGCAGCACGAACAGAAGATGACTGCCGAACAGGCTCGGAAATACTTTTGCCTGGTAGCGTTGAATCTGAATGAGTTTATTTATCTGGATTAAGCAGGTCCTTTCTGCCGGAAAGGACTTTCGCCGTACAGTGAACCTGTGCGACGGGGAAGTAATATGGCAGGCCCATTCTCGCGGGCTCAATGTACTCTGGTCGGCTGGGTGGCACTTTCGAAACCTGCTGCGGCCGACTCTTAAGGCGACAGAATAGACAACGGGCTCATCACCGGACTTCATCGCAGCCGATCAGCGGGCATGGCTCGAAAGATCCTCAGGCCCACCAGCAGCACGCAGAAAACGACGAAGGAGCCAGCAACCATTCCGGCGACAGTGGGCCAGTGGCTGAAGATCATCTTAAGTTGAATGCCTTCCCACAGCATGCGCCAGGTGCAGAGGACAATATAGGCTGCGATGCACAGGTAAGGGCCAAACGCGACAAAGCTGCGTCCGGTGACGACGCGGCCTCCCAGACCCAGCACGAGTCCGACGAGCGGTGCGATGGCGAGCACGCACAGTGTCGGCTGCCAGCCCATAAAGGCACCGATCATCGCCATGAGCGTGACATCTCCGAAACCAATCGCAGGCATCCCAAGAATCAGATGCGCCGCGATGCGCGCCGCCCACATCAGTCCCGCACCGGTGAGCAGCCCGCAAAGACTCCACAACAAGCCATGCAGATGCTGATGTTGCTTCATCCATTCCGGAAGATACGGCCCATAGATCATCACGAAGTCGTAGTCCCAATCGACCCATACATGAATCAACTGCAGCTCACCGGTGAACGTGGCAAATGCAAGTGCGATGAGAACGCCAGGAGCGACGATGCTGTCCGGGATGACGTAGTCCAGTAAGTCAGCGATTGTTGCCGTCGTCAACAGGAAGACAAAAACAAGGTGAAAAGGCAAACGATTCTGCCAAAGTTCCATCGCAGGACGTACTTCAGTGACCGTCTGACAACCGTGTTGCAATAAAAGCCAGGTCAGGAATCCGAACGCAGCAGCGGTCAGAAAAGACGCAGCAATCGGCCACCACCGATCAGATCGTTGGCAACCGCGACACTGCATCGGAAATGTCAGTGTCAGAAGTTGCCGCACAATTTGGAACCGTTCATTGCAGAACATGCATGTTCGAAGTCCGGTGCGGATTGACGGATCAATCAATGATGCGGCCCAGACGGCTGCAATTCGCCCGGCGACAAATCCTGCGAGTACGATCAGAATCATGAATTGCATGAGGAGACAAGTTCAGCCGGACGACGGGCAAATTTCAGGCTTGAATACAATATTTGCCTGCGGAGGGGATTACGAATTCGTGTCGCAGAAAAACACACCAGAAATGGACTCATTCGCAAAATCTGCTGAATACTTGGCTTTTCCCCTGCAGATTAATGATTACTTAATGAGCATGCTGCCTATAAATTAGGCACATCAGGAAGACTCATGGTCACATCAGACGCAGTTATCGTGCGGTATAGGAGTTGCATTGCTCAGGGTTTGTACAGGGAATCCGATGTACTCTTTGAGACTCCGCTTGGGCGGGTTTTTGAAGTCTGGGTCACGGAATGGCTGGTCTTTCTGAGTGTTGTGAAGTACAAGATTCCTTGTGTTTTTTCGCCTCGCAATGTTGGGCGAAAGCATTTTGTGTATTCAGCCAATTGATGTGAAGGGGCGAGGCAGAGATCATGAAAAAGCTTGAGGCAGTTATCCGTCATTACAAGCTGGAAGACGTCAAGACAAAGCTGACCAGCATCGGCGTCCAGGGAATGACGGTTTCAGAAGTGCGTGGATTTGGCCGCCAGCGTGGTCATAAAGAGACCTATCGCGGGGCAGAATACACAGTCGATTTTATGCCGAAGGTCAAGCTGGAGGTAGTCGTCAACGACAACGAGGTCGAAGGCGCGATCAACGCCATCTGTGAGGCTGCTCGTACGGGCCAGATTGGTGACGGAAAGATTTTCGTCTCGAATCTTGAGCAGATCGTTCGAATTCGAACAGGCGAGACCGGCGTCGAGGCGATTTAAGCCCTTTTTGGGTTGGTTGAGATTCCAGTTTCTCCGAAAGCAAAATGGGACGAGGGTTTGTGTTGTCGGTAGGCGTTTGCCGAATTACACTGCGTCTCTTCGTTTCCCCGCCGGGATTTCAGTTCCGGTCCGTCGGGCGGCTCGTTGGCTGTGCAGCCTTGTACGAGTTCCACGGGGTCTATTGCCCGCAGTTGATGTATTTCCAAAAGGTAACTCGTCGTCCATGGCCACAATTTCCCGTGCTGACCTCAAGAAGCTCCGTAAACGCCGCGCTCGCCTCAAAAAGAAAAAAATGACCTGCCAGTTTTCTGGTCATGGTTCAATTCCGCGTCCAGTTTATGTGGACTACAAAGATTTGAAGACCCTGCGAACCTTGATCGACCGCGAAGGTCGCATTTTGCCTCGCCGTCGAACCGGAACATCTGCTCTGTATCAGCGAGCGGTCCGCACGGCTGTGCTTCGAGCCCGGTTTATCGGTCTGCTGCCATTCGTGGCCGAAGAATAAGCTGCGTCAGAAGATATCAGCACCCCTCAGAAGCCGTCTGTTCACAGATGGCTTTTTTGATGCGCTGCGTTCATGTAGGATGGACATTCATGTCCGTCGTTTGCCGTGCAACGTTGTCAGCCTCAAACATACGCTGCCCTTCAAATTCGTCTCGCGTGGCTTGGAAAAGGGGTCAGGAACCAATAGTGCGCAGCACCCTTTGGGCCATTTGGCTATTGGTTCCTGCCCCTTTTTCCAACCATTGACAGAGCACTAGGACAAGAATGTCCAAGCTACAAAAAGCAAAGCAGGGAGACAGACGTGGCGACTCGAATACTCAGCATCTCAGGGCTACGAGGCATCATTGGAGATGGTCTGGATCCGATTTACACGACGCGGTTTGCGGCGGCACTTGGGACCATCTTCTGTGGTGGCAAAGTTGTGGTGGCACGGGATGGTCGATCGACCGGGCCCATGATTCAGCACGCCGTGATCTCCGGATTGCTGGCGACCGGCTGTGAGGTGCTGGATGCCGGCATCTGCACGACGCCGACATGCGGAGTTCTGGTCCGACACCACAACGCAGCGGGCGGACTGCAGATCACCGCCAGTCACAATCCCATCGAATGGAATGGACTCAAACCGTTCGCACCGGACGGATCGGTGTTCAATCGGGAACTCGGACAGCAGCTCATCAGTATCCTGGATTCCGAATCGATCGTATGGAAGGATTGGGCGGGGCTGGGAAAAGTCACCGTGCTGCATGATCCGGCACAGCCGCATATCGAAAAAGTTCTCTCGCTTGTCGATGTCGAAGCCATTCGAAAGAAGAAATACCGCGTGGTGCTGGACTGCAATCATGGTTCAGGTGCAACCTGTGGACCTCGCCTGCTCGAAGCGCTGGGATGCGACGTTGTCGTGCTGGGCGGCACGCCGGACGGTCGCTTTGAACACATTCCGGAACCGACGGAAAAGAATCTGGGCGATCTCTGCAAAGCCGTCATTCAACACAAGGCGCACGCCGGGTTCGCTCAGGACCCCGATGCCGATCGGATGGCGATTGTCGACAATGATGGACGTTACATCGGAGAAGAACTGACGCTGGCTCTCGCCGCAGATTTTGTCCTGGAACGCCGCAAGGGTCCGTTCGTCGTTAACGGATCGACCAGTCGGGTCACTGCGGACATTGCTGCAAAACACGGTTGCCAGTTCCATCGCAGTTTTGTCGGTGAAGCGCACGTCTGCGCCAAGATGCGTTCGGTGCAAGCCGTGCTGGGTGGCGAAGGGAACGGTGGTGTGATCGACCCGCAGGTCGGTTATGTGCGGGACAGCCTCGTCTCGATGGCGTATGTGCTCGCCGGGATGACGGAAAAGAAAAAGACGCTGGCAAAGTGGGCGGATTCGCTGCCGTTCTATACCATCGTCAAAGACAAGATCACCTGTCCAGCCAGTGCGGTTCCGGCGGCGTGCGAGGCGTTGCGAAAAGCGTTTCCGGATGCTGAAGCGCGGGAGGGCGACGGGCTGCGACTGGACTGGTCTGATCGCTGGGTTCAGGTGCGAGCCAGCAATACGGAACCCATCATTCGGATTATCGCGGAGGCACCGGAAACGAAGGACGCTCTGAAACTGATCGACCAGGCGATGAAAGTCGTCGAAGGGGCCGTGGGGCCGTTTTTGAAGTAGAAGGCAGGAATCTGTTTGCACTTTTGGTGAGTCTGGACGTAGTTCCGGTACAACCTGTTTATACTCCGCGCGGTCGAGAATGACACTTTTGCGCGCCGGATTGTAACCCGAAGCGTCAGCGAGGGGTTGGGATTTGCAGCCGTCGCTGACACTTCGGGTTAATGTCACTTACGAGCGCGTGAGGTATAAGTCACGCGGGATACCTTCATTCTCGGCAGATGAGCTCCTCTGAAAGCAATGCGATGCACAATCACGCCTACGTCGAACGCTTCATTAACCTGCTTGATCCTGCAGCGAACTCGATTTTCAACATGACGGTTGCGGAGGCCGTCGCACGGCTCGGGGCAGGTGACGCAGCCAGGGTTCGCGAAATCGACGGGCAGTTTGCGATCGTGCATCAGAACGGCCACATCATTCGCATGGCTCGGTCGATTGGTCGCCCCATGCGGTACTTTCTGGCGAAGCAGGTGGCAGGTCCGTGTCTGATCGTCGCCGAACGCATTGATGAGATCGCCGCATGGCTGAAGAAGGAAGGCCTGGCCGAACAGTTTCATCCATCGTACACACGCATGGTGCCGGCACATCATATTCTGGAGCTGGCATTGATCGGTTGCCCAGACCCCAGTCCGTCCTGCACACGTTTTTTTACGCCGCAACGCAATCGGCTCAGCAGCAATCTGGATGAAATCGGCCGAGCGTACATCGGGGCGATGCAGCAGGAAATCTATCACTGGCTTGAACAAATCCCGGCATCGGAGCCGATCGGAGTCTTGTTCAGCGGCGGTATCGACAGTGGAGCGGTCTTCCTTGCGATCTGCGACGCACTGCTGAAACGCGGAGAATCACCAGGTCGATTGAAAGCTTTCACATTGTCGCTGGACGAAAAAGGTCAGGACGCGGCGCAAGCGCACGAGTTCCTGTCAGCACTGGATCTGGGGCTGTTTCTGGAAGTGATCGACGTGCCTGCGGCCGCCGTCGATTACCGCGAAGCGATTCGCGTGATCGAAGACTACAAGCCACTCGACGTACAGTCTGCGGCAATGTCGCTCGCGTTGTGCCGCGAAATTCGCAGGCGTTATCCGGAATGGATTTATCTGGCCGACGGCGATGGCGGCGATGAGAATATGAAGGATTATCCGATCGAAGAAAACAGCGAACTGACAATCCGCAGTGTGCTCAACAATCCGCTCCTGTACCACGAAGGCTGGGGCGTCAACGCGGTCAAGCATTCACTGACCTACAGCGGCGGTCAAAGTCGCGGACATGTGCGTTCATGGGCTCCGGCAGCGACTCTCGGCTTCCGAGGCTTCAGTCCGTTTGCTCTGCCGAATGTCATCGAAGTCTCTGAAGGCATCCCGTTTATTGAACTGACCGACTGGAACCACGACAAGCTCTATCAGCTCAAAGGCGAAGTCGTCCGCCGCGGCGTGGAACAAATCACAGGGCACACCATGCCCGTCTTTGAAAAACGCAGGTTCCAGCGCGGCGCAGTATCGGACTCTGCGTTCGATGCGCTGTTCCCGGCAAACGAACTTCCGTATCGTCAGGCATTCGCGGAGTTATATGCTCGCTGAGAATTCGGGCTGTGGTTCCGACCGGAGAAGCCCTGATGTCCACAGATAACCCTCTATTCGCGGACGTGTTCTGCGAATGCAGAGGCAATGACGGGATCAGGCCAGACGAAACTTCTGACCGACTCCGCGTTCGACAGCCTTCATGAAGGTGAGATGCCCGAGAGCGACGTCGCAGATAGCCATGCCAATCGGGATCGCCACGATTCGTTCTGTTGCCGACGTACGCGCCGGCTTTCGCCGAGTGACCACTTCGCCGATCGTGGCGTAGATCTCCGGCAGGCCACCCGGGAACTCCGGGTCGGGTTGTCCGTCTTCCGTCACACGATCTTTACTGATACGATCAAAGTACTGGGCCAGCGGAATATCGTCGACAATAAACTTCGCGGCACTGTGCAACGCCGCTGCCGTGTAGGCACAGCCGCCTTCAATACCAACCGCAAAG